>CAYSYX010000049.1:0-33634 GCA_964435055.1 uncultured Polyangium sp. | reverse complement strand
CATGAGATTTATTCGAGCGCTCGGGATTTCTTGCAGGAGCTCGGGCAAATTCCCGTGCTCGGGCGATTGGAAGAAAACAACGGAAAGCCCATGTCCGAGGCTTACGTGGTCATTCAAGAGCTGAAATTGATGGATATCAAGCTGCCGGAGATCGTGCAGCAGGCCATTGCCGACAAATACCGGCAAGAGCAGTTGATGCTCGAATACCGCTACAAGCTCGACCGCGAAGAAAAAGAAGCCGAACGAAAGCGCACGGAAGCTGCGGGTATTCGCGATTATAACTTGATCGCGAGCAAGGTGAGTCCGGATCTGTTGCGGTGGCGCAGCATTGACGCGACGCTCGAATTGGCCAAGTCGCCGAATTCGAAGGTCGTGGTATTGGGTGGAAGTCAAGGAGCACAAATGCTCCTCAATGTGGATACGAATGCGATGGGCGGGGCGCCTGTCGCCGGGGTTGGTTCGGCCGTGGCATTGCCGCCGAACAATCCTCCGACGAATGCGACGGAGACGCCGCCGCCGAGCCCCGTGCCGGCGCCGATTCCGACACCGGCGACTTCGGCCGCGGCCGGTCCGCCGAATCCATAATCAGTTTGTCACGGATAATAGAATCGGGCCACGATGCCCGACGTCGCCGGCGCTCCGCAACGCGTGAGCACGTAGGTAAATGTGCCGCCCGGTGAAACCGCGATTTTGCGGACCTCGCCATTGGTACACGATTGCAGGACGTTTTCCGTCAAGAGGGTATGGGTCGCGACGCTGAATCGGCGCATCGAGGTCCCATTGGTGGCCATGAGCTTCGTATTGTCGGGGGAAAACACCGCCGCGGTCGGGTACAAGCTCGTGTTGAATATCCCGTATGTCGCGTTCAAGTCGGCCGAATTGATGTCGTGGAGCTTGTAATCGTTGGACGGCATGTTTTGGTTTCCTTGGCTGCACGAGAGAGCCACGTGCAAACCATCGGGAGAAATGGCCAAGTTCACCCCATAGTTGCCGGTATTGGCTCGACTCTGGGCCAGGGTCAACGTTTGTCCCATTGGATCGAATACATATCGTTCGAGCTTGCTCGGGCTCGCGCCCTCGTCGGCCAAATACATCAGGTTCGAGTTTCGATCGAAGGCGATCAAGCTGCCGCCATAAGGAACGAGCAGCGTTTTGATCAAGGTTCCGGTCGTTCCATTGACCAAGGCAATGGGACGATTGGGGAAGCTCGAGGCATCGCTCATGGTGACGAAGACGAGGCCATTTTTGCCAATGGCAATTCGTATTCCCACGCCGCCGATAGGAATGGCCGTCACCGCACCGGTCATCAAATTGACCCGCACCAAATCCGTCGTCATGGCCATTGTATTGAAGAGCGTCGCGTAAGCGGTGTTGGAGACGATGTCGTAAGCGATGTCGTAAGGTTTGTCGGGTAAATTGTAACTCGAAACGACGGCGCCGGTCGAGGAGCGCACTTCCAATCGATTCGTGCTTTGGTTTCCCACGAGCACTTGGGCATTGCACATCGCGGCGATGGCTTCGCTGGGTCCGATGGTCAGGAAGGCATTGCTGATGCCGGTCGGATCCGCCGCGCAGCCCACGACGCACGAAAAAGAGCCCGGCGAATTCACGCAGGATTCATTCGCCGCGCACCCACCGTTGTTGGTCAGGCATTCATTGATATCCCCACAAAGGCTCGGCATCCCCATACACGTATATCCGGATTCTATTTGACATGCCGCCGAACAACCGTCCCCCGATTGCATGTCCCCGTCATCGCAAGCTTCGCCCATGGTAATGGTACCGTCGCCGCAAAATGGCATAGCTCCACTGCTGCTGCTGGAACTGCTACTGCTGCTGCTGCTGCTACTGCTGCTACTGCTGCTGGAGCTACCGGTGCTGCTGCTACTGCTGCTACTGCTACTGCTGCTGCTGCTGCTGGAGCTACCGGTGCTGCTGCTACTACTGCTGCTGCTGGAGCTACCGGTGCTGCTGGAGCTACTGCTACTGCTGCTGGAGCTACTGCTGCTGGAGCTACTGCTGCTGGAGCTACCGGTGCTGCTGGACAAACTGCCGCCCATTCCGCCCATTCCGCCGCCGGAGCTACTGGACAAACTGCCGCCCATTCCGCCCATTCCGCCCATTCCGCCGCCGGAGCTACTGGACAAACTGCCGCCCGTTCCGCCCATTCCGCCATTGCTGCCGCTGCTGCTCGACGCGGCTCCGCCCATTCCGCCATTACCCGCAGCGCCACCTTTTCCGCCGCCGCCATTTCCACCATCGGATCCGCCGCTGCCGGCCATACCGCTGTCGCCGCCGCCGCCGCTGCTCGATGTTCCCGCGCCGCTATCGGCGGGACGCGGACGGGTTTCATCGCCGCAACCCTCCAATGAACACATTGCTCCAAGCACTGCAATCGCGCACAAAAAGTTTGTCCGGCGGAACATCATCGGGACCTACCTCTCAATTCATCAAGCTGGCGAAGTGGATGAATGGCCGACCCGAGCCTGGGTCGTGCTCGAATGGTCGAGATTAAGCAAATCGATGTCGAGCGTATACAGAAAAAGAGCGCGTCGCCTGCGCTGCAATACTGGGCACGCGAGTTACCGGGGGGCGAATTGATGATGCAACCGCGCAATGCTTCGGAGCGTCACGCCGCGCGAAGGCGCGCATAGAGCAATACGTCGACGAATTGCTCGTCTTTGAATGCGTGTCGCCGCATGCGACCTTCGTAATCGAATCCGGATTTGACGAGGACGCGGGCTGAGCTTTCGTTCCAGGCATAAACTCCGGCCTGAATTCGCTCGATGCCCAATTGATTGAATCCATGGGGCACGATGGTTTGTACCGCTTCCGTGGCATAACCTCGGCCCCAGAAGTCAACGCCGAGCCAATAGCCGAGCTCCGCCGATTTGCGGTGTACATCATCGAACGGGTGCAAACCGATGCCCCCGATGGCGCGACCTTCCACTTCAATGGCGAACGTGTGCGGCATGGCGCCTTTTTCGCAGAGCGTTATCCATCCTTCAGCGGCGGCTCGATCATAAGGCGAAGGAAAACCATCCCGGACATTGCGCCAAATGCGTCGATCATTGGCAATTTGCGGCAAAACGTCGATGTCTCGGGCATCCCAGGGGCGCAATGTGAGTCTTTTGGCGTTGAGAATCATGACCTTACGTGCACGATAACTCGAAACGGTCTCGGGGCCAAACATTTCCAAGTATTCCTCGAAGAGACCTTGACTCGGTCGGCGGTTGTCCACACGATGCTTGCGCGAGGAGAAACCATGCGTGCCAAAGACTTCCAGATGCTCGTCGAAGCCCGAATCACGGAAGCGGCCGTGAAAGGTTCCTTCGACAATCTCCCGGGCGCAGGCAAACCATTGCCGAAAGACCCGCTCGAGGGATTGCCTTATGAAGACCGCATTGCCGCATTGATTCATCGCACCGCGGGAAGTGCCCCGGAAGAAGTCGAATTGATTCGTGAAATCGCCGAACTGCGTGAACGACGTGAAACCGCGAAGGATCCGGAGCAAAAGAAAAAGCTCGCGGAGGCCTTGCAGCAAAAAGCCCTGCGCTTGTCGATGCTCTTCGAAGCGTCGGGGCGGAACGTGCTCGTCCACAGCGATTTGACCAAAGCTCGCTGAGAGG
This sequence comes from uncultured Polyangium sp., assembly GCA_964435055.1. Classification (GTDB taxonomy): domain Bacteria; phylum Myxococcota_A; class Polyangia; order Polyangiales; family Polyangiaceae; genus Polyangium. The sequence continues at coordinate 30,005 of CAYSYX010000049.1, read as the reverse complement.
CGCAAATTTGCCGCTTGACATTCGGTTCGAGCCGGCATTTCCTTTCGCCCATCATGTCTTCGACAAACCCGCTCGTTCACGACCGTTTCATCGACTTTTTGCTCTTCGAAGTGCTCGACATCGAAGGCTTGTTCGCGCTTCCGGCATTTTCGGATCACAATCGCGAAACGGCCGAGATTTACTTGGCCTCGGCGCGCCGCCTGGCCCGTCGACATTTGTTTCCGGCTTACAAGCCCTTCGATGAAGCTCCCCCGCGCCTCGAAAACGGTCACGTGCATCTGCACCCGATGATGCACGATTTGTATCCGCGATTGGTCGAGCTTGGCGTTCTTTGCGCGACACGCCCGGTCGAAGTCGGTGGGCAACAATTGCCGATGACCGTCGCTGCGGTGGCCAATTCGTATTTGATGGCGGCCAATTTGTCGGCGTATGGATTCCTCGGCTTGACCACGGGCGCCGCCCGATTGCTCGAATCGTTTGGTTCGGACGAACTCAAGGCGCGGTACATGGCGCGGATGTACAGCGGCGAATGGACGGGGACGATGGCTTTGACCGAGCCGCATGCGGGCAGCAGTTTGAGCGACGTGGCGACGACGGCGGTGAAGACGGAGGCGGGGCATTATTTGATTTCGGGGTCGAAGATCTTCATTTCCGGCGGGGATCATGATTTGACCGAAAACATCGTGCATTTGACCTTGGCGCGGATCGAAGGAGCGCCTGCGGGCATCAAAGGCGTCAGTTTGTTTGCGATTCCGAAAAAGCGTTTCGATGGGGATACGCTGGTGCCGAACGATGTCGAAGTGGCGGGCGTGATTCATAAAATAGGTTGGCGTGGTTTACCGAGTTTGGCGCTCGCGTTCGGCAGTTCCGGAGATTGCCATGGGTGGCTCGTGGGGGAGCCGCATCGGGGCATTTCGTACATGTTTCAAATGATGAACGAAGCGCGCTTGATGGTTGGATTGAATGGGGCGTCGACGGCGTCCGTTGCGTTTCATGAATCGCTCGAATATGCCAAGAATCGCCCGCAGGGGCGCGGGTATGAAAATCGCGATCCGCGATCGCCGCAAATTCCCATTATCGAGCATGTGGACGTGCGGCGTATGCTCTTGCGGCAGAAAGCCATTGCATGGGGAAGTTTGGCGCTGCTCGCGTATGCCGCGCGTCTGACGGATCTGAGCGAACATGCGACGACGGAAGCGGAGCGTAATCGGGCGTTTTTGTTATTGGATTTGCTCACGCCGATGGCGAAGAGTTTTCCGGCGGAGAAGGGCTTCGAATCGAACGCGCTGGCGGTGCAAATTCTGGGCGGATACGGTTATTCCAGCGAATACTTGCCCGAGTCGTGGCTTCGGGATCAGAAATTGAACAGCATTCACGAAGGCACCACGGGCATTCATTCCTTGGATTTGCTCGGCAGAAAGGTCCCCATGGCGGGTGGAGCGGCGTTTGCCGCGTTGCTCGAGGAAATCGCGGCCACGTGTACGCAGGCGCGGGAAGCGGGGATCGACGCGGATTTGGTGCGATGCGTGGAGGATGCGTCCGGAAAAACGCGCGAAACGACGCAGAATTTGGCCATGAAGGGCCTGAACGGAGACGTGGCGGGCATGCTTCGGCACAGCGCGCATTACTTGGATTTGACCTCGACGGTGGTCACGGGGTGGATTTGGCTTTGGCTGGCCACGACGGCGCAAAAGAATCGCTCGTCGAAGCCCGAAGATGCCGACTTTTATGAAGGATTGACGCTGGCGGCGACCTACTGGATTCGTACGGAGGTCCCGCGAGTCGATTACCTGGCCAAACTTTGCCAAAGCGGTGAAGATTCCTACGCGCGTATTCGCGCCGAGCAATTGTAGAGGTCGCTCATGCCGACGCTCGTCTTGTCTCATCGTTACAGCGCGGATTCCAATGCGCTCTTTTCCGCGGCACTCGCCGCGGGCTGGGATGTGGAACGATTGCATTCGTTTCAATGTCCCGAAGGATTGGCCGCTCGATCGCCCGTGTATTATGGCGAAACGCTGCTCGCCGACGCCATCGCCGACGACTTGGGGATTGTCCTTTTGGAACCGACGGCGGATTGGCTCCCGCGTTTGCCTTTTCGGCATCGATTACGCGACGTGAAGCTGTTGACGCTCGCCGAAGCGATTGTCCTTCCGGAACGAATCTTCGCCAAACCCACGGACGACAAATGTTTTCCCGCGCGCGTGTATGACCATGGCGCGGCGATCGATCCGGATCCGCTGTTGGAGCGAGACTTGCCCGTGCTGATCAGCGAGCCCGTTCGATTCGAGGTCGAATTTCGGTTTTTTATCGTCGAGCGTCGAATCTCGGCGTTTTCCCCGTACATACGCGAAGGCACGTTGGCGCGAAATGCCGATGGTGATTGGAGCACGAACGAAACGGAAATCAGCGCGGCAAAAACGTGTGTTCAAGCATTGCTCGATGATTCCGAGGTTGAAATGCCTCCGGCGGTCGTCGTCGATGTCGGGTACATGCGGGAGCGTGGCTGGGGGGTTGTCGAAGCAAACCCGGCGTGGGCGTCGGGGTTGTGTGGATCGGATCCTGCGGGAGTTTTACCTGTACTGCGTCGCGCCTGCGTCCCGAGAAATGAGCTGACGGAAAAGGATCGGCTTTGGGTGCGGCGCGTCGTTACGAACATCGAACGTTGAGCGACCGCAAAAATTCGTCGATTTTCGTCGTTCGTTGACGTATCCTCGCACGACCGTCATGCGTTACGAAGGCAAACTGTATCGTCCCCCGAGCGAAGCGCACTCGTACATTCTGCAGGCGACCATTGGTTGCTCGTGGAATAAATGCACTTATTGCGACATGTACCGGGACAAAACGTTTCGTGTGCGAAACCTGGACGAAACGTTGCAGGACATAACGTCGGCGGGGGCGGCTTTTGGCGACAATGTGGAAAAAGTATTCGTTGCGGATGGCGATGCGTTGATCTTGCCGCTCGACCATTGGCTCACGATTCTGCAAGCGTGTCGTAAAGCATTTCCGCAGCTGCGACAGGTGAGTTGTTACGCGATGGCGTCGAACATCTTGGAAAAGACGCCGGACGAATTGCGGGTGTTGCGCGAGAATGGTTTGGATTTGTTGTACATCGGTCCCGAGTCGGGCGATGATTTGGTGCTCAAACGAATTGCCAAGGGTTCGACATTCGACGAACACGTACAAGCCGCGAAGAGGGCGAAAGAAGCGGGCATGAAGATGTCGGCGATTTTTCTGCTTGGTGCCGGAGGCGTGGAGCGTTCGGAGGAACATGCGCGAGCGAGCGCTCGGTTGGCGACGGAAATGGATCCCGAGTATTTGGCGGCGTTGACGTTGACGGTCGTACCGGACACACCCTTGGCGACATTGGAGAGACGCGGAAAGTTTGTCTTGCCGGATCTGCCCGGACTCTTGCGGGAGCTGCGGACATTCATTGCGGAGGCAGCGCCGACGAATGCGCTTTTCCGGACGAACCATGCGTCGAATTATCTGCCGATAGCCGGGCGATTACCGTTCGATCGCGGTCGCATCGTGGAAGTGATCGACGCGGCATTGTCGGGCAAGATTCGATTGCGACCCGAATTCGCACGGGGGCTCTGATGGCGGCGTCTTTGGACAAACTGGTTTCCATTTTGCGCGTCGGCGTGACGGACGTGCGCGCGGCGTACCGTGTGGGTTCGCGCGTGTATGGCACGGCGGGCCCGAAATCGGACGAAGACTTTTTGTTCGTACTCTCCAAACCGGGCCAAAAGCTGGATTTGGCATTTGGAGACGACATCAACATCGTGGTGCATGGCGTGGCGACATTTCAGCAGGCGCTGGATGATCAGAGCGTCTTTGCATTGGAATGTTTTTTTGCGTCTGCCGAACACGTGCTCGTCGTGCCGCGACCGGCGTTCGGGTACAAGCTCGACAAGAAGAAGCTCTCGATATCGGCGACGGGGAAGTCGAATGCGGATTGGCAAAAGGCCAAGAAAACGTTCCTCGACGAACCCGGACCCGCGCGGAAGAAATTGTTTCATTCGCTTCGCGTACCCGTGTTTGCCCTGCAGATTGCGAAGACGGGCAAGCTTGGGGATTATGCCGTCGCGAATGCGTGGTACAAGGACATCGTCTCCGGTCCGGATGACGATTTTGGTTGGTACGAGCAGCGGTTTGACAAACTGCGTAATGAATTGACTGCGGAATTAGGCAAGCTTGGGGGGAAGAGGTGACGTCGTCGGGAACGGATCACCCGAGCTTCTGCGGAACGATGGCTTGATGGAGCCAATGTTCGTCGGTTTGCACGTGATCTTTGCGCACCCACTTGGCGACGTTTTTCCCGAACATATCTTCTGGAAATGCCGCCGTGATGCGCGCCACGATGCCTTCTCGCGGTCCGCCGTACGTCGAAGGGCCTCGCGACAGTTTTTCCGTCAGAACCCGCAATTCTTCGGCCGAATTCACCACGCCCCGAAATAACACGGGCACCGTGGGCAAACCCAAATCCGAAGCTTGCGCCACGACCATATCCCAATCCCAAAAGAGACCGGTGACGTCGTCGCGCACGCCGAACACCAGCGAATACTGTGGCAATCGTTCGTACGTAATCGAATGCACGGCATAACAGTATTCGCAAAAAATCGAAATACCTTCCGAAATCGTATGCCCGATGCGCCCGTGCGTTGCTTTCGCCAAATCGAAGCTCGGATGCGCCGGCGGACCCGAATGGGACCGCGAAAAAACATTCTTTCGGGTGTAGGTCAAATTCGATCCGTCGCACTTCTCCGTGACGACAATTTCCGCACCGACGAGCGGCGAAACGTCGGCAAGGCGCTTGTCATCGGACGTCCCGCCCGGGGACCAAGGAAAATGGAACGTTCGCGGATATTTGGCAGACATGGCCGCTGCGACCTAGCACAATCCCGCACATTGTGCCATACTCGCGCCCCACTTTTACCGCCGAGTTTCCCATGTCATTGCAATTGCTCGTTAATCCGCCCGCGGCTCCGACGTTCAAAGTTCCGTGGAACGACCTTCAAGTTTTTGATTGGGTCAAAGCGCTCGAACCTTGTCCGCAGGATGCGATTCATCACGCCGAAGGCAACGTCTGGATTCACACGCGTATGGTGCTCGAAACGCTTGTGGAAATGCCTGCGTGGCGAGCATTGCCCGAATCGGATCGGGCTGTTGCGTGGCTCGCCTGCTTGCTGCACGATGTCGCCAAACCGTTCACGACGAAGGAAGAACCCGACGGGCGCATTACGGCCAAGGGGCATTCTCGGGCCGGGGAAATGCTTGCTCGAAGGCTTTTGTGGGAGCTTGGCGCCCCGTTTGCCATGCGCGAAATGGTGTGTGGGTTGATTCGATACCACCAAATTCCGTTTTACTTGATTGAACGAGACGACGCGCAACGATTGGCGGCGGAGCTTTCGCTCGTTTGTCGGGCCGATCTGTTGGCGCTCGTGGCCGAAGCGGACATTCGTGGTCGTATTTGCCAAGATATGCAGCGTGTCGTCGACAACATCGAACTTTTTCGCGCGTTTTGTGCCGACGAAGGCTGTTACGACAAACCTCGGGCATTTCCGTCGGACCATACGCGGGTCGTGTATTTTCGCTCGGAGAATCGCCATCCGGACGTGGTCGCGCACGACGACACTCGCGGCGAAATGATCATGATGTGCGGTTTACCCGGGGCGGGAAAGGACACTTGCGTGCGGGATCGATTCGGCGATTTGCCGGTCGTTTCGTTGGACGAACTGCGCATTTCGATGGATATCGATCCCGAAGACAATCAAGGCTCCATCGTGCAAGCCGGAAAAGAACGGGTCAAGGAGCATTTGCGGCGTGGTGATCGGTTCGTATACAACGCGACAAACCTCAATCGCCAACGTCGCGGGCCATTGATTTCGATGGCCGGTGATTACGGTGCGCGCGTGCATATCGTGTACGTCGAGGCGCCCATGCCCACGCTCATTGCGCAAAACCGCGCCCGCGCCGCACGTGTGCCCGAAGCGGTCATTCGTCGCATGACCGAGCGGTGGGAAGTTCCAAGCCTCGTCGAGGCTCATCAATTGGACATCGTTTTGCGATAATCGCGTTTTCCGCCCGGGAGTTTTCATGTCCACCGAAGCTCGAGAGCCTCTACGTTCCGACACCACCGCCTGCATTTTGTGTTCACGCAATTGCGGATTGCGCGTCGAAATCGACGGCCCGCGGCTCGCCAAAATTCGCGGCGACGAAGAGCATCCTTTGTCGAAAGGATATCTGTGCCAAAAAGCGGCGCGCCTCGAGTTTTACCAAAATCACGACGATCGTCTGCAATACCCGCTCAAGCGACAACCCGACGGGACGTTCGCTCGAATCGGCTGGGACGAAGCGTTGACGGAGATCGCCGAGCGTCTCGTGAGTATCCGCGACAAACATGGTGGAGATGCGTTTGCCATCGTCGGTGGCGGTGGCCAAGGCAATCACTTGGGCGGAGCGTATTCCAGTCAGCTTTTGGCCGCGATGAAGAGCCGCTTTGCGTACAATTCGCTTGGGCAGGAGAAGACGGGCGATTTTTGGCTGAACGGGCGACTGTTTGGACACCAAACGTGCCATACGACCGAAGACGTCGAACACGCCGATTTCGTCTTGTTCATCGGGACGAACCCGTTTCAGGCGCATGGAATTCCGAATGCGCGAGACACATTGAAGGAATTGCACAACGACCCGAAACGAACGATGGTCGTGATTGATCCGCGGCGCACGGAGACGGCGAAATTGGCCGACGTTCATTTGCAATTGCGACCCGGAACGGACGCGTATCTCATGAGCGCGATTTTGGCCCTCATCGTGCGTGAGGGATTGCACGATCGCGAGTTCATTCGTTTGCATTGCACGGGCTTCGAGGCCATCGAAAAGGCTTTGCTCGAGGTGCCCATCGAGGATTACATCGCACGGGCCGACGTACCTATGGACGAGGTGAAAAAGGTCGCGCGAGGGTTTGCCCGCGCGCATTCCGCGTGCGTGCGTATCGATCTTGGGATTCAACATACGCTGCACACGACGCTCAATGGATACTTGGAAAAACTCTTGTATCTCGTTACGGGGAATTTCGGGCGCCGAGGTGGGAATAATTTGCACGCGTCGCTCGTGCCGATTTTGGGACATACGGACGAACGCGTTGCCATCAAAGGCAAGCAGCTCAAGAGGACGGCGCATCATGGCATGCATCCCATTTCGGGGATTTATCCGCCCAATATTTTGCCTGATGAAATCGAGCACGAAGGCGAAAACAGAATTCGAGCGGTCTTTGTCGACAGCGCCAATCCATTGGCCAGTTACGCGGACACGACGGCGTACGAGCGAGCATTCAAGAAATTGGAATTGCTGGTCGTCGTGGATGTGACGATGAATGAATCGGCGCGGCTCGCGCATTACGTCTTACCCGCGGCGTCGCAATTCGAGAAATGGGAGGCCACCGGATTCAATTTGGAATTTCCCGAGAACGCATTTCACTTGCGTCACCCGCTTTTCCCGCCGCTTGGAGAATCGCGTCCCGAACCGGAGATCTATACGCAATTGCTCGAGAAAATGGGCGCGCTTCCCTCTTCGTTCCCCAAGCTCGAAGCGATCGCTCGCAGAGAGCCTTCGGCGTTGGCGTACGCCGGATTCATGGCGGCTTTTGCGGCTACTTTGGCGACGAACAAGAAGCTGATGCCCTTTGCAGCGTCCATTCTTTATCGTACGCTGGGAAAAACCTTGCCGAACGGAGCTGCCGCGGCGGCGCCTTTTCTGCCGCTATCGATTGCATTTTCCCAACAGCATCAAGCTGCGGTCAATCGGGCCGGTCACAAGGGCAATCGCTGGACGGCGGGCGTAAACTTGTTTCGGGCGATATTGGAAAAACGCTCCGGCACGCTCATCAGCCGCCATCGTATGCCCGACGTCTGGTCGCTCATTCGGAACAAGGACGGCCGCGTGCATTTGGAAATTCCGGAGATGCTCGAAGAATTGCGATGTCTTCGCGACGAGGTTTTACCAGGTAAAGACTTTCCGTTCATTCTCATGGCGGGCGAACGACGCAGTTACAACGCGAATACGATTTATCGTCATCCGTCGTGGCGACGCGTCGATCCGCACGGGGCGTTGCGAATTCACCCCGAAGATGCGAAATCATTGGGCGTTCAATCGGGTGGCAAAGCGATTTGTACGTCGGAAAATGGCGAAATCGAAGTCGTCGTCGAAATGGATGACACCGTACGTCGCGGCGTCGTGTCGCTCCCGCACGGGTATGGACTTCGTTACAAGAATGAGGAACCTCTGGGCCCGCAAATCAATCGGCTCACTTCGAGCGCGCATTGCGAGCCGCGGACGCGGACGCCTTATCACAAGTACGTGCCCGTGCGCTTGCGCGCGGCCGTGACGTGAAATCGCCCGCTTTGAAGATGCCGACAACTTTTTTCCCACGGGTGGGTGTGACTTGGCCCCAAGGGTAGAGGCACTCGTTTTGTTCGTGCCGCAGATGCATGTACGAAGAACTTCTCCCGCTTTTGCTCGCGCTCGACGGTGTTCGCCAGGATCCGGCGTATCATCCCGAAGGCGACGCGCTCTATCATTCGCTTCAGGTATTCCAATTGGCTCGAGCGGCCACGAGCGACCGTGGTTTATGGGCTGCGGCGCTCTTGCATGATGTCGGAAAAGCGATAGACTCGGCTTCTCACGATGAAGTGGGAGCCGATCTTCTGTCGGACATCGTATCGCCCCGCATCGTGTGGCTCGTGCGCCATCATCTGGATTTGCTGAAGAATCCCCGACAAACCAAACGCCGCTATCGCGGAACTCCGGCTCTCGTCGATTTGCAGCAGCTTCGACGCTGGGATGTCGGTGGTCGTTCGCCACTTGCCGTGGTGCCTTCGCCCGAAATGGCTCTTTCGATGTTATTCGAAGGCGCCGATTTTTCCCTCCTCGAACCCGGCGGAGAATCCGCCCTCTGCCATGAATCACGAAAGGAAACATTCGCGTGAAAAGCGCCGCGAACGATTGATGCCGGATCTCGATCGTTTCGAGGCGACGCAGCATTTGCATTACGATGACGAGCCGCCGACACCGGCGCGGGAAGCGCTGCACGCGGCATTACGTGATGCATTGACGACAGCCTTGACGGACAAACAGCGCGAAGCGGTTGAAGCGTTTTTCTTCGAAGGTTTGTCGCAAGGCGAGATCGCTCGGCGCTTGGGCGTCTCGCAGCAAGTCGTCCAAAAACGCATTTATGGCACGGGGCGCAACGGAAAAACCGTCGGCGGAGCTCTGCGCAAATTGCGTGACGTCCTCGAACCTCTCCTCATCCACGAACAGACTCTGGTCCGACAAACCACGCTCGGGTGTGACCGACCCGTATCCTCATGAGCGCCGAACGATTTGGGGGCTTGCGAGCCCAGATTGCCGGTGAGGCTGCGCGCCTCATGTACGAAGAAGACGTCAAGCAATACTTCACGGCCAAACGAATGGCGGCGAAACGTTTGCTTGGACGAACAGGCGGAAAACGTTTGCGTTATCGGCCGCAAGACTTGCCATCCAACGGCGAGATTCGCGATGCATTGTTGCTGCTTGCCGAGCTTGCCGAAGGTGATCGGCGTACGCGGCGTTTGTTTGCGATGCGGATCGTCGCGCTTGAAACGATGCGGGCGCTCTTGCCCTTTGAATCCCGATTGATCGGTTCGGTCGGTACGGGGCACATTCGACGCGGGAGCGATATCGATCTTTCTCTGTTCACCGACGATGAAGAATCGCTCGAACGCCATTTGAAGGCGCTCGGGTGGACATTCGAAACGGAGCGAGTGACCATTCGCAAGTTCGGGGAAATTCGCGAATATTTGCACATTCACGTAGCGGATGTTTTTCCTATCGAACTTACGGTGTATGCATTGCGTGAATTGCGCTTTCGACCGCGAAGCAGCACGGATGGAAAACCCATTCGGCGACTCAAAATCCCGGCGGTCGAGGCGTTGTTGATGCAAGAACATGCCGATGCTTGGGGCGAATACCAGGCTGAGGGCACCATTGCGAACCTCGATGAAATCATGGCCGAGGCCGATGACGACGACGCCGAAGTTCCCGGTCCATTCGATGGATTGCTGGGACCAAACCATTTCGCCGACGATGCATTCGAGGACCCGACGCAAACGGATCCGTGGGCGGACGAAATCACGACGTAGTCGAAAGACTGCGGTGCAGGTCGTCGTCGGTCCGCAACAAAGGCGACTTGTATTCGCGATTCGACTCGGATAGGCTGCTTCGAGCACGTGGTCGACGCGTGCTCGAGGAGTTGTCCATGTCCCATTTCCGTGCTTATTTCTCCTGGAATTCGAGCCATCTCGTCGGTGCGTCCGTGGTGCTCGGCGCATTGGCGTACCTTGGTGCTGCGCCCATTGCATGCAGCGCCAACGGCGAACGACTATTCAACAATACCGGCGGCGGTGGTTCTTCCAATGGTGGTCAAGGGGGAATTGGGACGGGCGGCAAGGCACAAGGCGGCGATGGCGGCGACCCCATACTCACGGTCGGCAGTACGGGCAGTGGTTCGTCCTGTACGATTCATTGTTCGGCGGATTTGCACGAAGTTCTCGATTGCAACAACGCCGTGGTGAAGACATGTCCGGCGGGGCAGGGATGCGAACCCGGCGGAACGTGTGTGGACGCGTGCGCGGCGGCGGAGGCCAATGGCAGCACGATCGGCTGCGAGTTTTACGCGGTGCAACCTTCGGCCATTACGCAGTCTCGAGGCACATGTTATGCGGCGGCATTGGCCAATACGTGGTCGACGCCGATTGGATTGCAAGTCGAATACGACGGGCAAATGCTGGATGCGACGCAATTCGCGCGTATCCCTACCGGCAGCGGCGCATCGTTGACGTATGAACCTCTTCCCAATGGTCAGCTCGATCCCGGGAAAATCGCCGTCTTGTTCTTGTCGCAGGCGCCGGGCGCGATGCCCGCATGTCCAAGTCCGGCTGCAGTTGCCAAGGACACGTCCGTACCCGGATCGGGTTTGTCCAAAGCATTTCGTATTCAAGCGACGGCACCGGTCGTCGCTTACGATATTTTCCCTTATGGTGGTGCTCCGAGCTACGTGGCCAGTGCGACGTTGCTCATTCCCACGCCGGCCTGGGGAACGAATTACATCGCCGCCGACGCGTACGAACAAGAACCGGCATTTTCGGGCATCAATGCGAGCCCCTTCATGCAAATCGTCGGTACGCAAGACAATACGCAGGTCACGATTTTGCCTCGCGTCAATATCGTCGGAGGTCCGGGCGTTTCGATCGCCACCAAAGGGCAGCCCGCGACGTATCTCGTCAACCGGGGACAAGTGCTGCAATTTCTGCAAAATGAAGAGCTCGCCGGAAGTCCGATTAGTTCCGACAAACCCATTGGTGTCTGGGGTGGATCGGGCTGTATGAACATTCCCACGGGCAAGTACGCCTGCGATTGCGGACATCAGCAGATTTTGCCGGTCAAAGCGCTGGGAAGCGACTATGTGGCGGCGCGATATCGCGATCGAATGGCGGGAAATAACGAAGACGTTCTTTGGACCATCACGGGCGCTGTCGACGGCACGAATCTCACGTATGATCCGGCCGCGCCTGCGGGGGCTCCGACCACGTTGACCGGCGGACAAATCGCTCGATTTTCGTCGAAAGATTCATTTACGGTCAAAAGCCAGGACGCGGATCATCCGTTTGCCTTGGCCGGGCACATGTCGGGTTGGACCAATCTACCCGGCTCGAATCAAGGTGATCCGGAATATGTCATTACGATTCCGCCCGCCCAGTACCTCAATCATTACCTGTTTTTGACGGACTCCACGTACAAAACGAGTCACCTCGTGTTTGTCCGGCAAAAGACGAAGGATGGAACGTTCAAGCCGGTGACCTTGGATTGCCTGGGCGAAGTGACGAATTGGCAACCGATTGGTGCGTCGGGGCAATACGAATACGCCGGTGTTGATTTGGTGAAGGATGGCGCGCCCCAAGGATCGTGCGACAATGGCGTCCACACGGCCGATAGCGCTGCGCCCTTTGGTCTGACGGTCTGGGGCTGGGATTTCGCGGTGAGTTACGCGTATCCGGCGGGCATGAGCACCCAACCGATCAATACTGTCGTAATTCCGCCGGTTCCAAAATAATCCGCCGGCGAGGCTGAACGCTCATTTGCTGCGCACCATCTTGCAGGAGAAGATCGCCTGAAATAAAGTGGCGGCGATCTTCTTGTGCCGTTTGTCCTCCTCAACGATAGGATCGAAAATCATGCTTTGGCGACTCTCCCGTATGCGACGAATCCAACCCGCGTTCTTGCCCGTCATCTTGATGATCTCGGCGTCTTGTGATTCGACATCGAAAGAGCCGGCGCGTATCGAGTCGTCGTCGGCGTCGAACGAAGCGCTGATGCCTGCGGACCTTCGCGCGGCTTTCATTCAAAGCGTTCAAACCAATGCGGGCGTTGACTACCGGGCGACGCTCGATGCGTCGGGGCGGGCGAACTTCGAGCATCCGACACAGAAGTTTGTCGCGACGATTGATGCCGGCGCCGTTCACGTCAAGCCGTCGGGACCTTTGCCGTGGAGGTTTTCCCTCTCGACGTCGAGTTTGGGTTGCTCGGGCGAAGCCGGGAAGCCGCCCGTCGTGGCAAATGTTTTGACGACCAACAATCGCGTGCGCATCGATCGTGACGGCGTGCATGAATGGTACGTGCACGGTCCGTTGGGCCTCGAGCAGGGTTTTACCGTGGACCGAGCGCCCGATTGTCGCGGCACAAAAGTCGTCTCGATCGCCGTGAACGGCAATGTCCTGCCTCGACTCGACGATGCCGATCGCGATGGTCGCGGGCAAACGATTTCGCTGCTGGATCACGAAGGGACCCAGGTCGCTCGATATACCGATCTGTATGTGAAGGACGCTCGGGGCAAACGCGTTGCGGCGTGGTTTGGAGTGACAGACAACGAGATGCGCCTGCATTGGGATGATACCGGGGCCGTATATCCCATGGAGATCGATCCGCTGTTATGGACGCAGCAGGCGAAGCTCGTCGCCGGCAATGGTGTCGCGGGCCAAAATTTCGGTCTGCAGGTGGCGCTCGACGGCACGACGGCTCTTGTCGCCGCACCGCTGGAAACGATTGGGGGCAATGCGCAACAAGGGGCGGTTTACGTATTTACGTACAACGGGACGACGTGGTCGCAGCAGCAAAAACTCACGGCGAGCGATGGGGCGGCGCAGGATCGTTTTGGCAAGGCATTGGCGGTTTCGAGTGGTACGGCCATGGTCGGAGCGCAATCGGCCGATATCGGAGGCAATGCGGATCAAGGCGCGGTGTATGTTTTCAAGTTGAATGGGACGACGTGGTCGCAGCAGCAAAAGCTGGTGGCCAATGACGGCCAGGCAAACGACAATTTCGGTTCGGCCGTTTCGATTTCCGGAACGAATGCTTTCGTCGGCGCACCGCAGGGCGATGGAACGAACGCGAATCAAGGTGCCGCCTACGTTTTCACATCGAATGCGGGCAATTGGTCCCAGCAGCAAAAAATCACGGCCGGCGATGGTTTGTCCGGGGACGGTTTCGGCGGTGACGTTTTTCTCTCCGGCACGGTGGCCGTCGTCGGTGCGTCGACGGATGATGTCGGCGCGAACGTCGATCAAGGTTCGGCGTATCCGTTTTCGTTTAATGGTTCGTCCTGGGTCCAAGTGCAAAAACTCACGGCGGGCGACGGAGCGGGCAATGATCTCTTCGGCAAGCAAGTTCGCATCACCCCGACGGCGGTGCTCGTAGGCGCTCCCGGAGACGATGGATCCAAAGGTTCGGCATATACCTATACCACCAATGGTTTGACCTGGACCTTCAAGCAAAAAATTACGGCGAGCGACGGGATGGCGAATGATTTCTTCGGCGGCGCTCTGGGTTTGACCGTCACGACGGCGCTGGTGGGCGCCAACGGCAAAGACGTGGGCGGAAATGTGGACCAAGGGGGCGCGTACGTATTTACGTTCAATGGTGCGTCATGGTCCGAGCAGCAGCAGATTGCTCCGAGCGACGCGAGCGCCAACAAGGGTTTTGGTGCAGCCATTTCCGTTTCGGGAAATTCGGCCATCTTCGGCGCGCCGCTCGACGATATCGCGACGTCCGCCGACCAAGGCTCGGCTTACGTTTTTCACGTCAACAACGTCAATGGTGAATCTTGCTCCCTGGCTTCGGATTGTGCCAGCGGTTTTTGCGTCAATGGCGTTTGTTGCCAAGTCGCCGCATGCACGGCTCAAGATGCTTGTCACATCGCCGGAATGTGCCAGGCGGGCACCGGCGTTTGCTCGAACCCGAATGCTCCCAATGGTACGTCCTGCAATGACAACAATGCCTGCACGCAGGTGGATGTTTGTCAAACTGGAACATGCGTAGGCACCGATCCGGTCGCGTGTATGCCGGGTGATCAATGCCGCGACGCCGGGACGTGTAATCCGGCGACAGGGATGTGCTCCAATCCGGCCAAACCCGACGGAACATCGTGTAACGACGGCAATAACTGCACCACGGCGGATCGTTGCGTCGCGGGAACGTGCGCCGCGGGCATGGCCGTCACGTGTATGCCCATGGACCAATGCCACGACGCGGGGACGTGCGATGCGGTGACGGGGATGTGTTCCAACCCGGCCAAACCCAATGGTTCGTCTTGTAATGATGGGAATGCGTGTACGCAAACGGATACCTGCGTGATGGGCACATGCACGGGCGCGAATCCGGTCGCATGCATGCCGGGAAATCAATGCCAAAATGCGGGTATGTGCGATCCCGCCACCGGAATGTGTTCGAATACGCCGAAGCCGGACGGGAGCGCGTGTAATGATGGCAATGCGTGTACCCAGGGAGATCGCTGCGTCATGGGGGCGTGCACCCCGGCCATGCCCGTCGTTTGCATGCCGCTCGATGAATGCCACGTCGCCGGCACGTGCAACATGATGAACGGTCAATGCGATAACCCGGCCAAACCCGATGGAGCTCCATGCTCGAACGGCGTTTGCCAAAATGGGAATTGCCAAACGGGCACCGGAGGTGCCGGCGGTACGGGAGGCGCCGGCGGGAGTGGAGGTAATGGCGGCGCGGCCGGGCAGGGAGGTCAGGCCGGGGCCGGCGGTAATGCTGGAAATGGCGGGGCCGGCGGCAATGCCGGAAATGGCGGTGGCGGCACGGGTGGCATTGCCGGGGCCGGCGGCAATGGCGGAAATGCCGGTATGGGCGGCAAAGGCGGCGCCGGCGGTGCGGGAGGTATGGCCGGAGCGGGCGGAGGCGAATCCAATGGCGCCGGAGGCTCGGGGCCCATTCGCATCGACCGCGGCTGTGGTTGCGAAATACCCGGCTCGTCTTCGGCAAAAGACCGAAACGCCGTGCTCCTCGTATTGGCCTCGATTGCCGGCTTCGCCGCGCGACGACGTCGAAACGGGTAAGCCGATATCGCACCGTCCGGCACTTTTCCAGACTCGACAATGGAAAAGTTGCCGGACCTCTTGGGAAGCATTTCCCTTTTTCCCAAGCACTGATACATCCATTGCATGGTTCGTTGGACTCGCCGCTTCGTGCTTCTCGGCTTCGTCGGTTACTTCCATTCCGCGTGCGTCGTGCTCGAAGACTTTGAAGGTTATGGCCCTATCGAGCCAACAACGACGTGCGATCCGGCCGGATGCTCGAATTCGAGCTCCAGTTCGTCCAGCGGTTCCGCGCCAAACCCTCCTCCTCCCGGCTCATCCAGCTCCAGCTCGTCAAGCTCCTCCGCTTCCAGCAGTTCGAGCGCCGGCGGACCGGTCGAGGCGACGGTCGTTTGTGGAGGTATGCCTTGTCCCGTGATCGAGGGCAGCAATGGATGTTGTTATGCGGACTCGAGCAATATGACGTGTGAATCCACGGCCAACTGCGGCATGCGGCCTATCTTTTATTGCGACGGCCGCGAGGATTGCAATGGAAGTCCCTGCTGCTTCAGCAACAACGTCGCGCGATGTTCGGCCGATTGTGGCGGTTCGCGATTGTGCCGGAGCGATCTCGACTGCCAGGTGGGAAAACATTGCAATCCCAACGCTTATGGTGACATAGGAATTTGTACGCCTTGATGGGGGTATCACGTTGCCAATCGCCGGTCGTCAGCAGTTTGCCCGGGAAAAATAAACAATGAAAAAATCACTTCTCGTCGCGTCTATCACCGTCTCCGTCGCAACGATTGCTTCGGCATGTATCGTCGTCGAAGACTTTGAAGGTTATTCGTCTCTGGATGAAACGACCCCATGTGACAAACAGCCCTGTTCCAGCTCCAGCTCCGGCGTTACGAGCGGTGCGGGAGGAAATTCCACAATGGCGGGATCAAGCTCCAGTGGTGGTCCCGATCCCGGTTCGAGCAGCAGCTCGAGCGGCGATGGAAGTTCGAGCAGCAGTTCAGGCGGTGATTCGAGTTCGAGCAGCAGTTCGAGCTCCGGCGGGAGCACGCAGGCTTATGTCACGTGTGACGCCAAAGAATGCCCATCCATCGAAGGAACGCAGGGTTGCTGTCTTTCCGGATTCATCAAGCTCTCTTGCCTCACGACACAAGAGTGCGGAAATTCGCCGATATATTATTGCGACGGCGTCGATGATTGCGGGGGTTCGCCTTGCTGCTCGACAGGTCTCGAAACCAAATGCGCCACGCAATGCGCGGCGGCGTCGACGATTTGCAAGACCAATGCGGATTGTCCACCTGGCACTGCTTGCAAACTCGGCATGGGTTTTCCTTTTGGCAGTTGCGGGTGATGAACGGGGCAAAGGGCTGCGGCTTAAGTGATTCGATTAAAACGTGCCGCTAAAAGAAGCGGAAAATCCATTGGGAGCGCCGCCGATATGGAATGCGGTGGACGTTGGTGTCGGTGACTTACGCGAACTCAATAACACGAGCGTCACGCCGGCCGAGACCCCGACGGCTCCAACGATCAAAGCGGCGGTGTTGATGGGCGTGAGCGATTGTCCTGATGAAACCGCCTCGAGCCCTATATCCGAGCATTGTTTTTGCGCGTTGCATTCGCGCTCGATCGTTCCGCGATAACCCTGAATCAACCCGGCGGTCACGCCAAACCCAATCAATCCGGCGACTCCGACGCCTCCGATGACAAACCCCGTCGTACGCAATGTGCTCGATTGGACACTTCCGCCTTGCAGCGTAATCGTCACGTCTTTGCGCTCTTGGGCATCAATCGTGACGGTGGTTTTTCCGGAACGCTCGCCGGACTTGGCGACGATGGTGTGAGCTCCGGGATCCACGAGCAGCGGGGAGTGGGCTTTGTCCGCAGGAACCGGATTTCCGTCGACTTCGAGCTGCACATTTTCGTCGTCCGGATCGACATGCACGACGACCCGCGGAATTTTTGTGATCAACGTCGAAGCGCGTTTTCTAGCCGGTGCGAGTCGTTCGTCCGGTTCTTTCAACGCATTGATCGCTTCGGCCCACAACTTGGACGCATTGAGCAAGTGCTGTTTGTCTTCTTCGCAATCCGCCAAGTTCATGAGCGCCCCGGGTGCACGGGCAAGGCTCACGCTTTCCTCGAACTTGGCGCACGCGGTGGCCTTGTCACCACGTGATTTCGCATCTCGTCCCTCCCGAAACAAGATCTCCGCCCGCGATGGTTTGCCCGGTTGCGCCCATGCATCCGTTCCCACGAGCAGGGTCGCCGCGCAAATCAACCCAATGCCGAGTTTGATCGGAACACGTTTCGCCCCGAGCTCCAAGTTCGCGCGAATCACACGAAACTCCTCTTCCGTTCGCGATCAATACTTGTCAAACGGGTCTCGTTTCTTGGTCCCTACCGGGGTCGTTCGAGGTTTCGTCGTATTGGTTTGTCTTGGCGAGGACGTGGTCTTCGGCGCGTCATTGGTTGCGGTGGGAGCGGGCTCCGTGGTGGTTGTCTCGACAGACGAGGTTGTCTGGACAACCGGCGCCGGCTTCGCTGGTGGAGGTGGTGCCGCCGGTGCCGTCGTGGCGCTCGTCGCGTTTGTCTCTGTGGAACCGTCGGCCTTGCCCGATTGCACCACGAAAAGCGCCGCGACAAGGCCGATCAGCAACACCGCCCCGGCCGCAGCGAAGACGAGCGGTGTGGTGTTCGACTTCGGTCGCGTCGCGTAGATCGTGGCGCTGCCCGTCGCTGCGGCTACCAGTGTCGAGACAACCGGTGAATCCGGAACGGGTTCCGGCGCTGTGGGAATGGTCTCCACGGGCGGCGCAGGCACCGATACCGGAGGAGGCCGATACAACGTGGTGACTTGCGTGTGCTCGGGCGTTTGAGGCTTGGGGGTCGATGTCGCCTGGGGCGCAATGGGAAGCAGTGCCGTGTGTACCGACGGGGTCACCGTCTGGGCCGCCGCGAGCGCCGCGGCGTGGAAATCCAAGGGCTGGGTGAACGAATCCGTGCGGGGGGCCGACGCGACGCTCAGGCTTGCTTGCGGCGGGGGCGGCGCGTTGATGCGCGACATTTCGAGGACCGAAGCCATCGCCGGTCGAACTTGCGACGCCCGGGACGGCGCCGAAGCGGGGTTTGTCATGGGCAGGGCCAAGGGTTGCGTCATCCCGAGCGAACCGGCCGATGTCTCGACGGACAAACCCTGCAATGCCAAACCAATGGCCGACTGCATCGAGCGCGCGTCGGGCCAACGTTGCGCTTGGTCGAACGCGAGCGCCCGATCGATGATCGACGCAATGGATTCGGGCAGATCCGGCAGCACCGAGTTGATCGGTCGGGCTTGTTGCATCGCCGCGGTAATGAGCAGCTCCGTCACGGTCGTCGCGGTGTGGACGAATTGCCCCGTGAGCGCCGTGAACATCGTCGCGCCGACAGCCCACACATCCGTTCGCACATCGACCCATTCCCAACGACTTCGAGCTTGTTCCGGCGCCATGAACGCGGGGGTTCCAAGCATCGCGGTCGAACGAGTCACATCGGCGGCCGTTTCGGTTTCCCGCAAACGCGCGACACCGAAGTCCAACACCTTCAGAGCTCCATCGTTTGTCAGGAAAACATTGTCCGGCTTGATGTCGCGATGAACGATGCCCTTGTCGTGTGCCGCCGCAAGCACATCGAGCAGTTGATACGCGATGTGCAGAACGTCCTGCACGGGCATACGCCCCTTCCAGCGCATCCAACGAGCTTTCAGCGTCTCCCCTTCGAGCAGTTCCATCACGAGAAACGCCCGACCATCTTCGCTCGTATCGTCGTCGAGGACGTTGACGACCCCCGGATGACCGACCTTGTTCGCAACGTAGCCTTCGCGCAAAAAACGAGTGCGCGTCGCTTGACCATCCGAAAGATCGTGGCTCAGAAGCTTGATCGCCGCGCGTTTTCCGTTGCGGTGCGTCGCGGCGTAAACCGCTGCCATCCCGCCGACGCCGATCAACGCGTCGAGACGCCACTTATCGCGGAGCATCGTGCCCACGAGTCGCGCTGCGCGTTCGTTCGTCTCTTGCGAGCTCGCCATCTGGACAACCGTAAGAAAACCGTCGGGTGTCGAGAGTATCCGCGTGCGTTGCACCTGTCAAATCAAAACCCGTGCAACTTTCAGCGCAAAAACGGCCGATCGCGGCTCCCCGAGACCGTCTGTCCAGACCAACTTCGCCGCGATCCGCCGACCCTCGACGGTCGGTTTGTCCACGGACCATCAGGCAAAAAACCTGTGATCTCCAACGAATATGTGGAGAGACAAACTCGAAGGAACGGCAACCACCACACTCGCCGATCATGGACGGTGCGCCGCGCGCGTACAGCCGATCCCATTGACTCTCGCGTACGCCGAGCATTTCGACGACTCGTCAATTCTCTTCCCAAAATGCTTCGTTTTCGTATACTTGACCAAATGACCAGACACCGCAGGTGACAGTGGCTTATGGAAATGCAGCAAAACGTCTGGGTACCGGTCCCGGTCGTGGAAATTCGCACGCAAAGCAGCGTGTATGTCCGGCGCGCGGACGGCATCGTTGTCCAAACGCCCATTGAGGGGACGACACAGACCCTCGACGATGCCAAGGAAAACGTTACGACGTTTCAGATGCTCACCGAGGGACGGCAGACCCCGCTGCTTGTCGACGGCCGTCCGTCGTATCGGCAAAAACCCGGGGTGCGTGAATATTATGCAAGTCCCGCAGCCGCAAAAAATCTTGCGGCTATGGCGCTCTTGATCGGCAGTTCATCCGGGCGCTTTTTGTTTAATCTCTTTTTGGCACTCAGTCGGCCCTCAACCCCGACCCGCGTCTTCACGAGCGAGCAGGAAGCCATAACGTGGTTGCTGCGTTTCAGACGCTTTTGAGGAATGCAAGCGACGAGGCCCGACTAATTCCGAATCAATCGCGTAATCACCATCGAACCACCTCGCGTCGGCCAACCCGATGCGGTCACGAAAAACCGTTCGCCCTGAATGTCCGCAATGGCGACGGACGGATTGTATACAGCTCCGCCATTGAGGATGCTCAGTTCCGAAAGTGAATAATCGTTCCATGCATGCTGCCGCAAGCTCCGGAATCAATGGTTCGGACTCACCATTGACCGCGTAATCCAAAGCCGCTCGGACCAATCCATAAGCTCGTTTTGGTTTTTGCAGAAGGCGCCGTCGCGACGAGGACGATGCCCGTAGCCAACAAAACGCCTCCCACGATAAAAAGCCCCGTCGACGCGGCCGCGTACTGCTGGGCTTCTCGACGCAGTGCCGTTCCCGTCGTATCGCAATAATTGCCGGCATCGCAATGGCCATCGTCACTGGCGCTGTTCTTCGATATCGCCAGAACGCCGGTGACGCCCCCGGCGACAAACCCGGCGGTACCGAGGCCAATCCCGGTAAATCCGAGACCGCGACGAAGGCCTCGCGTATTGCCGTCGCCCGCGCCGGAGCTTTCCCCCAAAGCATTAAAACCCGGCACATCCTCATTCGCGGTATACGTCGGCGTCGGATCGGCACCCACCGTCACTTCGGCGGTTTTTCCCGCTTCGAGCTTGATTTGAGCTTTCCACACGCCGGATATCGGAGACGAGGCCATGACTTCGTACGTGCCCGGATCCACAGGGACCGTTTTACCGTATTCGGAAGCCGGCAGAATCGCTCCATTGCGAATCACCGTCAGTTCGCTGATCGTGGCGATTCGTTCCGGGATGATGACGCGCAGGTGCGGGACCCGATGCTTCAAATCGACGATCAATCCGTCGATTTCGACAATCTTTTCCGCTGCGGATTGCGCTACGGCCAGCGTTCGTGCGTGTTCGAATCGCAGCAATGCGCTCAGGAATTTGCCCCAACGTTCTTCGCACGTACCAAGCGAAATCGCCGTGCGGACATGGTTGGGATCGAGCTGCAAGGCCGCCGCGAATTGCGGACACGCCCGATCGTACGCGTCGTGTTGCATATCCGCCGTCGCCTGCTGGTAGAGCTGTTTTGCCAGCTCTTTGTCGGCGGCGGAAGGTTCGGCATGCGCCGTCATCGTGACGAACCCCGGCGCCAACGACAAACACCCGGCAAGGAAACGATTACTTCGCATTGCGTCTCGTCGATTCCTCAATCGTCATACCCGCGTACGGGAGGTTTTTTGGTTGTGCCATTACGCGTCGTCGAGCCTGAAGACGATTTCGTCTTCGTCGTCGGGGATGTCCCCGCTTTCGCCTCCGTCGCCGTCGCTTTGGCATTCGGCGCTGCAGGCGAGGCCGAAGGCTCCAACGCCGCCGATGCGGTTTGATGAGGCGTATTGGTATTTCCGGAAGTGGACGTATTCGTCGCGCTCACGTCCGGCGTTTGCGGCGCGGACGATGTCGACGGGGAATCCTGTTCTCGAGCTGCCGCCGCCGTTTGCTCGGCAGTTGTTTCAGGCGTCTTGTGCGTCACGAAAAACGCAGCTGCTCCGAGGCTCGCGAGCACGCCGGCCACCGCCCATGGCCACACGTTCTTTTTCGTATTGGATTGCGGCTTTGGTGTGGCATGTAAAACCTGAGCCGCTTCGTCGTCGGTCGTGAGGTTCTTATTCGATGCGGAAATCGCGATCGCCACGGGCGTCGCTTGGACCGTCGAATTGGGCAATACCGACGCAAGATCCAGCGGTAAGGTTCGATCCATTCCGTTGTTCGATTTAGCCTCGGTCACGGGAGACGCTCCGTCGGGAGCGGGGCCGGCTATCGTTTGTGCGGCCGAGTTTGGCAAGACAATCGCTACGTCGAGCGCGGTTTCGACCAGCTCCGGACGCGACGGAAGAATGGCTCTAGGGTACGAGCCCGAACGTTCGAGCGTCGTCGAAGCAACCGTCACGAATGGTTCGAGCGCCGCGAGTAATTCGCGGACCGACGCATAACGTCCATCAGGTTGCTTCTCCAAACAACGCATGATGACGGTATCGAGCCCCGCGGGAAGTCCCGGACAAACCTTACTCGGGACGGGCGGTTGCGAAAGAATGACCTTCGTCACGACGCTCGGGACCGTCTCCGCCATGAACGGAGCAATGCCCGTCGTGAGCTCATATAAAATCACGCCGAGCGACCAGATGTCCGAACGAACATCGGTATTCTTTACGTCCGTCATTTGTTCCGGCGACATGTACATGGGCGAACCCAAGAATTGGCCGGTTTTCGTCAATTTCATGCCCTTTTTTTCCGGGTCGATTTCCTTCGAGATACCGAAATCCAAAACTTTGATGCACGGACTGCCATTGGGGCGTCGCGTCAGAAACAAATTTGACGGTTTCAAATCGCGATGCACGATTCCAAGGCTGTGCGCCTCGATCACCGCCTCGCAAGCTTGGTGCACATATCCGACGGCTTCTTCGACCGGCAATGCCCCGCGCCGTTCGACAATTCCGCCCAAATCCTCGCCTTCGAGATACTCCATCAACATGTAGGGAGTGCCGTTGTCGAGGTTTCCGACGTCGTGCACGCGTACCACATGCTCGCCCTTGAGACGCGCGGAAGCCCGAGCTTCCCGCAAAAATCGCTCGACCGCTTCCGGGCTCTCGAGACCCTCGGGCAACATCGTTTTGACTGCGAACAACTCGCCCAAATGTTCGTGGCGTGCAGCCACGACAATCCCCATCCCGCCTTTGCCCAAGACTCGTTCGACGCGGTATTTCTCAAGGATGATCGTGCCTGGTTGCAACATGGGCAGCCTCGGAGTTCCCATCGCGTCGCGGGATTGCGCGCATGCTATCACGTGTCTGGATTTTCTTGCAAGCAAGTCGCCAAGGAAAGACGCATACCGGCCGAAAACGTGTGGAAATCCAGACGGCCACCCACGGCGCGTCACGACCGACCACAACAGGCCACGAAATCTTCGTCGGCGTCATCCGTTGGCGTACGCAACGTAATCTGATCATTTGCATAGGGGCGAACCGATGAGTTTCGCCGGCGACGAAGTGCGGATCGAACTCGTCGTCCGCCATTCGGCAAGACAATCCTGCCGATTCGACAAGTCGTAACGCGTACCATTGGCTGGTGCTATGGTCCTCAACCATATCGATGTCGGAGTCGACGCGCGGCGTGCGGAATTTCGTAGCTCAGTCAATGGGGACTTGGCGTTGCAAATAGGTTCGGCCGTAACGAGCGCACGTACCCATAAACTCATTCACGCATTTCGTTCCACCGTTCATCGCGTTTGCGTGGCAATCGTGTCCGGCATCGTTTGGGGCGACGAACGGGGTTCAATGTTATCGAAAGGCCGTCTTCATGGAATTCGCCGCGTCGGACGATGATAACGATACGCTGCGTTCGTATTCGCGTTCGGCGCTCCCGGCCAAACCGAACTTGCGGGTCGAGGCGAGAAAATCGGTTGGTCGCGGCGCGTAATTGTTTGGTTTTTCGGTTGATACAGAAATCGCTACCCTTTCGACTTCGAATCGACTACGGTCCGGCCGCTCGTCCAAGTGCCGGGGCGCGTTTCGGGAGTTGCGATGTTTCACCACGTCGTTCGTGCGTTTTTCTTCGTCCTCGTCTTCTTCACGTCGTTTCGAGCTTGGGCGGCTGCGCCTTTGGCTTCGACGACCGCCGCCACGTCGATCACCACAAGTTCGGCGTCGCTCAACGGGACGGGAAATCCCAATTTCGAGCAAGCCACGGGCTGGTTCCGGATCAGTTCGACAAACCCGGGGACCTGCGACGATACTTTCGGTACCCGCGTTCCCGCCTCGAGCGGCACGGATCTCGGGTCGGGAGGTTCGTCCATTCCATACTCGATCACGGCAACCGGATTGAGTTCCGGAGTGACGTACTACTTCTGTGCGATCGTCTCGAATGCTTCCGGCACGGCATTCGGGTCGATTTTGTCGTTTACGGTTCCCGGCGCTCCCGCCGTGACGACGACGGGCGTGATGGGTGTGACGAGCAGTGGGGCAACGCTGCAAGGTTCGGCAAATCCAAATGCATCCAGTGCGACGGGATGGTTTCGTTACAACACGACAGACCCCGGCACATGCAATGATTCCTTCGGCACGCGAGCTCCGACGAGCGGTGGAACAGCATTGGGATCCGGCACATCGCCGGTGGATTACACGCGGGCGATCACGGGTTTGACCCCGGGCACGACGTATTATTATTGCGCCATTTCCAGCAATGCTTACGGAACGTCTTTCGGCTCCGTTTTGTCATTCACGACGCTCGCCAATGCCCCCACGGTGACGACCACCGCCGCAACGCTCGTGACCGGCACGACGGCGCAATTGAACGGGACGGCCAATCCCGGAGGCGACGCGACGACGGGGTGGTTCCGTTATAGCACGACAAACCCGGGCACGTGCAACGACGCGTTCGGCACGCGAGCGCCCACGATGGGCGGTCAATTGCTGGGTTCCGGCAATACCGCGATTGCGTATGGCGTGGGAATTACCGGGCTCACGTCGTCGACGACGTATTACTTCTGCGCGATTGCGCAAAATTCGATCGGCACATCGTTCGGTTCGGTGCTGAGTTTCACGACGCCATCGATTCCGACGGTCACGACGACCGCGGCGACGACCATCACGAATACTTCGGCGATGCTCAATGGTACGGGCGTACCCAATGGAGCGGCCGCGACGGGCTATTTCCGTTACAGTTTGACGAACCCGGGCACGTGTAATGATGTGTTTGGGTCGCGAGCGCCCACGAGCGGCGGGACGGCGTTGGGATCAGGCACGTCGGCGGTGGCGTTCAGCCAATCGGTGACGGGTTTGTCGCCTGGAACGACGTATTATTACTGCGCGATCGCTACGAACAGCGAAGGGCTTGGATTCGGCGCGGTTTTGAACTTCACGACGCCCAACGTTCCGACGGCGACGACGCTTGCGGCGACGATGATCACGTCGAGCGGGGCGACGTTGAACGGGTCCGGCAATCCAAACCTGAATGCAACGTATTCGTATTTCCGTTATGCGACGACGAGCCCGGGCACGTGCAACGACGTCTTCGGTACCCGCGCCCCGACTTCGGGCGCATCGGATACTCTTTTGGGATCCGGCAGCACGGATGTAAACTTTTCCCGCGCCATTACGGGACTCACGCCGGCGACGACGTATTACTTCTGCGCCATTACGCGCAATTCGTACGGCAATGCATACGGCGCCGTTTTGTCGTTCACGACGCTCGCCGCAGCTCCGACGGTAACCACGAGCTCCGCGACGTCATTGACCGGAACGACCGCGCAATTGAATGGTTCGGTCAATCCCGGCGGCGATGCGACGACAGCCTGGTTCCGAATTGCCACGGCCAGCCCCGGCACGTGCAACGATTCTTTCGGCACGCGCGTACCGATGGCCGGAGGTTCGTCGGTCGGTGCGGGCATTACGTCGGTTGCATACAACCAATCCGCGACGGGATTAACTCCGGCGACGACGTATTACTTCTGCGCCATTGCACAAAATTCCGTGGGAACGGCGTTCGGCGCGGTCTTGAGCTTCGTAACGCCCTCGCCACCGACGGTGACCACGACGGCCGCGACGAGCATCACGAATACCGCGGCCACGTTGAATGGTACCGGAACGCCAAACGGATCGGCGACGACGGGTTACTTCCGGTATAGCACGACAAACCCCGGAACGTGCGATGACGTGTTCGGTTCACGCGCCCCGACGAGCGGCGGAACTGCGCTGGGTTCGGGAACGTCGGCGGTTGCTTTCAGCCAATCGATCACCGGGTTGTCCCCGGGAACGACGTATTATTTCTGTGCCATCGCCTCGAGCTTCGAAGGCATTGCTTTCGGCACGGTTCTGAATTTCACGACACCGGATGTTCCGACGGCGACGACGTTGGCGGCAACGTCGATCGCCGCAACCACGGTGACGTTGAATGGCTCGGGCAATCCGAAGCTGAATACGGCGTACGCCTATTACCGGTACGCGACGACCGACCCGGGCACGTGTAACGATGTGTTCGGTACGCGCGCACCGACGTCGAGCGCATCGGATACGCTCCTCGGCGCGGGCGGAACGGACGTCGCGCATTCCCGCGGCCTTACGGGCCTGTTGCCGGGAACGACGTATTACTTCTGTGCCATCACGCGCAATTCGTATGGCAATGGGTTTGGCGCGGTATTGTCATTCACGACGCCGGCCAATGCGCCGACGGTGACGACGAACGCGGCGTCGCTCTTGACCGGTACGACTGCGACGCTCAATGGTTCGGCCAATCCCGGCGGTGCGGCGACGACGGGCTGGTTCCGTTATGCCACGACAAGCCCCGGAACATGCAACGACAGCTTCGGCACGCGAGCACCGGCAGCGGGCGGAACGTCGCTCGGCTCGGGAAATACAGCGGTTGCATTTTCCCAAGCGATTACGGGTTTGACGCCGACGACCACCTACTACTATTGTGCAATTGCGCAAAATTCGGTGAATTTGTCGTTCGGTGCGGTCGTCTCGTTCACCACGCCTTCGCCGCCCACGGTGACCACCGTTGCGGCCACAGCCATTACGAATACCACGGCGACATTGAATGGTACCGGGAATCCGAACGGGTCAACGACGACCGGGTATTTCCGGTACAGCACGACCAACCCGGGAACGTGCGACGATGTGTTTGGTTCACGCGCGCCGGCGAGCGGTGGGGCCGCGCTCGGCGCAGGCACTTCGGCGGTGGGGTACAGCCAATCCATCGTGAGTTTGTCGCCCAATACCACGTATTACTACTGCGCCATTGCCACGAGCGCCGAAGGCACGGGGTTCGGCGCCGTCATGTCGTTTACGACGTCCGATGCGCCGACCGCGACGACGACCGCGGCCACGCTGATCACGTCGAGCGGCGCCACGTTGAACGGTTCGGGTGATCCGAACTTGAATGGGGCGTACGGTTATTTCCGTTATGCCACGACGAACCCGGGCACGTGCAACGATGTTTTTGGGACACGCGCACCGACGTCGAGTGCTTCGGATACGTACCTTGGTTTGGGTTCGACCGACGTGGCTTATTCGCGGGCGATCACGGGTTTGACGCCTGGAACGACGTATTACTACTGCGCCATCGTGCGCAATTCGTACGGGACCGCGTTCGGCGCGGTGTTGTCGTTCACGACGTTGGCGGCTCTGCCGGTTGTCACGACGAACGCGGCGACCCTTTTGACGGGCACGACGGCTCAATTGAATGGTTCCGCAAATCCGGGCGGCGATGTGACGACGGGTTGGTTCCGTTATGCCACGACGAGCCCCGGAAGCTGCAACGATTCATTTGGTACCCGTGCTCCTGCGGCGGGTGGATCGGCGCTTGGCTCCGGCAATGCGGCGGTGGCGTATTCGCAAGGCATCACGGGTCTCACGGCCGGCACGACGTATTATTATTGCGCGATTGCGCAAAACTCAGTGGGAACGGCGTTTGGCTCGGTTCTGAGCTTCGTCACGCCCATACCGCCGGTGGTGACGACCAATGCGGCCACGACCATCACGAATACCGCGGCCACGTTGAATGGTTCCGGAACGCCAAACGGTTCGGCGACCACGGGGTATTTCCGATACAGCACGACGAACCCGGGTACGTGTGACGACGTGTTCGGTTCGCGTGCACCCACGAGCGGTGGAACATCGCTCGGGACGGGCTATGCGGCCGTCGCGTTCAGCCAATCGTTGACGGGTTTGTCACCTGGAACGACGTATTATTTCTGCGCGATTGCGACGAGCTTTGAAGGCCTTGCTTTCGGCTCCGTGTTGAACTTCACCACGCCGGATGTTCCCACCGCGACGACCTCGGCGGCCACGCTGATCGCGGCGACGTCGGCGACGTTGAATGGATCGGGCAATCCGAAGCTGAATACGGCGTACGGTTATTACCGATATGCGACGACAAACCCGGGCACATGCAACGACGTATTTGGTACGCGTGCCCCCACGTCGAGCGCGTCGGATACGGCCCTGGGTGCGGGCGGCACGGATGTCGCGCATTCGCGCGGCATCACCGGTTTGACTCCCGGAACGACGTATTACTTCTGCGCGATTACGCGCAATTCGTACGGTACCGGTTTTGGCGCCGTTTTGTCGTTTACCACGCTGGCCAATGCGCCGACGGTGACGACGAACGCGGCCACGTTGTTGACCGGCACGTCCGCGCAACTCAATGGTTCGGCCAATCCTGGAGGTGCGGCGACGACGGGTTGGTTCCGTTATGCGACCACGAGCCCCGGAACGTGCAACGACAGCTTCGGAACACGAGCTCCCGCGGCGGGTGGATCGGCGCTCGGTTCGGGCAACACCGCGATTGCCTTCTCGCAATCGGCGACGGGCCTCACGCCGGCGACGACGTATTACTTCTGCGCCATCGCGCAAAACTCCGTGGGTTTGTCGTTCGGATCGGTCCTTTCCTTCACGACGCCGACGCCGCCCACGGTGACGACCTCGGCGGCCACGACAATTACGAATACGTCGGCAACGTTGAATGGTTCGGGTAATCCGAATGGTTCGGCGACGACCGGGTATTTCCGGTACAGCCTCACGGATCCCGGCACGTGTGACGATGTGTTCGGCTCGCGCGCTCCGACGAGCGGCGGTTCGTCGCTTGGTTCGGGTACGTCTTCGGTTGCATTCAGCCAATCCGTGACGGGTTTGTCACCCGGAACGACGTATTATTTCTGCGCCATCGCAACGAGCGCCGAAGGAACCGGGTTTGGCGCCGTCATGTCCTTCACGACGCCGACGTCTCCGACGGTGACGACTTTGGCGGCGACGCTCGTGACGGCCACGTCCGCTACGGTCAATGGTTCGGCCAATCCAAACCTGAACACGGCGTATGGTTACTTCCGTTATGCCACGACGAACCCGGGCACTTGCAACGATGTCTTCGGTACGCGTATGCCGACGTCGAGCGCCTCGGACACGGTGCTCGGCGCGGGCAATACGGACGTGCCGTTCTCGCGGGCATTGACGGGTTTGACGCCTGGAACGACGTATTATTACTGCGCGATTGCGCGGAATACGTACGGCACGTCGTTCGGTGCGGTCTTGTCATTCACGACATTGGCCACGGCCCCGACGATCACGACGGTGTCCGCAACGGCGGTAACGACGAATGCGGCGACGTTGAATGGGTCTGGCAATCCAAACGGAGCGAATACGACGGGCTGGTTCCGTTATGCGACGGCGAGCCCCGGTACGTGCAACGATTCATTCGGCACGCGTGCGCCGGCCGCCGGAGGTTCGGTGTTGGGCGGCGGCACGTCGGCGGTGGCGTTCTCGCAGAACATCACGGGCCTGATGCCGGGCACGACGTATTATTACTGCGCAATCGGGCAAAATTCGGTTGGTCTTGCGTTCGGTTCGGTCCTGTCGTTCACGACGACATCACCGCCGACCGTTTTGACCTACGCCGCGACGCCGGTCACGGCCACGACGGCGACGCTTAACGGTAACGTCAATCCGAATGGATACGCGACCAACGGCTGGTTCCGTTATGCCACGGTCGATCCGGTCGTTTGCGACAATGTTTTCGGCACGGCAACGACCTCTCAGGCGCTTGGTTCAGGCGTGACGGGGGTTGCGCTGTCGCAAGCGCTCACGGGTTTGTCCCCGGCGACAACGTATTACT
>CAYSYX010000048.1:0-35096 GCA_964435055.1 uncultured Polyangium sp. | reverse complement strand
GCTCGATGAATGCATCAAGATATCGGAAAACAGTGCGGATTGCATGCTCGATAAAATCGAGATTGAATCTCATGCGGGTCGTTGTAAGAACGTCATCGCGGTGGCTCGGCAATTGCGGGCCAAAGAGCCTATTGCGGCTCGAGGTTCAACGTTGTTGGCTCAGGCTTTGTTCAATGACGGCGAACCGGAGGCCGTCGTGCGCAATGCTTATGCCGAAGCCGCGCAACGACAGAAAGCCATCGGGGCGGTTTTCGAGGCGGAACGTATCGCGGTGTTGGCAGCCGTCGATTATGGCCATTTTCCCGAAGCCATCGAGAAAGCCGACCAAATCGCCCGTTCGGGAGCGTATCCGAGCGTCGAGTCGGAGAATGGTTTCCATTGGATGCGCGCCGGCTTGTTTTCGGAAACGAGCAGAATGGAAGCGGCGGCTCGTGTGGCTGAAGAATACTTGGTGTCGAACAGCCTGCACGGCAAACCAAGCTCGAAGTTTCAAATCGACGTGACGGTATTGATGCATGCCCTCCGTATGCGCGCCGGCAAAATTACGGAGCCGGATTATCGGCGATTGCGAACGAATTGGTTCGAGAGTCAGCCGCGCGACACGGATTTCGGGCGCGCGCGCGCATGGCTTGCCGCCTACGCCGTACCCGCCGACTCACTGGAATCGGCTCGCGAAGCCGTCGAAACGATGCCTCGACCTCTGGCGGCCGCATTTCTCGACGGGGGACGATATTCCAAGCCCTTTGCGACGTTTCAGGGCCGAGTGCTCGTGTTGGCCGGAAAATATGACGAAGCCATTCCCGTTCTTGAAAATGCGGCGCGAATCTGTACGAGTGACGATATGTCCTTGTGGTCGACGCAAACCTACGCCTTTCTCGGAAATGCGTACGAAGCCACCGGCGACAAACCCGCTGCGTGCAAGAGTTATACGCAGGTTCTGGCCCGCTGGGGCAAGTCCAAAGAGTCACAAACCGCAAAAGACGTGAGCAAACGAGCCAAGAAACTGGGATGCGAGCGTAATGCTAGTCAAGCCGCATTTTGACCTTTATGATGCCGATGTTTTCACGAGGATGAACCATGACGTTCACGCCACGTCGCGCCCCCGATGAGCAGCGATTCGAAACCGAACGAATCATGCGCCAAGTCGCGCTCTTGCAAGTCAAGCTCGCCGGCGTCGCGCTCGAGCTCCGCAAGCAAAGAGTCGATGATTCCGGAAATATCGCCGACGATCTCGACGGATTGTCCGAAGCGCTGAGCGGATTTCGCAAAGCGGCCGAGCACGAGTCTCAGCAGCAAAGCGCGCTGAGCCAAGAAGCGCAGAAAGCGCTCTTCGAGGTGGGTAAGTCGGTATGTTCGACACTGGATTTGCAAACGGTGCTCGACAACATCATCGATTCGGTCATTGAATTGACCAAAGCCGAACGCGGATACGTCGTCATGCTGGACGATTCGCTGGAACAAACCGTGAAGGTCGCCCGAAATCGCGATCGTGACAGCATTCAAAGCATGGAATTTGCTTATTCGAGTGCGGTCGTGACGGAGGTGCTGAAAACGGGCAAGAGCGTATTGACGAGCAATGCGCAGACGGACGACCGTTTTTCGCGGCGGCGGAGCGTCATCATGTTTCGCCTCACGAGCATCATGGCGGCGCCGCTCGTGATTCGTGGGAAAACCGTGGGCGTCGTTTACGTCGACAATCGCGCGTTCGCGGGACAATTCACGCCTCATAAATTGGAATTGCTCGAAGCATTCGCCAGTCAAGCGGCCATTGCCATTCACAATGCGCAGCTGTACGGACAAACCGACGAGGCGCTCAAACAACGCGTCCAGGAGCTCGAAGGCGTACATCGGGAGCTGGAAATTTCGCGGGAAAAAGCAGAAAAAGGTTTGGCGGCGATCGAACGCGAAATGCAGATGGGGCGAGTGCTTCAATCGGAATTTCTGCCGCGAAACCTGCCCTCGGTATCCGGATGGCAAATCGCTTGTCGCTTCATGCCGGCGCGGCATTTGTCCGGCGACTTTTATGACGTGTATTCACTCCCGTCCGGTGAATTTGCGTTTGCCCTGGCCGACGTTTGCGACAAAGGCGTCGGCGCAGCCCTCTTCATGTCGCTCGTGCGCGGCCTGTTGCGCAATTACGCCCTGCATGCGCAAACCGCGGACGAACTTCTGAAGTGTATTCCGCAGACGAACGATTACCTGGCCCGAAACCATGGTCATTCGGGTATGTTCACCACCCTGTTCTTCGGAATCATCGATACGGAAACGGGGCGCATGCAGTACATCAATTGCGGTCAAGACGCGCCGATCATCATTGCTCCGAGCGGCGCGGAAATGCGTCTCGAATGCACCGGGCCGGCGCTCGGAGCCATCCCGAACCTCGATTTCGATTTCGGCAGTGTGGTCCTTTTGCCGGGAGATACGTTCATCGCCTTTACCGACGGCGTCACCGACGCGCTCGATCCCCGCGAACGTCAATTCGGTGAAGAACCATTTCTCGATATCGTCCGTCGCGGGTCGTCTTCGGTCACCGCAATGCTTGGAAATATCGAAGCCGCTGTGAAACGACACATTGGAACGGCGGCGCAATACGACGACATCACGCTGTTCGCCATTCGTCGCAATCCAATGCATCGCGAAGATACGACGGGCAGGCACAACATCACGCTTTCCCATGCCGTATTGGCCGAAGCTCTGAAGAAAACGTATATTTCGGAGAAATGACTGCGCCCGCCAAAACCACGATCGTCTTGCTGCTCGGCGCGGCATTGACGTCATGCAGCAGCGGAACGACGTCGACGCCGGCGGTCGAGCCGCAAAAATCGCCGCCCAATTCGGCTGGTTCCGCCAGGGCCGGCGCTTCGACCAGTGCTGCCGTGCCAAACCCGCCCCCCGTCGCCGCCGAATCGCTGCCGGTTCGTCTGGACGGAATGATTCTGGTTCCGGCAGGACCTTTTACGATGGGCGCCGACAGCGGTGGCGAACCGGATGAATGGCCCGCGCATATCGTCACGCTTCCCGCGTTTTACCTGGACGAATACGAAGTCACCAATGAAGATTGGGCGAAATGCATCGCCGCCAATGAATGCCCTCCACCCGAGCCATCGAATGCGGATCGTAACGGCCTTGGACCGGACAAACGTTTTCGCGGACCGAAGCAGCCCGTGAGCAGCGTATCCTGGTTCAGCGCGCGGGCATATTGTGCGTTCGTGGGCAAGCGTTTGCCTACGGAGGCCGAATTCGAAAAGGCGTCGCGGGGCGCCGATAGTCGACTTTATCCCTGGGGCAATACGCCTCCGGGACCCAATCGCGCCGTTTTTGGACAATCCATTACGGCGGACGTAGGCACGCACCTTTCCGGCGACGGGCCTTATGGCCATCACGACCTTGCCGGAAATGTCTGGGAATGGATGGAGGACGTTTACGATCCTTATGCGTATCGTCGTCCGGAAGCGGCCGAGGGAAAATCCGTTGCTTGCTCGGTAGCCCTGGAAGCTTATGAAGATTTGCGCAAGAGTCGTCGCCAAGGTTTTACAGGTACGAATCCGATTCCCACCGAATGCGAAAACGTTTTACGCGGCGGCGGATTCAATTATCACGCGCTGGGACTACGGTCGACGAATCGAGTTCATCATCCGCCACGTTATCGGATGGTCATGAGCGGCTTACGTTGCGCACGCGATGCGCGGCAAAGCGTCGAAGCACCGCAGGATCCCGGATTACACGGCGCCGAACCCGAGTAGGCCGGCGGCGTTTCCCAAAAAACGAGGCTGTATCGCGAAATTCGGCCTGAAATTCGTTCGGAATCCGGCTCGTCCCAAAGAACCCCTTTGGCAAGGTGAAATTCATCGTGTAACTTGTACGGGAACTCGAACCTGGGAGACGTTCCTTCGCGAGCGGAACTGCTGTATGGGCGAAAGTCGCAACGAAATCGATCGCAAGCGGGAGGAGCTGGAAAAGACGCTGCGGACGCGTTTGTCCGAGGGGGATCGTGATGGCGTCGCGACGCTCGTGATCGAGTCGTACGGGCCCGAGGTTTATTCATTTCTCGTCGCCGTACATCGCAATGACGCCGATGCGGACGATGTTTTCGCCTTATTTGCCGAAGCATTTTGGCAAGCACTGCCGACATTTGCCGGGAACTCGACGTTTCGCACATTCGCGTATGCGATCGCGCGGCGTTTGTCCTACCGTTACCGTCGTGACTCGGCCCGGAAGAAAAAGCGCGTTCATGCGCTCGAAAGCTCGGCGATGTCCCAAATCGTCGAAGAAGTGCGGACTCGAACGGCCGTTTTTTTACGCACGGAAACGCGTTCACGCCTCGTCGCGCTTCGCGCGACATTGCCGCAAGAAGATCAGGAACTGCTGATGTTGCGCGTCGATCGCGAGCTTGCTTGGGACGCGCTCGTGGACGTGATGCGCGGCGACGACGAAACACCGCTCGGGGCGGATGCGCGCAAGAGAGAAGCAGCACGCTTGCGGAAGCGTTTTCAGCTCATCAAAGATCGCCTGCGGGAAATGGCGCGTCGCGAGGGACTTTTGGGCGAAGGCGAATAAACCATGGCCGGCGCGAGTGATCCCATTGTGCTGCGCGAACCGGTCACGTCGACCGACGATATCGCCGACGATCCGAGCGACGAATCGGCCGATTCATTTTTACGCGAAATTGCACATATCGACGATGTCCCGCGAATGCCGCGGATCGATGAACGTTCCGGAAAAACCATTGCCAACCGATATCTCTTGCGCACGCTGCTCGGCGTCGGCGGTCAAGGCGAAGTGTGGAATGCGGACGATTGGCTGACGAACGAACGCGTTGCCGTCAAGATCCTCCGCTCGGATTCGCCGACGACGATGGCTCGTTTGCGGCGTGAAATCGCCATGTTACGGCTGTTACGTCTGCCCGGCGTCGTGCGGTTGGTGGACGAAGGCCTCGATGGGAACCGACCTTTTCTGGTCACGGAATTCGTCAAAGGCACATCGTTCCCGGGTATACCACTACCGTGTTCTTATGCGGACCTCGAACCCATTCTGATCTTTTTGCTGGACACGTTGAGTCGCATTCATGCCGCGGGTATCGTGCATCGCGACCTCAAGCCGGACAACGTCATCGTGCGTCCGGACAAGCGACCTGTCGTCCTGGATTTCGGTTTGTCCGCATCGCATGGTCCGGCGGTGGACAGATTGACGGATACGGGCAAAATCGTGGGGACATTTCTTTATCTTGCGCCCGAGCAATTGGGCGAACAACGTGCCACGGCCCGAACGGATTTGTATTCGCTCGGCGTCATGGTGTATTACGCGCTGACCGGCAAAATACCTCACGCACGCAAAGACGGCGACATGTGCGCGTACATCATCGATCGCAGCACGCTCCCGGTGCCGAGCATTCGCGAGGTTGCTCCGGACGTACCCCCGGAAGCTTGCGAGCTTCTCGATCAGTTATTGGCAACGCGGGCTGTGGATCGGCCGAGATCCGCGGCGGAGCTTGCGTATCGACTGCGCGAGAAGATCGTCCCGTCGAATCGGCACACGAGCATTCCTTCATTTTTTTTGAAATTCCCCGACTCGGCGGCGCGATCTTTTGATGAGATTCAATTGCGTGATTTTTTCTCCGGACCCAATCGACTCTTGCATTTGCCCGAAGATGCCGCGCGCGTGCTTTACGCGCGTACCGGAGGCGACCCTGTTCAAGTCAATCGCGAGCTGGAAGCTTGGGTTCGAGCTGGAATCGGGCGTTGGGATGGCCGGAGAATCGCCATTGTTCGGGATACGCTGGAAGAGCTGCAAGCGGGGCTCATCGTCGCGCCGACCGGCGATATCGGACCCGATTCGGTGCGGCTGTCGACGCAGGAATGGAATACGCTCGCGTGGTTTGCCCTGGCCGCTCCGCATGCGTCGCTCGATTTGATTGCGCAAGCAATGGATGCGGATCTCGACGACCTGCGTGCGGACGTCCAATCGCTCGTTCGTCGCGGGGTTTTACGCGAATTGCCCGATGGGTTTTACGAACCGATCATTTGGCCGGATATCAATGAATTGTGGGCGCCCGATATGCAGCGACGAGCGCACCGCGATCTGACGACGGTATTGCCGAAAGGCGCCCCGGGCCGTCTCTTGCACCTTTTGCGCAGCGTCGAACAAATCGACCGCCGCGGCATTACGGAAATCATCCGCGAAGTCGATGCGGCGGCACGTCAATATGCGATTCAAGGCCACTTGGTCCGCGCAACGCTGCTGCTCGGTGAAGGCCTGCGAGCATTACGAACCGCACGCGAAATTCGGGAGGAGGATCGTTACAACCTCTTTTCGACGTGGGTTGAAATTGCTTTGGCCGAAAATACGGAAATGGCGCTCGATCGCTTGCTCTACGAATTGAGCCGTCCGAGCATGCAAGGCGACCGTCTCGAGCATCTGCGACGGCTCGTGCGCGCGGGTTTGGCCGCGGCCACATCGTCGGAACGAGCGCTCATGGAAGCCAATGCCGTATTGCCGTTCGATGATCCGGGGCTGGAACGACGAAGACAAGGGGTTCGAGTCATTGCGGCGCGTCGGGCGGCGGTCGAAGTCGAAGAACGATTGCTGAATGAAATCGTAGCCTGGGCGGAAAACTCGTATGATCGTGCCGATCGCGCTCGAGTGGCGAATTGGCTTGGTCGATTGCGTTATCGCCAGGGTCGATTCGAGGAAGCCGCGGAATGTCATGCCATTGCATTTCAAGGTGAAGAATGGCCGGTCGCGAAATTATGGACCCGGTTTTTCGAAGGCAATTCCTTGCTCCAAGCCTTCCGATTCGACGATGCAAAACGGGCGGCGTATCAGGCCCTCGAGCTTGCGCGACATTGTCGACACGCCGTGGGGGAAGCTCGCGCCGAGTGGCTTTTGCGCGCCATTGCATATCGTACCGGAACGCTCGATAACGGTCCGGCGGACATGGAGCTCGTCGAAGCGGTTTCTTGGATCGGCGCCGCGGATGTCGACGCATTGGTTTGTCTTTGCGAAGCGGCCGTGGCGATGCGGTCGAGGCGTCCCGATCAGGCGCGTGAATTGAGCGAAAAAGCATATCGTTCCTCGCCGCAAATCAGCGACCGCGTCGGAGCCATCTTGGGCGCCGCCCTCTTCGTCGCTGAAGGCGGAAGCATTTCGGATACGCAACAATCGCGATTGATCGAAGCCATCGTCACCTGCAAAACCCCGGGAATCGGTCTACAAGCCCTCGCCCTTTTTGCTCGAGGAGGTATTCGCGTGCCGGACGGGTCGATCCACGCAGCCCGATTTTCCGCGGCGATTCCGCAAAAACACTGGTCGGCGCGCATGGACATTTTGTCCGTCGACGAAGCCCTCGAGATCCTCTCGCAGCCATGACGGCTGTTGCCTCTTGAGCATTGCAATGCGGCGAGATAAAAAACACCCCACGACGAACAACTCGCTTCCCACGACGCCTTCAGCTCATAAACGCGCTGCATTGCTCGAGGACCTGGGACGTTCCGCCGATGAACAACCGATCTTTTCGCTGCCTTCGCCGCTTTTGCCGTGGGGAGTCATTCCGTGCGCCATTCTTCTCACCGCAATCGCGCCCCCGCTCATCAAAGATGGCCCCGTCGGAGCATTGGTTGCCGCCGCCGTTGCTTTGCTTCTGTTCACCTTGGTGCTGATTCCACGTAAATTGTTCATTGGTCTCGACGGCATTCAACTCGTTTCACTTTTCGGAAGTCGATTCATTCGTTTTCGCGACATCGATTATATCGAAACGTCGGACGGATTTTATTTTCACCACCCCGGAATCAACATTGTGCTCGTCAATGGGGGAACCTTGGATTTTACCACGAGTATGTTCAAGGAACGTTGGGCGGAGCGAGACGCTTTGATTTTGCTGATTCGCGAATCATGCGAAACGGCAAAACGTAAAAAACCGGCGCCGGTGCAACAAGTCTTGTTGCGGTCGGGAAAAACCTACGGCGCTTGGGCTCGAGCGTTGCTGACCATGGGCAGCGGAGCGCATTTCGACCCTCGTGCACCGGCCGTCGTTCCGGAAGACTTGCTCACCGTCGCCGAAAACCCGGATGCTTCGACCATGGAACGAACCGCGGCATTCATTGCTTTGCGCGCCTGCAAAGATGCCAATTTCGACGCGCGCTTGCGGGTTTCACTCGAACAAACAGCAGCGCCCGTATGCCGACAGGCGTGTCACGATGCGCTCGAAGCCGGCGAAGACGAAGCTCGATTGGCCGCGATTTTGGAACGTACCGAGAAAATGGCGGCGCATGAATGATTGCCCGTTCCCAAAACTTTGCTACGCTCGCCGCCCATGACGCAAAGACAGATCCTGGAAACATTTTCATTTCGTAATGGCGCCAAAGCGAGAAACCGCGTTTTTCTCGCCCCGATGACGAATCTTCAAAGTCACGATGACGGCTCTTTGTCCGATGACGAACTGCATTGGCTCGACGTACGCGCTCGCGGTGGGTTTGGCGTCATCGAAAGTTGCGCCAGCCATGTCACCCCGGACGGTCAAGCCTGGAAGGGTGAGCTCGGGATATTCGACGACAACCTCTTGCCGGGCCTCACCCGATTGGCGACCACGTTGCGCGAAGCCGGGTCGACAAACCTGGTCCAGATCTTTCACGGAGGTGCACGCGCCGATGCCAAACTCATTGGAGGATTGCCGCTCACCGCGAGCAATGAAGGCGAACCATTGACGGCCCGTGAAGCGACGTCGGAAGACATCGAGCGATTCATTGCGGGATTTCGCGATGCCGCCGTCCGCGCCCACAAAGCGGGGTTTGACGGAGTGGAACTTCACGGAGCGCACGGGTATTTGTTGGGACAATTCTTGAGCGCCACGGGCAATCGCCGCACGGACGAATGGGGCGGATCGCTGGAGAATCGTGCGCGCCTCATGCGCGAGGTCACGCGTCGCGTGCGCGCATCCGTGCCGGCGTCGTTTGTCGTGGGTATTCGCATTTCGCCCGAGGATTTCGGACAAACCAAAGGTGTGGACCTCGACGAAAATCTGCAATTGGCCAAATGGCTGTGCGATGACGGAATCGATTTCCTGCACGTGTCCATGTGGGACTGCTTCGCCAATACCAAAAAACGTCCCGAAGAACATGCCATTCCGCTTTTCCGTGCCGCTTGTCCCGCCGATGTACCCATCATCGTCGCCGGAAGCATTTGGACGCGCGAGCAAGCCGAGCTGTTATTGGAAAAAGGCGCCGACGGCATTGCGCTCGGGCGATCGGCCATTGCCAATCCCGATTGGCCTTTGCGTATCACCGACCCGGCGTGGCAGCCGCGAAAGCCTCCCATGACGCCGGCGGAACTGCGCGAACGAGGCTTGTCCGAGACGTTCGTGAATTACATGCGGCGATTCCGATTCGTCGCCGACGCCCCAACCACGTGATATTTTTTGCCGGCGACGCAACGACCGGTTGAATTGGGCTACTCAGATGGGGGCATTCGCCCTACTCTGCATTCATGCGCCAATCTTCTGCTTTTTCGTCCGCCCTCGTTTTCGCAATCCTGCCGGCTATCGGCTGTTCCGATCCGGCTCAACTGCCGCTGAACACGGAACCCGCTTATGCTCCCCCGCCGGCCTCCGCCGTCGTGGAACAAGGTCCTCTTCGCATTCGTCGCGAAGTCTTTCTCGTCGATGGAGTAACGCCACCGCCGAATTCCCTTACCGGAAAATCCACGCCGCCCGAATACAACAAAGTCCGCGTCGTTCGTTATCGAGTGGACGCCGATCCGCCGCGCCCCGCTCGAGCCGTCGCTGTCTTGATGCCCGGTTTCTTGGGTGGCGCAGGCAGTTATGATCCCATGGCCCGAGCCATCGTTCGCCGATCGACGGGCGACGATGCGTACGAAGCTTGGGCCATCGATCGGCGCAGCAACATGCTCGAGGATCAGCATGGGCTCGATGTGGCGGAGGTCAAAAAGGACCCCGACATTGCAATGCGTTATTATTTCGAAAGCGAACCTGCGGAAGGAAAAACCTTTGACGGTTTCTTGGGCCAATCGCAGCTCGATTTTGCTTCGGAATGGGGTTTGGCGACGACGATCGGCGATTTGCGCAAAGTGGTGGAGCTGATTCCGCAAGCCGAACGTAAATCGCGCGTTTTTCTGGTCGGTCACTCGCTCGGAGCGAGCATTGCGGAAGAATACGCCGCGTGGGACTTCGACGGCACGGCGGGTTTTTCCGAATTGGCCGGCTTGGTGATGGTCGACGGCGTCTCGGGGCAAGAAGGCAATGCCGCCCCGGTCATTACCGAAATGGAATACCGCCAAGGCACCATGGGTGGACCGGCCGGCTTTAATCCTCCGGGACTCGACGCCATCGAAAAAACCACGCGTTACATCGCTTTGCCGATCTTGAACCTCGACGTGTATCCGATGGCCGCAACCGTGGCCATGCGGTCGATTTGGTCCCCTGACGCCATTGTTGAAGACCCGTATCGGAACAAAGCGTTTTCGACGCTGCTCACGTTGACGGAGATCCCTCAAATGACGAATCGAGCGGCCATGGGATTTGCTTTCGATGACGAGTCCAATGGCGTAACGTTTGCAGCGGTTTCATGCGGCCATGGTGAAGGCGGGGAAATCGCTGAATACGAAGGCATCTTTGGCAAATTGAAACATCCGTCGGATCCGAATGCCACGTATACCTGGGTCGAATATGATCAGGTCGATCCGCGCGAACATACGTCCATCGATGACATTGCCCGGTCTTGGTACGAAGGTCCGAGCCTCGATTTTGCGGAATGGTATTTCCCGGCGCGTTTGTCGCTCGATACGCAAGCCGCCGCAACGCTCACGCTGAAAGCCGGCGATTGGGCGCTCGACAAATATGCATTGCGGGCAACTCGCGGCGCGGAGATGGACTTGCCCATTTTCGGTGCGGTGGCCAATCTCGTGGGGGACTTGAAAGCCTTAGACAAACTCAAAACCCTCGTGCAAAACGTCCCCATTGGTCCGGGGCGTCCTTTGGCGGGACAAGACCGGACAAACCCGGATGCCTTCGTCGTGCACGACGTGATCAAATTGACGCATATCGATCCGCTCTCCGGAACGGACGACGGCAAAGCGGAAGTATCGGGCTGGCATGACGCCCTGAACAAGTGGATGGCGAAAAACAGCCCCACGGGCGGCATGACGATTGCCGTGCAAAAATAATTCTTGGGCCTACGCAGCCGGCGCGTCGAAATCGCTGTCGAATACGTTCGAATACACCTGATCGACTTCGAACGATATTTCGAGCGCCGGCAAAACCACGATTTCGCCCGGCCCATACGTCCGCGACTTCCACAATCCATCCACCATGCGCGTAAACACTTCGATGCAGGGTTTGTCTTGAGCGGCGAGCACGTAATGCATCACCGAAGGCAGCGTTTGATAAAGCGTGAATTTCTCGCCTCGATCGTAGACTTCGGTTGACGGGGACAAGACTTCGACCACAAC
This sequence comes from uncultured Polyangium sp., assembly GCA_964435055.1. Classification (GTDB taxonomy): domain Bacteria; phylum Myxococcota_A; class Polyangia; order Polyangiales; family Polyangiaceae; genus Polyangium. The sequence goes on along the minus strand of CAYSYX010000048.1, from coordinate 23,639 downwards.
CCGCGGATTGATCAACGCATCGTGTTTGTCGTCCAGAAACTCGGGACGCCCGCAAACCACCGATGCATCGGCATACACATAACGACCACGCAAAGGGATGTGGATGCGCATATCCGACGTTTGCACCGAGCACTTTCGACCACGCAAGGCATTGCGAAGTTCGCCAATCATGTTGGCGGCAATGGTCGTATGTTCGTAAGTTCCCCCCGCCATCGCGAAGATCTCGCCATTCGCGAACTCGTGCCGCACATCCGACGCGCGCTCGAACGCCAAATACTCCTCTTCCGTCATACGTAGTCTTTGCGCGGCGCTTCCCATGTCCGCCAGTATTCTGCGCCGCCGCGGCGGTGTCCAGAAAGAAACCTCCACTTGCGCGACTTTTGGTCCCGACTGTTCGTCCAAATGAAACAGCGAGGTGGAAACGCAAAATCAACGCGGTTTGGCGCGTACGTATTTCCCGACATTCGTCGCCTATTTCGGGCACGTCCCCGGGCAACGTACACACGTTGATTGCAGACGCAGGATCAAGGCCCGACGCCGAATTTCTCGAAATAACTTCACAACGTAAAAAACGCCGCGTCTTTCCGGACAGATGTTGCCTCGACGCCCCCGTGCTATCTGCCCCTGGTCATGACGATGCGCCCGAAAATTACTCGACTTTTCGTCGCACGAATCGCGCTTCTCACCTTCCTCGCCCTGCTGTTTGCCGCTTGCGACAAAAAAGCCGACGCGGGCGGCCCCGGTGGATCGGGAAAAGGAAAACTCGCGTTTCCTGTGGAAATCGCCCCAGTGGCCGCAGAACGTGTCGAATACACCGTCTCGGCCGTCGGATCCGTGGACGCGTACGAGCGGGTGCAAGTGACCGCGCGTGTGGCGGGCGTCGTGGAGCACGTTCGTTTTTCCGAAGGTGACGTCGTCAAAAAAGGCACTGTGCTCGTCGAAATCGATCCGGCTCGTTACAACCTCGCGGTTCGTCGCGCCAAAGCCACGCTCGATCGCGCCCAGGCCACCGAAGCCGAAGCCAAGATGAACCTGGCGCGTCGCGACACGGTCGCCCCTGAAAATGAAGGCGTTTTCTCGAAAGAAGACGTCGAAGGTTGGCGCACTCGTTTGCGAACTTCCTCCGCGCAAGCCGCCGAAGCTCGCGCCGCCCTCGATGAAGCGAACTTGAACCTGCGTGACGCCTACGTTCGCGCGCCCATCGATGGAAAGATGCAAACGCGTACAGTCCAAACCGGACAGTTTGTCCAGGCCGGTACGGTCCTTGGAACCGCGTTGCAACGCGACCCGCTGCTCTTGCGTTTCTCCGTACCCGAAGCCGACGCGCCGTCGCTTCACGCGGGCATGGTCGCGAGCTTTCGCGTGACCGGAAACGAGCACCCGCACACCGCAAAAATCACGCTCGTCGCCGATGCTTCCGACCCGAACACGCGCATGGTCCCCATCGTCGCGGAGATCGACAGTGCCCACAAAGACACGCTGCGCCCCGGAACATTCGCCGACGTGACCGTCTCCATCGGCACGAACGACGCGGCCCCGGTCATTCCGCAAACGGCCATTCGTCCCAGTGAACGCGGCTTCTTGGCGTTTGTCGTCGAGAACGATGTCGCCCAGGAACGCGTCCTCACCCTCGGCATGCGCACCGCCGACGGACGCGTCGAAGTGCGCAAAGGTTTGTCCACGGGCGAAAAGTTGGTCATTCGCGGCGCCGAACCCTTGAAACAAGGTGCTCCCGTGAAAGTTGGTCAAGGCAAACCTGGTGCTCCCGCCGGTTCTTCCTCCGCCGGTTCATCCGGAGGATCGCCCGCACCGAAAGGACAACGCGCGCCATGAACCTGACCGAGGCTTGTCTTCGCAAACCCGTCCTCGCGTGGATGATGATGTTCGCGACGATTCTGTTCGGCATCGTCGCGGCTTCGCGCATCGGCATCAGCCAATTTCCCGACGTCGATTTTCCCACGATCAACGTCAGCGTTTCGTGGGAAGGCGCCACGCCCGAAGCCGTCGAACACGACATCGTCGAGCAGCTCGAAGAAGCCGTGATGCAAGTCGAAGGCGTGCAATCCCTCACGTCGTCCTCGCGTCAAGGCAGCGCTTCGATCACGGTCGAGCTGGATCTCGCGCGTAACGTCGATGCCGCGCTGCAAGACGTGCAAGCCAAGGTCTCGCAGGCGCAAATGCGTTTGCCCAGGGACATCGATCCACCGACGATCTCCAAGACAAACCCTGAAGACAATCCCATCGTATGGATAGGTTTGTTCGGACCGTTTCCACCCCAAGATCTGGCGGATTACGCGCGTTATCGCGTGAAGGAAAAACTCCAAACGATCCCGGGCGTCGGAGAAGTCACGCTCGGTGGGTCGCTCGAACGCAACGTCCGCATTTGGCTCGACGCGGACAAACTCGCGGCCCGAGCGTTGACCGTCACGGATGTCTCCGCGGCGCTTCGTCGCGAACACGTGGAACTTCCGGCGGGACGCATCGAATCGACCGGGCGCGAAGTGAACGTGCGCGTGCTCGGAGAAGCGCTCGATCTCGACACACTTCGCCGCATCACGGTCCGTGAACAAGGCGGACAAGTCACGTATCTCGAAGACGTCGCGCTCGTTGAAGACGGATTCGAAGACGTACGGCGTATGTCGCGGGTCAACGCCACGCCTTCGCAAGGCCTCGGCGTACGCAAACAACGCGGGTCAAACGCTGTCGCCGTCGCCCAAAGCGTCAAAGCCGCGCTCGCCGACATTCAGAAGACGCTGCCCGAAGGCATGACCGTCGGGATCAACTTCGACACGACGAAATACATCGAGCAATCGGTGCACGAGATCGAACGCGAGCTCATCCTCGCCGTCATTCTCACCGCGCTCGTGTGCTGGCTCTTCCTCGGCTCGCTTTCGAGCACTTTGAACGTCGTTTTGGCCATTCCGATGAGCCTTCTCGGCACCGTCGGTGTGATCTACTTCCTGGGTTTTACCCTCAACACCTTCACGCTCTTGGGTTTGTCTCTCGCGGTGGGCATCGTCGTCGATGACGCGATCATGGTGCTCGAGAACATCTTCCGTCACGCCGAAGAGGGCAAAGATCGCATGCGTGCGGCGCGTGAAGGCACGGCCGAGATCACGTTTGCGGCGCTCGCGGCCACGGTCGCGGTCATCGCGATCTTCATCCCCGTGGTGTTCATGAAGGGCATCATGGGCCGCTTCTTCTTGCAGTTTGGCGTGACGCTTTGTGTGGCGGTCGCGTTGTCCTACATCGAAGCGATCACGCTCGCGCCCGCGCGTTGTGCGCAGCTTTTGACGACATCACGCGAACATCGCAGTCGCTTGGGGCAGTTTGTCGATCGCGCCTTCGACAAACTCTCGCGGGCGTACGCGTGGGTCCTCGCCCGCGGCATGCGTTACCCCGTGATCGTGCTCGTTGCTTCGATCGGGCTTTTTGCCGGGGCCGCTTACACGTTTCAGAAGCTTCCCGGCGAGTTTGTCCCGTCACAAGATCAAAGTCGCCTGATGGTCCGATTCACGACGGCGGTCGGCTCGAACCTCGAAGAAACGGACAAAATCGTCAAGCAAGGCGAACAGATCATGCTCTCCAAACCCGAAGTGGAGAAATGCTTCGGCGTCATCGGATCCTTCGGTACGGGTCCGGTGAACAGCGCGATGTTGTTCCTGACGCTCAAACCACGGGATGAACGCAAGCTGTCGCAAAATGAATTCGCCGGGGTTTTACGGAAAGAACTCAACGCGATCCCCGGCGCGAAAGTCGTGGTGCAAGATTTATCGCAATCGGGTTTTACAGCCCAACGCGGGTTTCCGGTTGAATTCTCCATTCGCGGCGCGGAATGGGAAACGCTCGTCGCGGAGAGCGAACGCATGAAGGCGGAGCTGGCTGCGAGCGGCCTCGTGGTCGATATCGATACGGATTACCGCTTGGGTATGCCCGAGATTCAGATCGAGCCGGATCGCAAACGAGCTGCGGATTTGGGCATTTCGGTGGAAGAAATCGCCACGGCCCTCAATTCGCTCGTCGGCGGCGTACGCGTCGGCAAATACAGCACGGGCGGGCGTCGCGTGGACGTACGTATGCGTCTGCTCGCACATCAACGCTCGCGTCCCGAGGATCTGGCGCGATTGCATTTGCGCACGAAAGACGGGGCGCTCGTGCCGCTTTCGTCGCTGGTGAAATACGAGGAAAAACCCGTTTTACAGGCGATTACGCGTCGAGATCGGGAACGAGCCATCACGATTTTCGGCAATATCGCGCCGGGGAAATCGCAAAGCGATGCCTTGGCCTTGGTCGAGAAAATCGGCAAAGACGTCCCTGCGGGTTATCACGTGGTGCTCGGAGGAGCGAGCGTGGCATTTCGCGATTCCATGGGCGGGTTGATCTTCGCCTTGCTCCTGGGCATTGCGGTGGCGTACATGGTGCTCGCGTCGCAATTCAATTCGTTTTTGCATCCGATCACGGTGCTGACGATCTTGCCTTTGTCGGTGGCGGGCGCGGCCTTCGCGCTCTTGTTTACCGGACAAACGCTCAATATTTTCAGCATGATCGGCATTCTTTTGCTGATGGGTATCGTCAAGAAAAACTCGATTCTTCTTGTCGATTACGCGACGGAATTACGTCGTCAGGGCAAAGGAGCGCTCGAATCGATGCTCGAAGCGGGACCCGTGCGTTTGCGGCCGATTTTGATGACGTCGGTCGCGACGTTGATGGCCGCCGTTCCGGCATCTTTGGCGCTCGGCGAAGGCAGCGAAGTCCGCGCACCCATGGCCATTGCAGTCATCGGCGGGCTCATCATTTCGACGGCCTTGAGTTTGCTCGTGGTGCCTGCGTTTTACGTGGTCGCCGATCGCGTGCTCGAATGGACGCGCCGCGTGTTTCGATTGGCCAAACCCATCGAAGCGACGGAGCCGATGCCGCCGGTGCACGGTGAATAGCAAAATCCAGGGACTTCTGCGATATCGTCGTTATTTGGCGGCGCGCATGGACGAGCAGATCTGTTTGGCGCGGGGAAGCTGAGCAGCGGCATCGCCTTCCAACCGGGCAGTGCATCGAAAGTGCTGGGAGCCGATGGTTTGATGACTTTCGACGAGCCCAAACGATTCTCCCTTGGGGTTCTTGCCGCGAGCCGTCACCAACGTACGAGTCGCGTCACCGGTGATACTGATGTCGAGTTGCGACTTCTTTTCCGCCGCTAATTTGCGAAGTTTTTTGCCGTCTTCCTGCCTGGCCGCCAGATCGGGCGGCGTGTCCATGCTCTCGACCTCCAGCGTGAAATCGACGGTCTTGAGTGATACCATGTACTCGTTCCCATCCACCTGGATTCCGCACGCCCTTTTATCCCATTGAATCGCCATACCTTGCAAAAGCGCGAGCGTCTTGTCGGCATTGGTGCAGCCGTCAAAAAGCGGCACCGGTTCACCGGCGAAAAGCACGCCGGTCTTGTCTTTTGGTATCACGAACCAGCGCTCACCCATGATCGGCGGCATTTGAATCTTGATTTTGTCGGCTGTGGCTTCGAGGGAAAACGTTCCTTTTTTGCCGCCGGAACGATCCGGCAAATCGTAATTGGCCGGCTCCAAGTTCGATGCGATCAAGGCATTGTTTCGCCAGGGCGGATTGGGGAGCCCATTGAGCGCATCGCCGATGGCGGACGGCGTTTCCTCTTTGTCGCCGGGCTTGGGCGCGAGATCCCGCATGAGCGCATAATGTTTGTCCAGGCAATGCATCACCCGCGGTCCATCGGCTCTTCGAGTGGCCCAGCAAGCGTCGCTTTTGTTCAATTCAATCGCAAACAAGCGCAACGTATCGCCCTTGCCGGTCCAGAAAAACATCCCTCGATCATTGCGGTACAAAGTCCAAATCCCATACGTGAACGGCGTCTCGTTGGGAAAAGCCTGCAATGCCGGTTCGGGAGCGGTATTCGCCGCTTCCGCTTTCTTTTCATCGGGCGCTGCATGTTTCGGGGCGCTCTTCGGCGCCGTCGAAACCTCTTCGGCGTTTGGATCTTCCCAATGCCCAGTGACGACGTAGTTTGCCAACGAACCACACGACGCAGTGGAAATCGAGACGACAACCAGGGCCGTACGAAGGACGAGCGGAGAACTGAATCGGATCATGGAGCGGCGTGGGGTATCAGCCGATTTGGCATTCGTCAAGCCGACATGAAATGGTTTTACAAGACGACCGACGCCGTTTGTCTTTGCGCATCTCCTTTGTACTCATACGTTTCCGCGACACGCGGCGGGTTCCCCTCACCTGCCCGCTCGAGTTTCGCGCGACGCTCGAGTCAAGCCCGTACGTGACCGTTTCATGCTGCAAACGCACGCCGGCGTGGAACCCGACCACCAAGCCGTAGTACCGTCCACGGTGCGTCCGGTTTTCCCTCGTCTCCGGTCGCAGGAGCCTGCCATGGGACTGTTGATTCGTGGATCGGTTGGTCCTCTCGTCACCAAGCTGCAAGAAGATCTCACCGCCCTCGGTTACGCCGTCGCGCCCGATGGCGTGTACGGAGCCGCGACTGAAGAACAAGTGCGCAGCTTTCAAGATGCCTACAGTCTCGACGCCGACGGCAAAGCCGGCCCCAACACCCTGGCCAAGATCGAAGAGCTTCGCGCCGAGATCGCGGCCATGAAGGCCAAAGGCTGAGTCGCCGAATTCGTTTGATCGCGAAATATTTGTCGAGCCGAACAATCCTCGACGCCGCCGTCATCGGTTCCGACAATCGCTTGTCTCGTCAAACGGCCGATTGTCCAACCGAACCGAGTTTTTCGCCCTTGACACAAGCCAAACTGGAAACTCTGGCGACCGGTCACGTCGCATGCGCGCGGATTTTTCGCGTCGCATTGTTGCCAACTCGTCGCGTCAACCGTTCCGATCTGTCACCAAATGGATCACTGCAAGGTTCGTTCCGCTTTGCAGGGGTTCCAGGTTCGGTGCGGACGATACCAAATTGCACAATCGACCGCCGAAACGCTTGATTCCGAGCCATATCGTGTAGGATGAGCGCATGCCCCATGGCAATGGTCAAACGCATCGAGTTGCTCAATCCTCTGTTGAGGGTTGTTCAAGCATGCGCACCATTCGTCGCATCTGCCGCGTGTCATCACGTTGTCGCGAAGTTGCCTTCACACTCGCGAACAGCGGTGACGATCGGGACGGGGGAATTTTTTTCGAAAAATATCTGAAAGACCCAGGGCACCTGAGGAGTTGACGACATGAATGCCAAGCGCCGATCCACTCCAAAAATTGCGGCGGTTACCAATCGAGACGCCGCGTTTCAGGACGCCGTGGTGTTGGTTCGCGAGCCGTTCGTCATCGACAAATCCGTGGCGATGCAGGCCATCCGTTACACAAAAGAACTGCTTCCCGGCTCGTTCGAACTCAGTGAACCGACGAGTGCGACATCGTCTTCGCGGCGACGGCACGCAGGCAATCGATAATCCTCCACAAAACGCACCTTCGTTGAATTTTGCTTCAACGAATTTCGACGATAAGACACTAACAGCTTGTTGGACTCTTCGAGCGCGTATCGACGCTCGACTCGTTGCCTCCCTTCTCGAGCGGGGATCTCGATCAAGGCATGTCGCGAGGTGATCTCTGCACAGGCTGGTGACATCGAATGTACATCCTGCACCTGTCGGATCTGCATGTAACTGAACCGGGACAAACTCTGGACGACGTCTGGATGCATCCGGCACAGGCGTTGTCCACGATTCACTCCACGCCCTTCGACTACATCGTCGTCAGCGGAGATCTCACGCAACGCGCCACCGTCGCCGAATACGACGAACTCGGAGCGTTCGCCGAAAATCGACTCCTGCAGCTCGTTCAAGATCACGACCGCACTCGCGTGGTGTTTGTCCCGGGCAATCACGATGTCGATTGGAGCACCGACATCGGCGAACCCGTGCGCCTGGCGTCGCTCAAGTCGCAACACGATTTCTCGCACATCGAAGAGCACATGCAGCGCCTCAAGCGATCGCCGGATCTCTCGGATTTGCGCATCGACGTCGGCCGTTTCGGACATCTCGACCTCATCAAGTTGCGCCCCGGCGCCGACTACAACCGTCGGTTTGTCAATGTGCAACGCTTCTTGGAGCGCTTCTACGGCGACTCGCTCAAGTCGAACGGGCGGATGTTCGGTCTTACGGATGCGAACGAACGCGAGCACTGGTCGGCGCACGTTTTTCCCAAGGATAAAGTAGCGTTTTTCGGCTTCAATTCGTGCCATCGCAACGATCGCTACTGGCCGGGCGCCTGCATCTCCACTCGCGCCGTATCGGGCGCGCGGGACTTTGCCAACGGACTCGATCGCGACACGTTACGCGTCGCCGTTTGGCATCACGGCTTCACGAGCGAACGCGGACGTCCCGACTATCTGACCCTGCAAGACGTCGGAACCCTTTACGCCGCGGGATTTCGCGTAGGTTTTCACGGACATACCCATCAGGAAAGTTCGAAGCTCGTCGAGCTCTTCAAGAACCGATTCGTCATCATCTCGACCGGATCGCTCGGCGCCGAAGCCCATGAACGTCCGGGCGCCGTGGGCAATCAGTTCTCGGTCGTGCGTCTGAGCCCGAGCACCGTGAGCGTCGAAGTGTACGAACGCGGCGGAGAAGCAGGCGAATATTCGCTCGAACCGAAGCGCAAATACTTCGAGGTGAACTGGGAACCGGTTGCTCGGGACGAACGGTTTGTCAAGGCCAGAGAACACTCGCGCATCTGGAATGTGATCGACGCCGGCATCACCTTGGTCGAAGTGGAGCTGCGCGACTTCATCGCCCCGGTCGATACACCGATCGCCGTGCTCGAACCGCCGTACAACAACGTCCTCGCCGAACCTCGAGCGACCACGTGGCGCGGGCGTCGCGAAGTGAAAGAAGAGGCGCTCGGCGGCGGACGCGTGCGCTTCATGCTTCAAGGCGCGGACAAACCCGAGCGGTACGTGTCGTGGAGTTACCATCTTTCGAACGCCGTTGCGTTGACGCAAGCCGAACTGAACCTGCTCGAAAAACGAGATCGTTGGTACCCAAACTTGATCGACGGATTCGACGCTCGTTCGCATGTGGTGCGCTTCGAGGCCGATCACTTGACGTTGGCGCTGGTGTTCTCCGAAGCCTCGGGCGCGACGGTGGCGGATGCATATCCCATGGTCGAGCGTCATTACGAACAGTTTGGCGAGGACCATTGGGAGCCTGTGGATTTCGAGCAGGAGCGTTGTCGATCGCATTTCATTGTCGGAAAAACCCACGTGGAATTGAAACTTCCGGGGCCGATTGTGGGATATCGTTATTCGCTGGCTTATCGTCCGGGTATTCGCGGAAAAGAATATCCCGAAGCGGCGAAATGGACGGCGCGGGCGCTCTTGGAACGTTGCTGCGGCAAACCATTGTCGGTGCAATCGTTGTCGACGATCCTGACGGAAGCGGTGGGAGCATCTATTTTCAAGATTGCCACGGCATCGCCTTGGGGAGCTCAAACGGCGCCGATTTCGCGCGGCGGATTGTTGGGCGAGCGCGGGTCGTGGATGGGCATGATTTGGGATGCGCAGATTCGTATGTTGTGCCCGATTTTCGGTCAATTTTGGCCGCAATCGTGGTCGGCGCGTTTTCCGTCCGGCAGCGGCGTCGCCGGACATGCATTTCGATTCAACAAAACCGCGGCATGGCATCGCGACGCGAATGCATCGACGAGCATCGTGTATCAACCAAGCCCGGCACATCATCGATTGTTTGCCCGTCAATATCGCTGGATATTGGCGATTCCATTACGTCTCGCTCCAGAAGAAGAAGCATCCATCGGCGTCGTGGGTTTGGCGAGCGAAGAAGAAAGCACGCAAGTGGAAAGGGCGCTCGGCCATTTGGCTCGAGCCATTTGCACCGAAACGTTGGATCCGGAATCGGCGAAACTTCTACGTATGTTGGAAACAGCGCTGAACGCCGTATTTTGGACGCTCGTGGCGGAAGGCAAAGATGGTCTCAGTGAAAGCGAACAGCGTTATCCAAGGCAAGTGCTGAAATCGCTGCTCGCGTCCGCTTCCGATTGATTCCTACCGCATCACCGGACAAACCGGCGTGATTTGACGTTGCAGTCGCGATGTTTTTATTTCCCCGCCCGAGCTGTCCATGTATCATGGGCGAGTGACTGCGTCGGGGCTGGTTTACGTCGTCTGGGAAATCACGCTGCGCTGTGATTTGGCCTGTGGGCATTGCGGTTCACGAGCGGGCAAACCTCGCGGCGATGAATTGAATACGTCCGAGGCGCTCGATTTGGTCCGTCAAATTGCCGAAATGGGCGCACGCGAGGTCACGTTGATCGGCGGCGAAGCCTATTTGCGCGATGATTGGACGACGATTGCGCGAGCGATTCGGGCGGCGGGAATGACCTGCACCATGACGACCGGCGGGCGGGGAATGACGCTCGAGCGGGCCAAAGCGGCGCGGGATGCGGGCGTGCAAAGCGTGTCCGTTTCCGTGGATGGGATTGGCGCGACGCACGATCTGCAACGCGGCGTAAAAGGCAGTTTCGACGCGGCGCTCGCGGCATTGCGCAATTTGACCCGAGCCGAGCTCGAAGTCTCCGTCAATTCGCAGATCAATCGCTTGAGTTATCCCGAATTGGGCGATATTTTGAATTTGATCGTCAAAGAAGGCGGCCATTCTTGGCAAATTCAATTCACGGTGCCGATGGGACGGGCCGCCGATCGTCCGGAATGGCTCATCCAACCCCACGAACACTTGCACGTGATTCCCCGCATTGCGGAATTGGCGGCCGAAGCGGAGAGACACGGTGTGCGGTTATGGACGGGGAACAACGTCGGGTATTTCGGTCCGCACGAATCCGAATTGCGAAAATGGACGTATGGTGATGACAAACACGCGACGAGCTGCGGGGCGGGCTTGGCGACGATGGGCATCGAAGCGGATGGAGCCATCAAAGGTTGTCCTTCGCTCACGACGAAAGAATGGACCGGAGGTCATATTCGCAAGCGAACGCTGCGCGATATTTGGGACAACACCAAAGAATTGCGTTATACACGAGACCGCAGCGTCGACGATTTATGGGGATTTTGTCGCACGTGTTATTATGCGGATATCTGCCGCGCCGGTTGCACGTGGACGTCGCAAGTATTTTTCGGCCGAGCGGGCAACAATCCTTATTGCCATCACCGCGCCTTGGAATACAAAAACCACGGTCTTCGAGAGAGGCTCGTCCAGGTCGAACGTCCTCCGGGCGAGGCCTTCGATCACGGCATTTTTGAAATTATCGTCGAACCTTATCGCGACGAAGGCGTTGCGCCGCTCGCGCCGGAAAAAATATCATCACGTACTCGATTACCCATTCTCGAAGCCGCATCGAATTCGGAGTGATTCATGACCAGCCCCCTCGTTCGTTGTTCGACTTGCAAACGCCATATTTACGCGACGGATGCGTCATGTCCATTTTGCGTGCGGCAAACGAATGCCACGCCGGCCATCTTGGCGGCGGCCATTTCAGCGGGAATGGGCATGGCGGGATGTGCGGGGGAACCTCCTCCGCAAACGCCGCCTCCGCGCCCGATTGAAATCGTGCAACCGGACCCGATAGCTCCGCCGCCGAAAGAAATCGCGACGGATCCGCAAAACACGCAACCCACGGATCCCATTCGCGTCGCGCCGGCGTACGGCGGGCCGCCCGCGCGAGAGCCGGTGGTTCCGCCCGCGGCCGCTTACGGAGCGCCTCCGCCGATGGTCCCGTCGCCGCCGCCACCCAAGCCGTGACAAACGTTTCAGGAGACAAACCATGACGACGTTGGTTCGTTGTTCGACTTGCAATCGCCATATTTATGTTTCCGAATCGGCGTGCCCGTTTTGCGCTCGAAATGCCGGAGTCACGTCGAGTGGTCTTGTTGCATTGACGGCGGCGGCCTCGATTGCGTTGGCCGGATGCTCGACCGATCCCCCGAAAACCGATGCTCCGACTCAAGTTGCGCCGGAAACACCGAAAACCGTGGAGCCACGGGTTGTTCCTGTGCCAACACCGGTGGCGCCGGCGACAACGCCGGTGGCGGCATCGTCCGAGCCAAACCCGGCGCCGTCAGCATCGACCGCACCGAAGACACCCGTGACCGCGCCCATCAGTCCACCTGCGCCCGCGTATGGATTGCCGCCACCCACCACGACCAGGACCGAACCCAAGCGGCCTCCGTCGAGCGCTTATGGGGGGCCACCACCCGCCAAGAATGGCGTGGATCCACTGTCACCTCGATAAAGTAGTTTCGAAAGGACAAACATGACGACGTTGGTTCGTTGCTCGACATGTAAACGGCATATTTACGCTTCCGAATCGTCGTGCCCATTCTGCGCTCGAAACGTTGGTGGAGCATCGGGGAATGTTGTCGCCTTGACGGCTGCGGCGTCGATTGCATTGGCTGCATGTTCCAATGAGGCGCCCAAAAATGAGGCGCAGCGGTTGCCGGAAACGCCAAAAACCGCATCGGCTCGGCCCACGACAAACCCCATGCCGACGCCTTCGCCCGAGCCGGAACCAACGCCCACCACGAATGGCCCGGGGGCTCCGGTGCCGCCTTACGGTGCATCGCCGCCACCAGACTTTCCGCGTGGAAATCCCCCCGACCCGAAACAATGAGCCGAGTTCACTTCGCTTCCTTGGAGAAACACGCATGAATAAAAGGGCACGTACGAATTGGTTTGTCGGATCCGCAGCCGGAAGTATTTTCCTTCTCGCCATGGCGTTTGGTGGATGCGGTGGTGACAACATCGACTTTGGCGGAACGAACTCGGGGGCCGGCTCCACAAGTTCGTCCGGGAACGGCGGTTCGGGCCAAGGTGGAGCCGAAACCGGCGGCATGGGCCAAGGTGGTGCGAATACCGGGGGCATGAACAACGGTGGCGGGCCGACGTGTTTCGTCGATGGTTTTCCGTGTAAAACAGCCTCGGAATGTTGCAGCCAGCAGTGCAACAACGGGGCTTGCGGGACGAACCCGATGTGTTTGCCCGATGGTTTGCCTTGTGCGAATGCCGCGGATTGCTGCGGGCAAACGTGCAACAACGGTATTTGCGGCGGCCCGACGTGCACCGCCGACGGAGAAAAGTGCGCGAATGCGGCGCAATGTTGCAATCAGCAATGTAATGGCGGCGTATGCGGACCCTTGGGTTGTCAGGGCAATGGTGCAGCTTGCGGAGTGGATTTCAATTGCTGCTCGGGCAATTGCATGAATTTCTCGTGCCAACCCGCATCGATGTGCACCCCGGATGGCGGAGCGTGCGGCAGTGACGCCGAATGCTGCTCGCAAGGCTGCAACAACGGCGTTTGCGGACAAGCCTGCACTCCCGATGGCGGGACTTGTTTCTTCGACGGCCAATGCTGCGGCCAAAAATGCACCAATGGCAAGTGTACGCAGGGAAGCGCTTGCACCGCCGACGGTCAAGGGTGTTTCCAAGATACCGATTGTTGCTCGATGAATTGCCAAGGTTTCGTCTGCCAAAAGACCTGCAAAGCGGACGGAGCCGCATGCACGACGGGAGCCGAATGCTGTTCGCAATCGTGCATGAACGGCGCATGCGCCCCGGCCGTCAATTGCACACCGAATGGTCAGTTCTGCGGCGGCAACGATCAATGCTGCTCGAAGAAATGCAATATCGTTTGCCAGCCTTGAGCCGCGGCTGAACGTCGTCCTTTCTCCCCCTCCGCTCGAAGTCCGTTTTACGCAAGCCCCCACGTCATCGGGCGCAGCGATGCGTCCGATGACGTGCGCGACCACGAGACCGGCGACGAGTCTCCGACGAGCGGCCAAACATGGAACGCACTCGATTGCAATCCGAAATATTGCCGAGTGACCCAATTTATTTTACGGCACAAAAGTTCAGTCATCGTTTTGCCTGCCGAACACCTTGCGCGTTTCGCTGGACAACCGCACGGTTCGTCATTCACGCATGCGTGAATCGCGCAATGTCCCAATCGTTTTTCTTGCAGCACCCAAGTTTGCGCGACCAGCGCAAGCGCAAGGTGCAAATCGCGCAAAATGCACGATGAATGCACGACTTCGCGATCGTTGCTCGTCCCGAGCATGCCTATTTCGACAAACGTTCGTCGTGGCATGCTTGATGCATGACAAACGTCCGTACGGACCAACCTTGTGGTCGTCTCGACGAACATGAGGCGAAGACAAACTAGATTTGTACCTATCGATGCAGGTATGCTCGGTTAAGGCATCGAACAAGGGAGCAACACATGGGACTCAAATCCTATCGACATACGGGGCCGCTCGAGCTCGTCGTTTACATTGGTGGCAATGACCCCAAAGCCCGCCGTTTGCCCGCGAATGGAACGGTACGCATTGGGCGGGACAGCCATAACGACGTCGAGATTCACGACGCCTCGGTCTCACGGCATCACGCGCTGTTGCACGTCGGACAGCAATTGATCATCGAGGACAAGAGCAGTTGCAATGGCACCGAGGTCTACAAGCCGGGAACGTATTCGGGTACGGATACGACCATTGCGAGTCGGCCCGAGCATGATCGTTCCTTTGTGGTCGATGTTGGAGATCGCATCAAGCTCGGTTCGGTCATTCTCGTGATTCGCAAAGCGTACCACGAGCCGGACAAGGGTACGAGCGGGCCGCGGATGTGGACCGAAGCGCCGACGATATCCGATCCGCTCATGGAGGCGCTTTATGAAGATGTGCGGGAGGCGGCATGTACGAACATTCCCATTCCGATCCTCATTTATGGCGAAACCGGAGCGGGCAAAGAGCGGGTTGCGCGTGAAGTGCACGATGCCTCGCCGCGAAAGAGCCGCCCATTCGTCGCGGTAAATTGCACGCAATTCCCGCAATCCCTCGTCGAAAGCGAATTGTTCGGCCACGTAAAACACGCATTCACCGGCGCGCTGACGGACAAACCTGGGTTTTTCCGGACTGCCCACACCGGAACTCTATTTCTCGACGAAATCGCCGACTTGCCCCTCGAGACACAAGCCAAACTCTTGCGCGTGCTCGATTGCGGCGAAGTGCATCCCGTCGGCGCCACCGGCCCCTCGTTCATCGATGTACGCGTCGTTGCCGCGACAAACAAGAATCTCCTCGAATGCGTTCGGCGAGGAACGTTCCGTGAAGATCTGTATTTTCGACTGAAGGGGTTCGAATTCGAAGTGCCGCCTTTGCGTAATCGACCGAAGGATATTCTCGCGTTGGCCGATCGATTCCTCGCCGATTTGTGTCGACGCGACAATCAACCCAACATCTATCAGTTTTCCAGCGGCGCGATGGAATGTTTGCGCAATTATCCGTTTCCCGGCAATGTGCGCGAACTGAAAAAAGCCGTGGAGGTTGCGGCTGTGCGTTGCCGAGGAACGTTGATTTTGCCGGAGCATCTGCCGGCTGAAATTGCCCGACTCGCGCCCCCATCGTTGATCGCGAGAAAGCCGGCGAGCCTCCCACCCGACTCGGATGAAGAAAAAGCCCGAATCATTCATGCCTTGCACAAATTCGGTGGAAATCAAAAAGCCGCCGCCGCGTACCTCGGATGGTGCAATCGGACGCTCGTCAATAAACTCAATCGTTATCCCGACATTCCGCGGCCCAAGAAAAAGCGCCGCACGGCGGAAATGCCTCCGGTAAAACCGGCGGCGGTCGTCGGCCATTCTTATGAAGGATGGCCCGGCCACGAATCTTGAATATCCGCTCGTCGGCTTGGCAGTCCGCTGCATCATCGTGCGCAAATCACGCAACGGACTGTCAGAATTCGGGCAAAACCACCTTCGATCCCGCTCGAACTTCGTACGAAAAACGCATGATCTTCGTCGCTCGAGCCCCCACGTCCACCGTCGTTCGCAAAAAACCGTCTTTGGCGTCGAGCTTGAACGGACCGGCGTCGAGCATTTGAATCTCGACTTCGTCGATTTCGCTCACCGGAACGCGTTCGTTCACCAAAACGCTGCGATTCGTTCCCGATATATTCGACAAGAACAACGACACCTTGCGCCGAATACGCTGCGCGCCCGTGAGCGTTTGCGTGTCGCGCTCTTCGTCTTCCATGCGTCGAACTCGAATACCGTCATCCGGGCCAAACCCAAGCTCGAACGGTTCGCCTTTTCCGATGAAATCGATCTTCGCTCGTCCCACGATGCTGGATCCTCGCGCCAAACGCACCGGACCGGCCAAGAGTGGCCCAGTTCCCGATAGCGTCGCGGTCGCTCGTATATGCGCCGCGGGCGAACGCGTAGCCATGAGCACGCGAGCGACTTCGGCGTCCATGTTCGTCCGGCCAATCTCCACGCGAAATGGTCGGCCATTCGAAGGCAACGTCACGCGCTCTTTGCCGACGTAGTTCAATGGTTCGCCGCCGTCATCCACACCGGGCATGTCGGCGACTTCCCGCGCGCCGCGGTCGAGCCCCGCCATATCGATGGTTTGCTCGCGCGCCGCAATGACGACATTTCGCCGTTCTTCTTCGGTCTTTTTGCGACTCGACAAAACATCGTCCGACAAGAGCGGCGCGGAGGCTTCTTTGGCGGGCCGGGCCGTGGAAAATCGCACTTCGACGTTTTCCCACGTTTCACCGGTATTTTGCCAAGCCACCGCATACGTGGTGATTTCGATTTTACCCGTTTTCGAATCGCTTTTTTCCGTCAAGAGCCGCGCATTGTGCTCGGGACGCCACAAGGCACAAGGCAATCGATATCCAAGCTCGATCTCGATTTCCCCCGCCTCGCGCGCATCGAGCTCCACTTCAATCACGGCATCGTGACGCGGTGATTCCCGGAGCCCTTCGCGCAGACGTTTGTCCGCGAGTCGCCAATCCTGCTCCGCTTGCAATCGATCGGCTCGAATTTTTTCGATTTCTCCAAGACTTCGGTGGGCCGAAACATCAATCGCCTTCCACGCATCTCGATACGCTTCGATGACCTTGGGTTCCGATCCGTTTTTCGGACCGAGCGCGACGGACTTGATCCATTGATCGGACATTTGAAAATGGTGCTGCAAACTCCGCTGCGTCCGCTCAATGGCTTGATCCGCCGCCGCCATGCGTTCCCGCGCGTCACGCGAAGCCGCTTCGAGCGCCTCGATTTCTTCGCGCCCGAGCGCCTTTTCCAAGTGCATTCGCCGCACGACACGCACCGACAAGACCCGCGCCGTTCCTCGTAAAACCTTGGCTTGCACCGTACCGTCGTCCACGACGAGCGAAACGCCCGCAAAGGCTTCCACGCGCACGCCCGCGGTCCCCAGCAATACGGCCCGACGCACGACCTCCGCCCGATCCTCGAACAGCGTCACGCGCTCCGCACGCGTCGCCCAACCCGCCGATCGTTGTGGATTGTCTTGACGAACTTGTTCCATGGCGGCATCACTCACGACGGTTTCCTCCGACAATCTCGCTCTTGGACGGCAATTTGATGCGATAGGCGTACGTGATTTTGGATTTTCCACCCGCGGGGATTTCCACACGGAAACGACGTCCGCCGCGAACGGGTGAACCCAGATCGCTTTGATCGTAGGTCTCCGGCTCGGGTTCCGCGGAACTCAATTTGACGCCGACATCTTTGTCGTCGGTGACGGGAATTCGTTCCAGCACTTCCAATTGAATGGGCATTCCGAGCGACGACGTGATGTCGACGGTGACGTGATGATCGACTTGGGTGGAGCCTCCGAGAAGCCCCACGGAGCTTTCTTCGACGCGGGCATTACGAGCAATACGCACGCGATCTTCGACGCCCAATCCGACGGAAATGAGCCCTCCACGATCCACCGCCGCGACATCGGTCGTCGTAACGAGCGCACCTTCGAGAAAAACATCCAAGGGCCCGGCGCAAAGCGGAGCACCGAGCGGATTTTCAATGAGTGCTTCCCGAAAAACCTCCGTCGATTCTCGAGGCACCGTGCGAAATCGTGGTTTGGCCGAGCCTTCGCCCGTTTGCACGTGCACGCGATGCGGCAATCCATTCGAAGGAATATCCCCGCGACCGACGGCGTCATAACGATAATCGAAAAGACCGCGATAAACGTAAGGATCTTTGGTGCGCGCCGGACTGGACATCCCCTCGATATTCTGTTTGGCACGTACAGCTTCCGCGCGTACGGCTTGCTCGGGTAAACGCGATAGTTTTCCCCGACGAGGTTCTTCCGCACCCGCAAGCGACAAAGAATCGAAATCGAGCCACGCATCGTCCGGTTCGATCGGACCAACCCGCACGTCCGATTCCTCCAATTCTTCGGCTTCTTCTTCCTCGAAAAAACCATAACTTGCCGCACCAGGAGGCCCACCGCCGCCCATGGGACCGGGCGCGGCCTTGGGCATGGGTTTTTCTTCCGATCTCATCAATGACGCACGGGCTGCTTGTTGAGGCGGCGGCGCACCACCACGCCCAAACGACAAACCTTTGCTCTTCTTTTTCGACATTTCCACGGATGATCCGAGGCTTTGAAAATCGGCCGCCGATTCCGACATGGGATATGCGCCATCAGCCATGGCCATTGCGGGGGGCGGGCCAAACCCCCCGGGAGCGCCTCGCGGCGCTTCGTCCCAATCCGACGGCCGCGCAGGTGCAGGCGCAGCGGCCGGACGCGGTGCAGGCGTGGAACGAAGAGCATCGACCTCGACGGGCGGCGTGAGTTTCGACATCGACGCGTCATACGCCTCGAACATTGTTTCGAGCCCCGGAGGTGGCGGGCGATACCCGCGTTTGACCGGGGGTACTGCCCGGCCAAACCGCAATGACGGCAGTTCGGGCAAGCGCGCATCGTGCACGAGATCGGCTGTGGACAAGGACATTTCGACGTTTGTCCAGTCTTCTCCGGTGTCTTGAACCACGAGCGCATCGAGCTCGAGACGCACCTGGGTCGCGCCTTTGGTGAGCCACGCTTTGTACGTCGGCCAAAAACGCGCCGCGAGAACGACATATTCAATTTCGAGCGCTTCCAGCGGCGTTTGTCCCGGCCCGATTCGGACGTGACACGCCAGCGTTGGTCTCGACGTACCGGCCCGTTCCGCCGTGCGCGCTTGCGCCTCGGCGACTCGCGCGGCGTCGACAGCCCGTTCAGCCTGAGCGATTTCGCGATCGAGCTTTCTGATCCGTGCGTCGAGAGCGGCGAGTTCGTCGTGGACGAGGCCGGTCATGGCGAGCGCGTCGGTCATGCGCGTGCGCACGTTTGTCTTCTGGAACCGACGTTCGAGACCCAAATCGAATTGGATTCCCGCCAGCTGATTACGTCGTCCGGTGATGTGCGCCCGTTCCTCGCAAAGCGCGACGCGTTTTGCTTCCGCAGATTGCACGCGTTCGGCGGCCGATCCGACACGTGCGGGACCGTCGGGCACGACAAACTTGGCCACCACGGAGACGACTTGACGCGAACCTTTGGCGATGGCGCGAAACGTCGCGGGTTCGGCGAGAGGCGTGATCCCGGCGATGACGAGGTCGAACGCGTCGGAGGAAAGCGGCGTCGGAAGCGTCACGGCGCGTGTGACCACGGCTCCGCGGGCATGAACGACGACGCGATGAATACGGCTGGTCGAGGTGTCGGAAGACATGCGAAGGCGGGAGGATACAACGGAAAGGACGCGATTGCGGTGAGCAATCGATAAAACGCCGCCATTTCAGCGGGTTTGCATCAGGAACGCGGCGCGTTTTTACACATCATCAATCCCCTTCACCTTGATCCCGACGATTTTCATCAGGCGCAAAGCATTGGTCGTCGAAACGACGCCCGGGGAAAGCACGTAATCGAACGTCATCTTGTCATTGTGCACGAGCTCTTTGAAATGCACGTTGACCACATGTCCAGCCGTTGTTTCCGCCAAATCGGCCAATGCCAAATCGTGCGAAGTCACCGCGCCGATGGCATTCTTTTGGAGCAGATGCACGACCACCGCCCGCGCTCCGATGTTGCGTTCGCGCGAATTCGTTCCGTGCAGCACTTCATCCAATAAAAAGAAAACCGGTTCGCCGCGATCC
The DNA here is from genome assembly GCA_964435055.1 of uncultured Polyangium sp. Classification (GTDB taxonomy): domain Bacteria; phylum Myxococcota_A; class Polyangia; order Polyangiales; family Polyangiaceae; genus Polyangium. The sequence goes on along the minus strand of CAYSYX010000048.1, from coordinate 3,686 downwards.
GCCGCGTCGACGACGCTCTTGAGTTTTTCCAGCTCGGCATAAAAATGCGAAACGCCGTGCTCGAGAGAATCGCTGATCCGCATGCTCGTACGCACCGACAAGGGCGTCATACGCAATTTCTTGGCGCATACGGGCGCTCCCGCTTGCGCCAAAACAGCTGCCAAACCCATGGAACGCAGCCACGTGCTCTTGCCGCTCATATTCGATCCGGTAATGAGCAGCGAATGGCCCGGACCCGGCAAATCAATGGAATTGCCGATACGTCGCCCGGTTGGAATCAGCGGATGTCCCAATCCTTCGGCATCGAACCTGGGATTTCCATCTTCGACTTCGGGAAATGCATACCCGGGATGCTCGTGCGCAAATGCTCCGAGGCTCGACAACGCTTCGATTTCGCCCAATGACTTGAACCAACCACGCATGTTTTTCCCGGCACGCGCCCGAAACTTCTCCAATGCATGGCCGCAAAAGACGTCCCACAACAAAAAGACGTTCGCGATCAAGTGAATGAGACCGCTGTAGCGTAATTCGACAAACCCGAGAATTCGTTCGAACGAGGCCAATTCGTGGGATGCGGGACGCGCATTTTTCTCCATGCCGAGCGTCGCCTGCAATGCTTTCAAACGCTCCGCTTCGAATGGCTCGGCTTCGATACGGGCAAACATTCCCTTGTACCGACCAAACGGCGCTTCTTTCGATCCGGCTTTGGAAAGTATCGGCGTGAGTTTTCCACCGAGCACGAAGAGCACGAGAAGTTGGAGTCCAAACGGCACGTACCACGCCCGACGCAACATCGACGGCGCCTCGTCCCCCATCGCCAACGCGGAAATCAGCAGCACGAGCGTCGTCGGTACCAAGACAAACGCGACGCGAAGCAGAAGATGATCGAGCGTCGTTCCCAACACCGGCGGCATCTCCGCCCACTCGATGAGCGGATCGACGGGACGACCACGGGTTTCTCCCGCCGTACCCAGCGCCGCCAAGTCTTCGCGAAACTGCACTCGCCCGGAGATTTCACGCACCGCAGTTTGTCGGGACGCGATCTCCGCCGGCGTCGCGCGCATCGAAAGCCACGCGGCAAGCGTCGATGTTCCCGGCGCCGTGCGCGTGTCGTCGAGTAGTTGGAACACCGACGATGCCCCGAAGATGTCCAAGTCGACGGCATACGGATGACCAGGGTTTGGCACGGGCGAACCTGGGAGAGGCTCCGGTGGTTTGTCCAAGGTCCGAAGCAGCCACCGATCAACGATGCCGATCCGCGTTTTGACTTCCATCTCGCGAGAAACGAGCGCTCCGTGAATCGCGACGACGACGAAAAAAACCACCCACGCGAGCGCCACGAGCACCCACACGATGGGCGTCACGTCACGCGTGAGCGCGTACCCGAGCGCAACGGCGGCACCGAGGAAAAGCACCCCGCGTAGACCGGACAAACGCCCGGAACGAGCGACGAGTTCTTGTTCGAGCGCGGCGAGACTCTCACGACGAGCTTGCAAGGCTGAGGCTGAATCGGACACGCGCGCAGCCTAGCGCGGGACGAGCCATGTACGCTCGGAGGATTTCGTGCAAATCTGCGCCCGGTGTTTGCCCCATCCTCGACTCCGCCCACGATCGTGCTCGCCATCAGCGGAAGCATCGCTGCCTACAAGGCCGTGGAAGTCGCGCGCCTGTTGAAAAAAGCAGGCGCGCACGTCGTTCCGATCCTGACCCGAGCCGCCAAAGAATTCATTGGTGCACAAACGTTGAGCGGCATCACGGGCGAAGCCGTCGTGGAAGACATGTTCGATCCTGGTTTCGCCGGAGAAAAACACGTGGATCTGGGCCGACGCGCCGACCTGATTTTGATCGTACCCGCAACGGCCGATCTGCTCGCGCGCATGGCCGCCGGCCGCGCGGATGATCTCGTCACGGCGCTCGTGCTGTGTGCTTCATGCCCGATCGTCGCCGCTCCGGCGATGCATCCGCGGATGTGGTCGCACCCGGCAACGGCACGAAACATCAAGACGATCGGGGACGATGGTCGCATCACGTTTGTCGGACCGGTCGATGGCGAAGTGGCGTCGGGAGACCGCGGCCTGGGACGTATGGCGGAACCGGAAGAGATTGTCCGGACCGCCCTCGACTTGCTCGAGCCCAAAGATCTACGTGGTTTGCGGATTGTCGTGACGGCCGGACCGACGGTGGAGGATCTCGATCCGGTGCGCTTTTTGGGGAACCGATCGACAGGCAAGATGGGGTTTGCCCTGGCTGAACGAGCTGCCGCGCGAGGTGCCGACGTGACGCTCGTGACGGGCCCGGTGACGCTGTCAACGCCGCATCGCGTGCGTCGCGTGGATGTGCGCGGAGCCCTGGATATGAAGGCCGCGATGTGGGAGGCGCTCGGGACAAACCTCGAACGAGCCGACGCGTTGATCATGAGCGCGGCGGTCGCGGATTACCGACCGGCCGATACGAGCCCGACAAAACGAAAGCGTTCGGCGGAACCTTTGGAGCTCAAACTGGTTCCGAATCCGGATCTCTTGGCCGAAGTGGGTCATGCTCGAACGGAAAACAAACCGGTGCTGGTCGGGTTTGCGGTGGAAACAGGCTCGGATGAAGCGATTTTGGGTTATGCGCGCGGCAAACTCGAAAAGAAGCGCGTGGACATGGTGGTGGCGAATCGGGCGGACGAAGCGTTTGGGCGTGATGACAATCGCGCCACCATCGTGATGCGTGAAAGCGAAGAACCGTTGGGCGTGATGACCAAACGCGTGTTGGCGGATCGGATTCTTGATCGAGTGTTGGCGAGGTGCCGATGAGCGACGTAGACAAGAACGACGAAGACGTCACAGACCAAGAAACGTTTGACGAGGACGAACTCGACCCTCGGGACAAACCCATCCCCGACACATCGACGAAGGAAGCGGTGCTGATAGCGGGTGGAGTGACGGCAGCGAGCGGTTTGGCGGTGGGTTTTGCATTTTCACATCCCGACAGTCCGTGGATGTTGGGATCGATGGGCGCGGTGTATGCGGTTCTCGCGGGTTTTACCGTATGGCGTTTGCTCGATCGCGGGGAGCTCGATGAACAATTACGGCCCAAAGCGGGCGATTTGTCGATTGGAGCGGTCATTGCGGCGCCTTGTTATCTGATCGCCCTTGCGGTGCATTTGGCGTTTACGGCGCCTCCGTCGCCGCGTTCCGCGTGGATCATGCAGGTGTATGGGGCGTTGGGAGATCCGTCTTCGGAATATCGGCATTTGATCGGCGGCGCGGTGTTTTTGGTGGCGGCGCTGGAAGAATTGGTTTGGCGCGGCCTAGTGATGCGGGTGCTCACCGAACGATTCGGTTGGCTCCGTTCTTGGCTTTTTCAAGCGGGATTGTTTGGTTTGGCGCACGTGCCGACGATGATTCTTTTGGGAAATCCGGCCGTCGGTCCTAATCCGCTGCTCGTCGCAGCGGGCATCGCGTATTCGCTCGTGTGGGGGCGCCTCGCAATGCGTCTCGATCGATTGCCCCCGGCGCTTTTTGCGCATGCGCTGTTCACCTGGGGCGTATTCGAGTTTCCCATTTGGCGCCCGTAATGGGTGTTGATCAGACAAACGCGGTGATTTGTACGTGAGAGGAACGAGACCGCACGCCTTGAATTGAATGTTCGCTCCGCGCGCTAACAAGCGCGCTTCGCGAAGAGTTTGGTTCTCGATGGGG
>CAYSYX010000047.1:0-35390 GCA_964435055.1 uncultured Polyangium sp. | reverse complement strand
CGGCTTGATCATGCTGGGAAAGGGCACTGTCGCGACAGACGGGCGGAGCAGGGGCCCGGGTTTGGCTTGCTCAACCGGTTTGTCCGGGGCCGCAGGTGTTTTCGCGGCGGGGGCAGCATCGGGCTTTTTCACGGCCGCAGGCGCGGGAGCCGGAGCAACTGGTTTGGCCGGACCATCGGTTTTGAGCTTCGGGCCGAGCGGTGCGGGCACTTTGAGCGGCCCTGTGGGAAGGGCCGGCTTGGAAGCGACGGCGCCCGCAGCGACGGGTTTTGGCGCAGCGGCGACGGCGGGTTTGGCCACTGCGGGCGACCCGGGCAACTTCGGCGCAGCCGGCGACGATATGGCCGGCTTCGGTGCAGCCGGCGCTTTGGGCGCAGCCGCGGCGGGTTTCGGAGCGGCGGGTGCCGCCACGGGCGTCTTCGCCGGTGCGGCAATGGGTTTTCCTGCCAAACCAGGCGCCGGTTTGGGCGCGGGTTGCGAGGTTTCCGAACGCATGATGGCCGCCGTCGCGGGAGCCAAATCCACGGTCGCTTCATCGGCGTTTTCGTGACCGGGCGGCAAATCGGCCGTCTTCTCGTCTTGAGCGAATCCGGCCCCCAACATCGGCGGCGGTTTGATCAACGGCGGAGCTTGCGGCGTAATGACCGGGAGCATCGCCGGTGGTTCCGGAAAAACTCCTTCCGGCGGCGGGGGCGGCATATAAGCTTCGGCCACCGGTGGCGGCAGCGCCCCCTGAAATGGCATATCCGGACCACGCTTTGGTTCATTCGATCCCGACCAAGTCGCATGTCGACGCCCGCCGCCCGGAACATGCAATGGCGCAGGCTGAATGAGCGGCGGGGGCGCATCGGACGGAGCAGCTTGGAAGGGCAAACCTCCGGAAGGGCGCATCAGGCCCGAATCATGCTGGTTTGGATCGACAACCGGCCAGGCCCCGGATCCGGATCCCTCCATGTCCGGCAAAGCAACGGTATCGCCGCCTTTGGGAGCGGCCAAAACCGTATCGTATCTTTTTTCGAGCGGGTGACGTCCGTCGTTCGCTTCTCCTTCAATGGGATCGCCATTTTTGAGAAAACGTTCAATGCGGTCCGGTCGAATCTTTTTACCTGCGGAATGCGCGGCGACGACAATGGTCCCCGTATTGCCGAGACCACCGGCGTCGACATCCGCAATGCCTCGAAATGTCAGGACGACCAAACCTCGCGCGGCGTCGATGCACAAGGTATCACAGCGTAAAATGATTTCCGTCGCTTTGCCCGTTTGCGGATGCACTCGAAATGCTTGCGGCTTTCTTTGCGGCAGGAGCGTCTCCACGCGCGCTTTGTTCGGCAAAACATTCGTGAGCACCAGTGGCGTTCCCGTGCGCAACAAATCGATTCGTTGTTCACTCGAAGCGACGTGGAAAAATCCGAAATCGAATCCTGCGGGAACCGGACCCGCCCCCGCGGCTTCACCGCGAAGAACCGCCGCCGCCCACTCGAGCCCTCGCTCTTGCAACAACAAACGCCGTGCGGGCGCAAATGGCGGAATGGGTCCACACGCGGGCACGACGATCGACGAAACCTCGACGGTCGCCGAATCTTCGTTGCTCCCGCGAAGCACGAGTACGTCGACCTTCGGCTTGAGCGGCGACAAATCCTCGATTGCGGTATCGGTATCCCCGGCAAACGCCGCCACAGGCGATTGCACGGGCGCCAGGGTCGCTTCGCCCTTGTCGACAATGGTGAACGTCGCCTTGACGACCACCGTCAACGACCAAGCATCCGGCGACGATTGCCACACAAGCGCACCGGCTCGAAACGGACACAACGACAGGACTTCCACGACGCGGCGAGTCTACCGAAATCAGGCCGGGTTTGGGGAAGTTTCGGCAGTTTTTCCAGACGCACCGACCGACGCGGAACGGCCGGCTACTTCTTGTCGATTTCGACAAGCCTTCCCGGACCGATCACTTTGCCTTCACGTTCGCGTCGACGAGCTTCGTATTCTTCCCACGTCAGCGGCATCGGAGGATCATCCGAATTGAGCAGCACGCGTTCTCCGGTCACGCGCACGTCGTCGTTGGCCCGCAATTCAATGCCTCCGGGACGCGCCTCCATCCGCACGTGTTGCGCTTCGACAAACGCATCGCCCTGCGCGACTCGATGCGTCGTACCGCCCACGTTCTCGCGTAAATCCCCGCCGACATCAATGCTCGCGCCGCCCGATGCCTTCAAAGCGAACTCGTCGCATTCCAGCGACAAACGTTTGGAAGCCCGAACCTCGAGCATCACGCCGTCCAGACGAACGACCGGGCCGGCATCGGTCAAATGAATCGTCAGCACGCATTCGCCCGAAGGCGCCCGGAATCGCAGCACGTCCGCGTCCGCCGCCGATTGCACTTCGATCGCCCGCCCCGACGGCAACACGACCGCTCGAGACGCCAGAGCAGCGGTTTGTCCCGTATTCTCGTGCCGCTCGTCCCCCTCAGCCATGACCCGATCCAAGTCGTGCGACGTGATCCGAATCGGAAGCCGATGGAAGTGCGGCGGTCGGCCCGTGAACGTCCATGCCTTCACGCGCACGTTCGGCCGCCTTGGCATACGCAATCGAATAGCGCATCGAGAGACGATATTTTTCTTCCGCAGAAATCCGCTGACCCGGCGCTGCCGCCCGCATGACTTCGTCTTCGATCCGCTCCGTCCACACTTTTCGCGCGCTGCTCCAGCGTTCTTCGTCCAAATCGAAACGCTCGAGCAATTCGTCGCGAGGTTCGTCCGTGAGTACCGTCAAGAAAGCCTCGATTTCCGCGGCACGTTCGATGGTTACGCCTTCGGGAGCGTCATCGTCGTCCGGCACGACTTCTTCGATCTCATCGGGTGCAGACATGTCGGCGTCGAGTGTACCGAGATGGGAACCTTTGTGAACCAACATTGACGACACGTGTCGTCGAATTCGAATGGTGAGCTCATCGATGATGCTTCCCGATCGTCGCGTCTCTTGCGATGATGTTGCGGGAAGGACGCCATGGCCGACTACGATTTCCGCTTCGCTTGGGAGGGCGCGCAAGGGGCGCCTTGGGCGCATTTGTTGGTGGCTCGAGTTCAAGGGCACGAACAAATCTCCTCATTATTTCGATACGAACTCGTGGTGATTGCGAAAGCACCGGCACCGGAAGTCGATCCGGCGGACCTGGTCGGTCACCATGCGTCGTTGCGAATCACGACCCTGACAAACCCTCCGTGTCGCGTCGTGCACGGCGTGATTTCCGAAGCGGAAGAGCTCTATCCGGTGCCCGAAGGCATGCTCATGCGCGTCGTGCTTTCGCCGCCGCTCATCCGCGCTGCGCATCGCAAACGCTCGCGCATCTTCCTCGACAAGAGCCTGCGTCAGATCCTCGAAGCGGTCCTTGGTTCGGACAAACTGTATCAAAAAGCTCCGAACGTTGCGCTCACGCCCGATGACGGAATGAACCCCGATTATTCGGTGGCGCTCGCGCAATACGCGCTGCGCATCGCCGATACGTCGCGCCTCGATGATCCCACCGCGCGTCCGTACGTGGTGCAGTACAACGAAACGGATCTCGATTTTCTCTCGCGACTGCTCGAAGAAGAAGGCATCGCGTACCACTTCGAACACGGTCTCGGCGTGAGCCTTCTCGTGCTCAGCGACGCCGATGGTGGACGGGATCGTTTGTCCCCCTTCGATCCTTGCGGCGCCGGCATTGCGGGACGCGACATTTCGAGCATGAAACTCGGCGCCAAGCTGAGGCCGAAAAAGGTGCAGCTCGACGACTACGACTGGCGCAAACCCCAGCTGTTGCTCACGACAAACACCGTCGCGCCGACGGACGATCTCGTGGATCAACACTTCCCCGGCGGGTATCAAGACGGACCGACCCGCGGCGAAGCGCTCGCCAAAATTCGCTTGGAACGCTATGCGACCGAAGCGGATTACGCGGTCGGCGAAGGCAAACTCCGCATGCTCGGGGCCGGCTCGATCTTTCACCATGAATCGTCCAAACCGCGTTACGAAGGCGAATATCTCATCACGGCCATCGACATCACGATCGAGCAATCCGGGGTCGCGTCGATCCCCGGACAACCGCAGAACGTGCCCTACATGGCGAAGTTCGAATGCGTTCGTCGTGGCAAAGACGGCGTGACGTTGGAGAGCAGGTATCGACCTCCGCGCATCACGCAGAAGCCCAAGATCATTGGTACTCAAACGGCTTTTGTCACGGCCGCACCGGGAACGAAAGGCGTCGAGATTCACGTCGGCGGTCCGCAAGACGGCGAAATCGGCTGCGTACGACTGCGTTTTCACTGGGATCGAGACTTCGATCGGCACAAGACGGAACACACCTCGTGCTGGATTCGCGTCAGCCAAACCTTCACCGGTGCCGGGCTCGGCGCCGTGTGGCATCCGCGTGTCGATTCCGAAGTCGTCGTCGAATTCATCGACGGCGATCCCGACCGACCGATCATCACGGGCCGTGTCTACAACGGCGCCAACTTGCCGCCTGCGCCATCCGTTGGTTCTCCAACGATCAGCACGTTCAAGAGTTTGTCGAGTCCCGGAGGCATCGGGTACAACGAGTTCATGTTCGACGACGCCCGCGGGGCGGAGATCGTGAAGATTCACGCGGCGCGGGATTGGAACAACGAAGTGATTCACGATCGGAATGAAACGATCGGCAACGATTCGAATTCCACCGTTCGTCACAACCGCAATGAAAACACCGGCGTCAATCGGTCGACTTCGGTCGGGAGCAACAACACGGAAATCGTCGGCGCGAGCGAATCGATTTCGATCGGGCAAAACCAATCGACTTCGGTAGGCGTCAATCAAGCCACGAGCGTGGGCGTCAATCAGAGCACGGTTGTCGGGGCAAACCAAATCACGACGGTCGGGGCAAACCAAACCGTCAGCGTCGCGGCGATGCAAACGACCACGATCGGGGCAAACCACACGGTGACCGTGGGTGCGGCGGAAACGATTACGATCGGCGCAACGCAGACGGAGACGATTGGCGCGGCCCATACGATGGTCGTCGGGGCGGCCGATTCGATTACCGTCGGCGGCGCGCAAGCCGTCACGGTGGGCGGCGCGCAAGCCATTACGGTGGGTGGTGCGCAATCGCTCACGGCGGGCGGCGTGCAATCGCTCACGGCGCCCACGCAAACGCTCACCGCCGGAGGTTCCATTACGCTCACGGGCGGGGGTTCCATTACGGCGACGGCGCCGTTCACCGCGGTCACCGGCGAAGGAATGCTCATTCTCACAGGCGCAACGACGCTCGTCACGGGCGGGACCATCAATATCCGCGGTGGAAGCATCAACATTGCCGGTGGATCCGTCACCATCAATGGCAGCCCGGTCAAAGTCGACGGCGGCCCGAGCGTCGACGTCACCGCCGGCGTGATCAAATTGAATTGATCTTCCCTCCTCTGCACAAATCTCGCGCGCTGCTTTCGTTTTTCGGCGGCCTGAGTTTGTCCGTTCTGTCGTGCGGGGACAAACCGTCCGCGCCGGATCCCAAACCGGCCGTCTCCGTCGAGATTCACCCCGAAGCAGCGGCGATGCCCGCTTCGATTGTTCCTCCTGCCAAACCTACGCCGATCACGATCACGCTGAGCGCCGTGGGTGATTGCACCCTTGGCGCCGGCATTGAAAACGGGTTTGACCTGGCCCCTTTCGACCTGATGATGATCAAACATGCAAATGAGCCGAGCTACCCATTTTCCGGGGTTCTCGACTTATTTCGTGCGGATGACATCACGATCGTCAATCTGGAAGGAACGCTGACGACGGCGACGGAGCCCATTGCTGCGGGTAAATTCCATTTTCGCGGCAAACCCGAATACGCGCGAATCTTGAAAGAAAGCAGCGTCGAGGTCGCCAACGTCGCGAACAACCATGCCGGTGATTTCGGCGTCCCAGGACAAATCGACACGCGCAAAGCATTGCTCGATGCCGGCGTCGGCGTTTCGGGCAATGGGCTCATCGATCGCCGAATCATTCGCGGCGTCGAGGTCGTCAATGTGGGGTTCACGGGCGTGCGGATGACGCCCGCGCACGTGAAGGCCGATATCGGTACCGCAAAAAAACCGGACAATGTGGTGATTGCTTCGTTTCATTGGGGCATGGAAGGCACGCACGAAGTGATCGACATTCAGCGAGAATTCGGCCGCTTGGCGATTGACGCGGGAGCGGATGTCGTGCTCGGGCATCATCCCCACGTGGTGCAAGCGCTCGAGATATACCAAGGCAAACACATCGTTCATTCATTGGGCAATTTCGTATTCGGCGCCAATACGAATCCCAAAAAGCTCGAATCGATGGTGTACCGAGCGACGTTCATTCTGGAGGAAGGGCGAATCAAGCCCGGACCTCACGAGGTTTTTCCGGTCCGATTATGCGCGCAACTGCCGTGTACGGAATTTCGTCCGGTGCTCATGGAAGGACAAGCCAAACAGGATTTCCTCACTTGGTTTGCCGGAGAAAATGAGAAACTGGCCAAGAGGCCGTATCCTACAGTGCGTCGTTGACCGCGGGTATCGTCGCGGCATTGACTTCAATGGCCGCTCCCGTATCGTGCGCAATTTTTGGGGCGCCCATTTCTTCGAGCGGTCCGGCGTGCATTTCGTCGGCAATGACCTGGAGCGTTGCGGCCAGGGTTTGCGCGGAAGGTCGCTCCGAAGCGTCCTTTTCCAGGCACATCGCGATGATTGCGGAGAGATTTTCGGGAATGTCCGCGCCCGGTTCTTCGTGTAAAACAGCGGGAGCATCGACCATTTGGGCCCGAAGCAAATCGCCCATATTCTTCGCGGAAAACGTGGGTTTGCCGCGGAGCATCTCATGCAGCACCAGGCCGAGCGCGTACACGTCGCCCGCACCTGTCGTGTCCCCGGTTCCGAGGATTTGCTCGGGCGCCATGTATTGCGGCGTGCCCACGATTTGCCCGGCAACCGTTTGATACCCATGACCGGGTGCCACCAACTTGGAAACGCCGAAATCCAATATGCGCAACCCCGGAGCCGCCGTCGTCAACATCATGTTGCTCGGCTTGATGTCCCGATGCACCACCCCGGCCCGATGCGCCACGGCCAGCGCATCGGCCGCAACGGCGCCGAAACGAGCAGTCTGTGCCGCATCGAAATGGCCCCGCAACAAGGCGTCGGCCAACGTTTGTCCACGAACGAATTCCATCACCAAGTAGATTCGTCCGTTGGCCGTGACGTCGACATGGTATGTCCGGACAATCGCCGCATGAACAACGGCCGCGGTAGCCGCAGCTTCCAAGGCAAAACGCCCCACGTCGTTCGCCGACATTCCATCCCATCGGCGCATGAGTTTGATGGCCACGAGCTGATCGGTCTCAATATCCCGCCCCGCAAATACATCGCCCATCGCCCCCGACCCGAGAGCTCGTTCAATGACGAAGCGCTGTTCGAATCGGCTTCCCGGAGCCGGGGTTTCTTCGTCGGGCACACCTTCGAGAATGGCCTGCATCAGTTCTTGCGAACGGGCCCGGACTTTCATGCGCAATTGAGCTTCGAGCGTGCGTGCTTCTCGTTTTCGCAGCAATGCCTCTTGCACCTGCGTTTCGACACGTTTTTCGAGGTCCGCATTCCACGAACGCAGTTCTTCTTGTTGGCGTTCGATCGTCAGCCGCTGAAGAAATTCCCTCACCGCCGCAGCGTGCAAGACTCGGGAAAACAGGAGCGAAATGACGGCCGCCGTTCCTGCGGTCGAGACAAACGAAACACGCACATCCCCATCCGGCTGGACATACGGCAAGAGAATCGTAAACGCCGCAATCGAACCGACAAACCCCGAAAGCGCTCCCCAAACCGTGGGTCGCAACGTCAACGCCGTTGCAAACAAGGCTACAGTGTAGGAGCTATTCGTGGCGAACATCCGATGGGTCGTGAGAGACAACCACATACCCGTCACGATGGAGAGAATGACGCCGCAATCGCCAATCCACGAAAAAGATACCTTCTTGCGTGTCGCCCAAAGAGCTGCAAACCACAGCGCAAGGTTCATCGGCAACGAAGTCGAATGCACCCAATAAATACCTTGCCGAAATGACTCCGCCGGTCCGTTTACGCGTACGGTGTAAAGTGCGATCATGACCATTTGAATCAGGATGAATCCGGGCAAAATCGCCAAAACCCGCCGACGATTGAAAACCACGCGCTCCTCTTCAAATTGCCGTGATTGCTCTGCCGAAAGCACGAGCGTCGGGGACAAGACGCGACGCAATGCGTTTGCCCATCCCGTCGAGGTTCGAGAATCCGCAGCCATCGTCACGAAGCGCCAACCGTAGCTGCGGCGAAGCATTCGGTCAATGCCGTCTTTCCTTGCGTATTTCGCCGACCTTCGAGTACCATCCGGGCGATGATTTCCCGCTCCAATCGCCACGCTCTCGCCCCGGTATACGTTCTCGGAGGTCATCAAACCGATTTCGCTCGCAACATCACGCGGGAAGGTTTGACGCTCGACGCTTTCATGGCGGAATGCATCCTGGCAACATTGGAATCGACGCGCATCGAACCGCGCGATGTTCAAGCCGGACACGTGGGCAATTTCATCGCGGAACTTTATACCGGCCAAAGTCACCTGGCCGGGTTTGTCTCCAATGCTCACCCGGACTTGGAAGGCATTGCGGTGTCGAGGCATGAAGCCGCATGTGCCTCCGGAGGCGTAGCCATTTTATCGGCCATGGCGGACATTCAGGCGGGCCGATACGACGCCGTGCTCGTCTTGGGCGTGGAGGTCATGCGCGGTTTGCCCGGATTCGAATCGCAACAAAAGCTCGGGGCTGCGGCCTGGGTCCCACGTGAAACGGCGGACGTTGCGTATCCATGGCCGGCTTTGTTCAGTCGAGTCGCCGAAGAATATGCGCGGCGTTATGGTTTGCGTCGCGAAACCTTGGCCGCGTTGGCGCAGAGCAATTTCGACAATGCCAAGAAAAACCCCAACGCTCAAGCGCGCAAATGGAACTTCCCCGAGGGCTCCTTCGGCGAAGACGACGAAAAGAATCCCGTTATTTCCGGACGAACGAGGCGATATGATGCCAGTCCGGTGACGGACGGTGCGGTGGGTGTTGTCCTGGCAAGCGCCGAATATGCGCGGCAATGGGCGAACAAACGAGGTCTTGGGCTGGACAAACTGGCGCGTATCGACGGTTATGGGCATCGCACGGCGCGCATGGGCATGGAGGAAAAACTCGTGGCCAGTCGCGGGGATACGTACGTGTGTCCGCACGTGCGCGGGGCGATTTGGGATGCGTTTGGCCGGGCGAACGTTTCGGACCCGTACGAACTATCGGCCATCGAAGTGCACGATTGTTTTACGATCTCGCATTACATGGCGATCGACCATTTCGGTTTGGCCGCTCCGGGCGAAGCGTATCGCGTCATTGAAGACGGCACCGTTTTTTCCGGGGGAAAACTCCCCGTCAATCCCGGCGGTGGGCTCATGGGAATCGGGCATCCCGTGGGCGCGACGGGCGTGCGCATGCTCCTCGACGCGCAAAAACAAGTCACGAATGCGGCCGGGGATATGCAGGTTCCGAATGCCAAACGCGTCGCGACGCTGAACATTGGCGGCAGCGCGACGACGACGGTGGTGTTGGTCGTGGGGCGCGAAGAAACGTAATGGTTCGGGAAAGGACAACTCCCCGAATCAACGTTTTTTCCAAGTCACGCCCAGCTCCGTCTTTTCAATGAAACTCCGCATGGCGGGAGCCATGAGCGGAAACACGCCGCAATACGTGATCGATATACGATTTTCGTCCGGTTCGATCCGCAGCGTCTGCATGACCGCCGTGATTTCCACAGCTTTTACGTCAGGCGGCTTGAGCGTCAACATCGGCCATTCATTGGGCAAGGTAAATTCGATACGCCCCGCTCTTTCGTGCAGGTTCTCCAAAATGACGAGCTCATTGCCGCGCAAATGCTCCACCGCCAACCCCGGTGCAGCGCCAGAAAATGCCCGAGCATGCACGCCCGCGCCATTCGGTGTCCACGAATCGAGCAAATCCTTACCGTCGGCGAACGTCGATTCTCGAATGGGATTGGCCGGCGGCGCGTATGGAACCATCGATCCGACCAGACGAAACATGCGCGGGTAATTCCGATGATTCACCCAGCCGAGCGACGCCGAAATAGGCGCGTCGATCCATTGCTTGACGGAAGGCACGAATAGTTTTTCGGGCAAAACAGGATCGCTCGGATCTTCGATTTGCGGCAGGGTCGCACCGTCCGCTCGAAATCGATCCACATCGACAAACCATCCGACACCGAGGTGATTGCGTGGATACGCGTACAGCCCCGTCATCGCCTTCGACGTGCTCTCCGCAAGCACCCGAGGGACCGGATCGAGACGCGCTTGCGCCCACACGTCATAACCGCCGTACGCGACGCGCGGCGACAATGGTACGCGCGTGAACGATTCCGTCGGCGTGAACCGCACGGTTCCATCCGGACCAACCTCGACGAGACGCTTTCCAATCACGCTGAGCCGCCGAGCCATCTTGCCCACGGCCACCGAAATATGCGTCTCTTTCGCTCCGTTCGGCGCGTGCGCGTGACCCATCACCACGACGTCGGTCGCCACCTTCTGCGGCAAAAGATCCGAATCGTCAAAAAGCTCGCTCGGCCCCTGCGTATCCATCAAGGGAGCTTCGCGCAGCGGCACTTGCACATCCGCAACGTCGAGCTTCGCACGCAAAGCAGGAGTGAACGTGTAGGTCCGTTTGACCACACCCGCCAGGGCAAACGTCGTATCGGCTTGACGAACCAGCGCTACTTTGTGTTCAAACGATCGTGCCATGAATGTTCAGGGAGCGCCTTGGTTGATCTGTTGTTGCTCGGCGCGCAGATCGGCAGCGTCACCGATGGGACCGGAGATCGGAATGACGCTGTTGAACACGTTCTGGCCGGCGTCGCCCCAGCTCCAGTTTGTCGATGGCCAACCGCTTTCGGAGGTGAAGCCGCTCCTCATGGTTTCCACCGTGAGTTTTGCGACGTCGGATTTGCTCGTGGGCGCGTCGAAGAAGAGGGCACTGACAAACTCTTTGGCGACATCTTTTTGAATGCGCTGAGTCACGTTTTGCGTGGTTGCTTCGACGCCTTCTTTCACGAGCTGCTCGGCGACCTCTTTTTCCAACGCTTGATACGCAGGTTGGAGACCGGCTTTGGAAAACGCGATCGGTCCGTCACCGAATCCGCCGGTGGCGGCGAAAATCACGAGATCGATGACCGTTTCGACGAGGTATCGCACCACGCCGTAGGCATAGTCGGCGGGTGATGGAGTCGTTTGCACCGTACCGTCCTGAAAAACCAACGACAGCGGGAGCATGCAAAACTCCCAGCATTCGGTGTTCACGGAGATCGGTCCGGTGATCGCCGTCGGCGCGGCGGGAGTGCCGCAAATGTGCACCGCGAGTCGCGGCAACCAGCACTTTTGTTCGCCGAAGATCGTGTGGATCGGCGTGAACAAATCGAGCGGGTCGGGGCTGATGCCGATGTGCGGCCAAAGAAACTTCGGGTTGTGTTGATCGACGACGGAAGGTCGACCTCCGTTCATCAACACGGTGGGCTGTTTGTCCGCGCCGAGGATGAACGGGTGCACCGCCGTGATGCTGACGAAGAACGTCGAGACCATGAGCGGCGGGAAGTGAATACCCACGTGACCATCGACGCCGACGATGTAGAGCCCCGCTTGATCGTGGAAGTTGTTCGCCATGGTTTTACCTCGCTGCTTCGGCTTGGGATCGCGGTGGTTTGGGCACTTCGGGAAAATGATCGCTCGGTTCGACAAACACTTCGCGGCGCTCGTGTTGGACGAGGCCGAACTTGAACGAAGAGCGGTAGACCATGCGTACCTGCGCGGCTTCGGCATCGATCTCGACGCTGTCGAGCCGCGGCTTCATGCGAAAGAGCGCTCGACCGAGGAGCGCGCGTACTTGGATGGGCGTTTCCGGAACGACAAACCCAAGCGTGTCTCCCTTGGGACGCATGCCGGACAACACGATGTTCGTTCCGGGCTCGATCGTTTGAAAAATGAGCCACGGAGCCGCGCGGCACGTCAGTTTGCCCATGCGATTGAGGTTCACCTTGTCGCCTTCGTTCAGCACCATCGGACGCATGCCGCCGTTCATCGGATATGGCGCGAAGCAAACCGGATGAGGTTTGTCATCCCAACTCTTGATGAGCATGTCGGGATGTTCGAGCGAAGGCAGAGGTTTTTCCAAGGCGTCGCCACGTTCGAGGTAAAACCCTAGGCCGTCGGCGTTGTGAGGATATGCGGTCGTGTATTCCGGCACGAGGTACGAGCGTCCGTCTCGTTCGACAAACGATGTTTTGCGTACCAACGTTCCGCCGTACGCGTTTTCCCACGTCATCGGGACACGTTCAAAAGGCAGCGGCGACGTGGGCGACAAGTTTCCGAACACGCCTTCGCGCCACACGCGGGGACCAAATGCGCGCACGCGACGAACTTCCGACCCCACGGCGAGCGACGCTTCGGCTTTCGGCGCTTTCTCCGCGGCTGGATAGACAAACCCCGAGGCCGTCACCGAGACGCCTTCGCGGACGAACACGTCGTCCCCGGGCTCGATACGCGCAGCACCTCGTTCGAGCGGTCGTTGCGCGTAAGCGAGCTTCAAGGTCGAGCCGAAGTTGGTTTGTCCCTGTGCAACGGGCGTGATCGTATACGTGACGCAAGCGAGCACGAGCGCGGTGAGATCATCACCTCCCTCGGCACAAGGCACGAGTGCACTCGGCAGCGGCGTGTAATTTACGAAGCGCATCGCAGAAGGCTCGGCGGGCAGGAAACGTGTCGGGACTTCGATCCTAACCGGGTTTGGTCCGATCCCGTGGTGCTTTTCTTCATCCCCGAAAACACGATAGACTCGGCCGCGTGACGTTCTCTGCGCAACCCGCAACGGAAGCGGCCATTTGGTTGGCTTTCGCGCCCGCGTACGGCCATTTCACGGCCGTCGCGATCGGGCCGCATCACTTGTTGACCGTCGCGAGCCTCTCGGAAAATGCGCAGTACATCAAGCTGATGCGCGCCGGCGAGCAGGTGCGCACGGCGGAAGTCGAGCGCGTGTGTGCGCCTGAAGAGGGAGATCTGGCGGTCTTGCGCGTCGAGGATGAGCTGCCTCAGACGCTCGAGCTCGTGCCGGTCGACGAGTACGACGACATTGCCGCGCGTTCCGAGGTTGAGCTGCTTGGATATCGCTGCGCGCTCAACAGTGCGCGCGAGCGACGAGCGATCGTGTTGCACTCGACAAACGCCAAGATTCTGCCCGACGACGAAGGCGTCGCTCCGCAGCTGACACAACCGCTCGCTGAAAACGAAGCGGGAGCGCCCATTCTGGACGAACGGCAGCGCATCGTCGGCATTGCATTTCAGGGCGAAGACTTGGAAACGTGTTTGGTATTTCCGGTCAAACGTTTTTTTGAATTGAATGAAAAGTGGCGCATTTCAATTCGTCGCCCCGAACGTCGGGACGTCAAAGCGCCGACGACGGCGCAATCTTTGGCACTCATGCACATCGTCGCGGCCCAAGATGACGAACAACGCGACGGCAGCCCGGCCGAACGTCTCGAACATTATCGCAGTGCATTGCGGCTTGATCCGCAATGCGGCGCGGCGCATTTGGGAATTGCGCGGGACAAAAGTCGCCTTGGGGAACTGGACGACGAAGTTTTTCATAGTTTGGGACGCGCCTGTGAATTGATGTCCGCGTCGGAGTGGTCGCCGCAATGCCGCGATCGCGGTTTGACGAATCTCTTGTGTTCGTCGAAGCATTTGCACGGTATCGTCACGGCGGTCCGCGCCGATTTGAAGAGAAACTTGCCGTTGGCCGGGTGGGCGGCCTTGGGACGCGCAATCGACGATTTGGTGCAATTTCATTATGGTCCCCAAGGGATTCATTTCGCCGCGGGAGATGGCGACATCGCAAACGACGAAATGCCTCGTTTGCCGGAAAAGGCGGCCGGGCGCGTGCTTTTGTGGACGGGGCAGCCGCGCAGCGTCATTGCGATTCCATCCAAAGATCAGCCCGATATTCTCCGCGCGGCGGCGTTTTTGCTGGTCGACCACGCCGAACAAGCGCTCTTTTGGCTGGATGATCCCACAGACGGGGACGTGGCCGAAGGCAATCGTTTGGAGATGACGCAGCAATTCGTGGCGGCATTACGCTGGATTGCCCGATGTCGAGAACGCATGTACGACCCGCCGCTTTCCCGCGATGTCGCCGAGAAACACGCGGCGGTCGTGGGCAAACTGATGCCCGGCGGCGACGTATTGTCGTGGCACGCCAATGCGCTGGCGAAAGTCGCCCACGGCGATATCGACGGCGCGGTGGAAGACTTGGACCGCGCCATTCGAGGTTTGTCGCCCATTGCCTTGCCCGGACGTTGGTCACGTGAATTTCCCGGCCTTTTGCCCACGCCGGCTCAGCTTGCGTGTTCCTTCGGAGAGCTCGTTCTTGCCCAAGACAAACCGGATCTCGCCCGGCGTGCATTGGCGAGGCTGCCGATGCCGGCTACGGACGATGCTCATGTCGATTCGTTTGCGAGAATCGAAGAAGCGTTGCGGGAGCGTTGCGGAGTCGAGGCGGACGTCGAGATTTCCGCCGATCGTGCGCTTGTCCGGGCAAACCGCGAGCATCCGCTTGCCGTTCGTCTTGCTCGAACGTTTGCTTACTTCGCGATAGCTCCGCTGCCTTGCACGCGTCTCGGCGATTTGGCCGTGGCCCTGCCTTATTTGAAGAAGCTCGGCGTTCTCCAAGAAATGGCTGGAAAACCATGGTATGAGCCGGCGTTTCGTACGCGCGTGCAAGAATTGGCGACGACGGATCAACGCAATACCGCGTTACACGACGCCCTCGAGATCATCCTCGCCCATTACACGGAGAGCACGGCCGCGGAGCG
Organism: uncultured Polyangium sp.; assembly: GCA_964435055.1. Taxonomy (GTDB): domain Bacteria; phylum Myxococcota_A; class Polyangia; order Polyangiales; family Polyangiaceae; genus Polyangium. The sequence goes on along the minus strand of CAYSYX010000047.1, from coordinate 20,451 downwards.
AACCGAGCTTTTGCCGCATATTCGTGAAGTCACGCGATTCGCCAACGATTACGACGTTGATTTGTCGGCCGTTACGGACCTTCTGGCGCGAGCGGGCAATCAGCGGGCGCGTGAACTGGCGTATGGCGACGCGAAAGATCTCCTCGAACGCGCTTCGGAAACCGCGGCAAAGGCCGAAACTGCAGCGCATTTGTGCGCCGAGATCGATATGGACTTGGGTTGGGTCGAGTTTGCCTCGGGTGAGTTTGTCGCGTCACGCCAACACCTCGAACGGGCGCTCAAACATTACGAAGAGCTTGCGGCGACAAACGATCGGTTGCCGTATCGACGTATGGCGCGTATTCATTACACCTTGGCCAAAGTCGCTTTGGGGCTCAACGACTTGGAAACGGCTCGAATCCATGCGGCAAGATCGCTCGAACAGGCCGAACGAGGCTTCGATCCGGGGTCGCGCAAAGCGGTGCAAATGTTCACGAGCCTCACCCACATGTTCATCCAGCTCGGCGACCAACCCCGCGTGTTCAAGGCCAATGCGCGTTTGCCAAGTCGCGAATCGAACTTGGCGTTCGATGCGTGAAGTCGAATTCGTCGCACGTTGATTGACATTTCGCCGCCGCCGCGCCATTGCCTCGCCCATGGCGAAGGTTCCGATCGATCAAGCAAAAGTCGATGCGTGTCGTGCTGCTGCGGCGGTGATTGCGGATGACGTGCAGCAATTCATCGACCGCCACACGACCGTGGGTGTCGAGCGCACGGTGGCGCGTGCGTACGGCGTCACGGGTGCCGATCCGCAGGGTACGCCCCTGCCAAACTCGCTCGTCGATCGTATTCATCAGGCGGGTTTTACCGGTCGCGGCGTGGCGTACTTCTTGGGGCGGGCGCTCATTGAAGGAGCGTCGTCGGTGCAGGAAGCTGCCGAACAAATTGCTTATGGTGAAGCGCCGCTCGTCGCGGACGATCAGGTTTCCGCGGATGCGTGCAAAGCAGCGCTCGAACAGGCGACGACTCGAGCCATTGAACGTATCGACGGAGCGCGAACGGAGCGCGAGACCCGCAAAGCCAAGTTTCCTCCGGCGCAAACGCCGCTCAAATACGTCATCGTGGCGACGGGGAATATTTACGACGACGCGGTGCAAGCCAAAGCAGCACGATTTGCGGGCGCCGATATCATTGCGGTGATCCGGGCGACCGCGCAATCGCTCTTGGATTACGTCCCCGAAGGTCCGACGACGGAAGGGTACGGCGGGACCTACGCGACCCAGGAAAACTTTCGGATCATTCGGCGAGCGGCGGATGAAGCCGGCGAGGAAACGGGGCAATACCTGGCCCAGACAAACTATTCGTCGGGTCTTTGCATGAGCGAAATTGCGTGGATGGCGGCCGTCGAGCGTCTCGATATGCTGCTCAACGATGCCATGTACGGTATTCTGTTTCGGGATATCAACATGGAGCGGACGTTCATCGATCAATACTTTTCGCGGCGAATCATCGCGCGCAGCGGGATCGTCATCAATACGGGTGAAGACAATTATCTGACGACGGCGGACGCGGTCGAAAAGGCGCATACGGTCTTGGCGTCGCAATTCATCAATGAAGCATTTGCGTTGCGCGCGGGGCTTGTCGAGGAGCAGATGGGGCTCGACCATGCGTACGAAATCGATCCTTGGAAAGAGGATTCATTTTTGCTGGAGGTGGCCCAGGCGCAATTGATTCGGCAGATTTTCGATCGGCACCCGATCAAATGGATGCCGCCGACGAAATTCAAGACGGGCGATATCTTTCACAGCCACGTTCACGACGCGATGTTCAACCTGACGGGCGTCATGACGAACCAATCCATCGAGCTGCTGGGTATGTTCAGCGAAGCGATTCACACGCCGCTCTTGATGGATCGATATTTGTCCCTGAAGAGCGCTCGATACATATTCAATACGGCCAAACACTTCGGGGATGAAATCCAGTGGAAGCCGGGAGGCGTCGTCGAGCGCCGGGCGGCGGAAGTATTGAACAATGCGACGGAGCTGCTGGAGCGCGTTCGGCAGGATTCGATCTGGGACGCGATCGGCTGGGGAGCCTTCGGGGACGTCAAACGCAAACGTAATGGCGGCAAAGGCCACGCGGGTGTGGTTTTACGCGACGCAACCTATTTGAATCCAATCCTTCACGTGCTCGAAGGAGGGAAATGACAATGGCCAAATGGTTACGCGCTTATGGCGACCGAGAAGGCGACGGAATGGTCCAAATGACCTTTACGTTGGCGATTCTTCCGGGCGATCGGGCGAAAGAAGCGGCGCGACGATTTGCGGAATCGCATGGACTTCGCGAACCGCTCGTCACGACCATGGAGCAATGCTCGCAGCAGCACACGTATTTCGTGGTGTATGGCCATTCGGATCACCGAGTGGATGTGGACGCCATTGATGTCAAAGAGCTCGCGCACCACGAAACGTCGCGCGAGGACATCGAATTGATTGGCAAGAAGTTGGGGCGCAAGATCGTCGTCGTCGGAGCTTGTACCGGCTCCGATGCGCACACGGTCGGAATCGATGCGATTCTCAACTACAAGGGTTTTGCCGGAGAAAAGGGCCTGGAGAGTTACAAGGCTTTCGATACGCACAATCTGGGCGCGCAAGTTGAAAACATCGATTTGATCGAGCGGGCGAAAGCCGTCGGGGCGGATGCGATTTTGGTGTCGCAGGTCATCACGCAGCGTAATTGCCACAAGGAAAACGCGGCGGCGCTCATCGAATTGCTGGAAAAACAAGGCATCCGAAGAAACTTCGTGTTGCTCCTCGGTGGCCCGCGGATCGATCACAAATTGGCGCTCGAATTGGGTTATGATGCAGGATTTGGTCCGGGAACCAAACCTTCGGCGGTTGCGGCATTCATTGCCACGCAGATTCAAATGCGAGCCCGTGGGGAACCACCGCCGAACGCCCGCGCTTGACCTCGCGCCGATTTGAGCGAATCGCGCGAAACCCCGCCATATTTCTCAAATTCTCAGGCTCTCCTCGAGTGCATACGCGTCTTGTACGCATCTGTGATACGCTCGCATGCAGGAGGCTTGTACATGGCTCATCCCAATCGCCGACGTTTCTTGGCGGGCCTTGGTGCTTCATTGATTGCCGCACCGGTGCTCGGAACTTTGTCTCGAAATACGCGCGCAGGCACGGCCGCTCGCCGCTTGGTCGTGATGTTCTCCCCGAACGGGACGATTCACAAGCATTGGCGCCCGACGGGAACCGGAACGAATTTCAGTTTTCCCCAAGGCAGCATTCTCGAACCGCTCGCACCGCATAAAAATCGCGTCATCGTCTGCGACGGTATCGATTTCGTGGGCGCGGAAAACCACGAAGCCGGTATGGCTGCAATGCTCACCGGAGGCGGGGGACTCGGTACCGCCACCAATGGCATGAGCCTCGATCAATACGTGGCCAAACAAATTGGACAAACCGAGCGCTTCGCGTCGCTCGAATTCGGTGTGCAAACGAGCGCCTGGGGCGGAAATACGCAAACGCGCATGTCGTATTCGGGCCCCGGTATTTTCGTTCCGCCGGATGACAGCCCCAAGAGCGTTTTCACGCGCATGTTCGGCGACGCCGTGGGTGGCCCCGGACAACTCGACGCCGCATTGGCCCGTAAGAAGAGCATTTTGGATTTGGTCGGCGGGGAAATCACGAGTTTGCGCGCAAAGGTTGGTACGGACGAACGCGTCAAACTCGACGAACACCTCGAGGCTTTGAAAAAAGTCGAAAATGGATTGCAAGGCCCGTCGTGCACCGCGCCTGCTGCGCCTCCGGTGGTCGGCACGTACGACAACGATGCGTTCCCGACGATCGGCCAATTGCAAATGGATCTTTTGGTCATGTCGTTGACGTGCGGAATGACGCGGGTTGCATCGATTCAATGGAACCACACGGTCGGGCCGGTCGTCATGACGTGGGCCGGAGTATCCGAGGGACATCACGGTTTGTCGCATAGCGATGACGGGAATGCGGCGGCGGTCGCGGCGTTTGTCGCAACGGAGCGCTGGTACGCGTCGCAATTTACGTATCTCCTCGACAAACTTGCCACGACCCCGGATCCGGACGGAGGCAATTTGATCGACACGACGGTGGTTCTTTGGTGCAAAGAATTGGGCGACGGACGCATGCACGATTGCAAGTCCGTCCCGTTCGTGCTCGCCGGCGGAGGCGGGTTGGCGGGAGGCCAATACCTGAATTTCGGCGGCAAGTCGCATACGCATCTCTTGGTGAGCGTGTGTCAAGCGCTTGGTTTGTCCAACACGACCTTCGGCGACCCGGCCAAAGGTACCGGGCCTTTGCCGGAACTTTTCGCGTGAACCCTTGGCGGAATACAGGAAAGGACAAACACCATGCGTAACATGTTCCACTCTGCCAAACATTTGTTTCTCGCCGCCGGAATCGGCTTGGCCGCGATCGCCGGATGCAGCGACGATACGACCAAAAGCGGCCCGGGATTGAATGCGGGTTGTCCCGACGACCTCGAGTTTTTCCAGGCCAATGTGTACGAGCCGCTGCTCGACAAATATTGCTTCCTTTGCCATCGCGAAGGTGGATTGGCCGGCGGCAGCCGATTCAAATTGGTGCCGAAGGACCAACCCGATGCCTTGAAGAAAAACTTCGATATGGTCAAGGCGCTCGCGGCGGAAGAGATCAACGGTACGTCGATTTTCTTGTCGCGTCCTTCGGGAAAACATCCGCAAGGTCATCCGGGCGGCGTGCTTTTCCAGCCGGGAAGTCCCGACTATTCGACATTGTCGCTCTTCGTCACTCGGATCACGCGCGGACAAGGGTGTGCCGCGCCCGTGGAGACATGCACGTCAGTCGAGCCTGGTCCGCGTATTTTGCGCCGTTTGTCGCGTGAAGAATACGATGCGACCATCAAAGACCTCTTCGGGCTGGATTCGCATTGGGGACGAGCATTCGTGCCCGATATCGTGCGCGGCGGATTTGACAACAATGCGGATGCATTACGCGTCACGCCGCTGTTGGCGGATCAAATTGGTCGAGCCGCGGAAGAAATCGCCACCGAGGTCATGAAAAACCCGGCCGCGATCATGCCGTGTGATGTCGCCGTCGAAGGCGCCGCCGTTTGCAGCACGAAATTCATCAATGTCGTGGGCAAACGCATCTTCCGTCGTCCATTGGAGCAGGCCGATACGGACCGTTACCTGGCGCTTTTCCAGAAAGTGTCGGCGGTCGACGGATTCAACACGGGCATTGAAGTGGTCCTCCGAGCGATGCTGCAATCGCCGCATTTCCTCTATCGTGCGGAGCTCGGCAACCCCGACCTGCCCGCATCCCCGTCGCGTATTCGCCTGACGCCGTACGAAGTGGCCACCGAACTGTCGTACTTGCTTTGGGGCACGATGCCGGACGCGGAATTGATGAATGCCGCCGACACCGGAGGCCTCGATACCGATGCCCAAGTCGAAGCGCAGGCTCTGCGATTGCTGCAAGATCCCCGCAGTGACGCAATCATCGAGCGGTTTGTCACGAGCTGGCTCGAGCTCGACCGGCTCGATTCCATTCCCAAAGATCCGATGACCTATCCGCAATGGACGGAGCAGCTCCGGACCGACTTGCGCCAAGAAACGATGACGTTTGTCAAGTACGTCGTTCGTAATGGTGAAGGCACGTTGCCCGAGCTCTTGGATGCGAGCTATACGTTCGTCAACGCGAACCTGGCGGCGTATTACGGGGTGACGGCGCCGAACGTTCCGGCCGGCGAGTTTGGCAAGGTCGACCTTGCCGGGACGAACCGCATGGGCATTCTTTCGCAAGCGAGCATCCTTGCGACCCACGGAAAACCTGCGGGTTCGTCGCCGGTTCATCGCGGCAAACTCGTCCGCGAGCGCCTGCTTTGCCAGCCGCTTCCGCCTCCGCCTCCGGGCATCGTCGCGCAGCCGCCGCCCATTGATCCGACGAAGAGCACGCGTGAACGATATTCGGCACATACGACGGAATCGCTTTGCCGAAGTTGTCACGAGCTGGCCGATCCCATCGGTTTCGCTTACGAGCATTTCGATGGCATCGGTCGATATCGCGCGGACGAAAATGGTTTGCCCATCGACGCGACGGGCGAAATCCTTTCGACGACGAATACAAACAAGAAATTCGACGGCGCGACGGAGCTGGCTTCCGTGCTGGCGAACAGCCCCGACGTGCAGGGTTGTTATGCGCGGCAATGGATTCGTTACGGATACGGCCTCTTGGACGAAGGTCCGTTGTCGTGTTTGTCGAACAGCGTCGCGGCGGATTTCCAAGGCGGAAACCTCAAAGTGCTCGACTTGCTCGTCGCTCTGACGAAAACCCCGCATTTCCGCGAACGACGCGCAGATCCCATCGATCCGGGCGTTGATCCGGGCGGCGGAAGTGGAGGTATGGGCGGCGCGGGCGGCGCAGGTACCGGCGGCGCAGGCGGCAATCCCGGACCCGTCAATCCCGTCGTATTCAAAACGACCGTCGATAGCGATTGGCAAACGGGATATCAAGTCACGGTGCAAGTCACGAATACGGGCATGGAGAAGACGGTCTGGACCATCTCCTTCAAAGTCGACGGAACCATTGCGAATTTGTGGAATGCGACCTCCACCGAAGCCAATGGGGTGACGACATTCAAAGGATTGGATTGGAACGGAACGCTCGATCCGGGACAATCCGCGTCGTTCGGATTCGTCGCGAATCGCTGATCTCGCTACGGAATCGAATGCCCCCTGGGGATACCGCCTCGGGGGGCATTCGCCGCGTCTTGCGTTTTCCATTGAAATGCGCGAGACTCGGCTTCCGGTGAACGCACAGTCTGTCCAACCAAACCACCCGGGGCTCCGAACGCTCACGGAGATTTACCGCGACGACTTCCTTACGATTTCTGCGGAGGTCCCCGGCAGGCTGATTCGCTTCTTACGGACAAACGTGCCTCATCCGACTCCGGTGGATCTCGAGCGAAGTTTCCGTCAGGCCGCGGCGGCGATTGATCGCATCGGACGTACCAATCGCGTCATGCTCATCGACGTGCGGGACGCTCGAGGTCGAAACGAGCCCGAGTTTGATACGGTGATGCGTCGACTTCGACCCATTGTCGAGCAGGATATGGTGCGTGTCGCCGTCCTGTTACGCTCGTCTGCGGGAATGCTGCAAATGAAACGCATCAATCAGGAAGACGGGGTTCTACGAATGTTGACCCTGAGCGAGCTCGAGGCGCTGGAGTTTTTGCTCGAATGACATTCACCCCATCGAGTGATGGGCGAGAAATGCCACGGCTCCCGCCACGAGAGCTCCGCCGAGAATGGGCACGACCGACTTGCCCAATGCTTTTCCACCAATCGTGAGCGCCATGGTGCTTTTCACGATCGTATTGGTCACGGCGGCGAGCGTAATGGCCAAAGCGGCCACTCCGGTATCCAAACCCGAGCGATGCAGATCGGTCACGGACAACGTAATCGCGTCGACGTCGGTCAATCCCGCCAAAATGCTGGAAGCGTACAAGCCTCCGGAGCCCAAATACGTTTGTGCGGCTTTGGCGACGAAAAGCACGCCGCCGTAAAGCAATCCAAACGTCACGGCTTGTTTTAATTCGAATGGATTTCGCAAGGCCACGCCGTCACCATTCGGTTTCGCTTCCGCAGCTTCATCGCTCGGTTTTGATTCGACATCGCGTGTTCTGAAAAATAGGGCGACCGACGCGACAAACCCGACGACGGACATGGTTCCAAGCGACCACGCGAGCGTCGATAACAAGGCTCGATCGACGACGGCGACGACGGCGACGATGCGTCCGAACATGGTGGAACAAGCGACGACGATGGCGACGGCACAAAGCGGCGCCAAACGATTTTCTTTCTTGGCCTTGCCCGCGTACGTGAGCGTCACGGCCGTCGAAGAAACCAATCCACCAAGGAGCCCGGTGAGCAAGAGGCCGCGATCTTGACCGACGAGGCGCGAGGCCAAGTACCCGGTAAAACTGATTCCCGCCACGAGCAAAATCATCATGCCGATTTTGAACGGATTGAGCACGCTGAGGGGTCCGAATGTTTGATTCGGTAAAACGGGTAAAACAATCAGCCCCAAAATCAAGAACTTGGTCGTTGCATACACATCGTCCGCGGATACTCGACCCACGAATTGATGCATGGGTTGTTTCAGCGCCAAGAGAGCCAATGTCGTCGCGGCACATCCGGCAACGAGCAGATAACGTTCGGAATCATTGGGAACGAGGTCGTGCATCATGGCGAGCGCGCCGAGAACGTACGTCACGAGCGCGGCAATTTCCGACGAAATGCCGATGTCCCCTCGCCTGCCGCTCCACGCATGCGATACCGCAATGAACGCAATGACCCCGAAGAGCAATCCCCCGAGCAACCATACGCCCACCAATGGGCGCACCATTGCGCCCATGGCCCCGAGCAATGCAATCAGGGGAAATGTGCGAATACCGCCGAATTCGGGCGATTGTCGTCGTCCGGAGGACGCTTCGGTGGATTCATTGTCAGCGACCCCGGCGAGCTGGGCTTGTTGCCGTTCGGCGCCAATGAGAATGCCTGCGGCGACGGCAACCGCAATCGATACCAAGGTTTGTTGAAACGTCATGGCCTGACCTCACATCGAGGTTTATTTTTTTCTACCTGCAGCCCGGGCCAATTCTTCCCGATCAATCGTGGCATTCCACGTTTCGGTTCGATACATGTTGGCGTCGCGCAATACCGCTCCGCGCAAGTTCGCATCGCTCAAGGACGCGCCCGTGAGATTGGCCCCTTCGAACGATGCGGAGACGAGACGCGCATGCCGAAAACTCGCATTCGACAAATCCGCCTGTGGAAAGCCCGCGCGCTCGGAATGAATACGTTGAAAACTGGCTTTGCCGAGTTTGGCTTCACGAAACTGCGAGTCACCGATCGAAGCGCCATCCCAAACCGAATTGGCAGCTTCGACGCGCGCGAACGACGCGCGGTGGATCCGCATTGCGTCCGCATGAACGCCCGTCATGACGGCGTCGTCGAAGACCATGCCTTCGCCGCGAATATCGTACAGCCAGGCCTCCATGAGAAGCGCCCCGACAAACGATGCTCGATCCAATACGGCGCCGGTGAAGTCCGCCCCATTGAGCTCCGCCCGATCGAATACCGCGCGCCGAAATGCTCCGCCCGCCCAATGCGTGCGCTCGCAATGCGCCCCGACAAACGACGCGCCATCCGCACGAGCCCCCGTGAGTTCCGCTTGGACAAACGACGCGTGAGCGAGGTCCGCACCATCGAACGTCGCGCCCGTCAGATCAGCGTGATCAAACTTGGCGTGCGAGGCTCGTACGTTCGTGAAAACGGTCTCGCACGCGAGCACGCCCGTCAGATCGGTCCCTTCGAGACGAGCTCCACGCAAGATCGCTCCACACAGGTTCGACCGGGCCAAGGATTGTCGGGACAAATCAAGTTCCGACAGATCGGCATCCGTCAAGTCGAGCCCGGCGAGCGACTCGCCTCGCGCGATACGCTGTTCAACGTTGCGTCGGGCCGCAATCGCCGGAGATACCGCATGCCCGGCAGCAAAAGGCGAACCGTCCCCAAGACCGGGAAAGAGTTCGTTCTTGGACATGATGACGGTGCGTTCTTTGGGAACGACTCGCTCTTTCGGAACGAGCACCGTGCCGGACGGCGTCACATCGGGGGCGGCTTGCGCGTTCGTATCCGGGTAGGCCTTCATCGGCATCGTGCCGAAAGGACCTTTCGGCTGAGCCACCGGCGAAGGAAAACCCTGCAAAGTTGATTTGCGCTCAAACAAAGGTTTGGCCGGACCACCGGGTTTGTCCGGATTCGAAGCGGGCTCTCGCGTATCCGGTTTGTGCGCGACAACCGGAACCGTTGCGGGCCTCGCGGCTTGCTGCGTGACCGCCGTCATGGCGGGAAGCGTGCGTTGCACTTTCGCGGGCGCTGGATTCACGCGAGGCGGTGCTGTCGTGGACGGTCGCGGAGGCGCCGCAGGTGGAGGCGGAATCGTCGCCGGTCGCGGAACGACCGCGGGCATGACTCCCGGAATCGCCGTGATTTGACGACTTGGAATCGTCTTCGTCGGCGTCTGCGTGGGAGCTCCCGCGGGCGGCGGCGGAGGAACGGAAGCAGGCCGTGGAACAGCAGAAACACCGGGCCGAGGCACACCAGCCGGCACGGGTGGAGGCGGAGGAACGGAACCACGACGTGGCCCACCAGGCTCGGCCTCGGAAAGCTTTGGAACCGTAGGAGTCGATGGCGGAGGCGGAGGCACGGAACCACGTCGAGGGATCGTCGGCGGCTCGGGCATGCTCTCCGGCGGTGCGGCGATTTTCTCGGTGATCGAAGGCAACGGACGACGCGCATTCATAACGGCCGCGCGGTCGAACGGCTTGGTGATCGTGTTGCCGGAGATCTCTTTGCGCTCGTCGTAAACCTCGATGGCTTCATCGGAGATGTCCATCGTGGGTTCGTCCAGGATGATCCCCGGACGTGGAGAGCTCGTCGCCAACGACGCGAGTTTGGCATTTACGGCCGCGGCGACGGCATCGCGACTCAAGATCGTCGTCACAGCTTCGTACGCTGTCTCGTCGTCGTCCTGGTCATCGCCGCCTTGCATGCGCGCACGAATGTACCGCGCTCGCGAGATGACCGGAACCGATCATTTCCGCGGCACGATTCTTTTGTTGTTCGCCGAAGACCTCGAAACACTGTTCGCTTGGGCATCGCCTTCGCCGTGTGGCGCGACAACAACGACTGCCGCGAACAGTGCCCTTCGAATTCGCCCGACGTCTGGAAAGTACGTGTTGAAACCTTCGGAATCGGCAATGCTGTCCAAGTGTTTTCACGACGCGTCGGTTTTTGCATCTCGTATTGCTTCGAGGTTTTTTGATGAGTTTGGGAAAACCCGTGTCCGTTTTGCTCCTGTCCGTGGTGACCGGATGTTCGGAAACGTCGCTGGGTTTGTCTGACTGCAACTCCGTTCCCACCAATCCGGCCCCCGACAATCCCTTCGCAGACGCGCTTTGTCCCGCCGAGACGGAAGGCATCGTGATTGGGATGGACAAACGATTCCTTTTTGGAATGAACTATGCGTGGCTCGACTTCGGCGCGGATTTCGGGGGAATTGCCGCATGGGGACAAGACGGTGTGGCGATTCGTTCGGCCGAGCATGCGCAGAAGCTGGCGTCGATGCGGAGCAACGGTGCGGGGTTGCTGCGCTGGTGGATGATGCCCGACTTCCGCGGCGACGGGGTCGTATTCGATCCAACTGACAAACCCACGGGGCTCGGCGGCACGATGACGAAAGATCTGGAAGAGGCTCTGCGCATCGCCGATGAAGCCGATGTGAACTTGATGCTGTGCTTGTTCTCGTTCGATGCGTTTTTCCCGACGCACACGGTTGGAGGTCAAAAGATTCGGAGCCTGTCGCCGATCGTCCGCGACGCGACGTCACGAGCGATGCTCATCGACAAAGTCGTTCGGCCTCTGGCCGCCACCGTGCGGGACAGCGCGTATGGGCAACGCGTCATCGCTTGGGACGTGATCAACGAACCCGAATGGGCGATGGCGGGCACGAATCCCTACGGCGACCCCAAATATGATCCGATGCCGATGATCGATCCGGTGACGCATCACGAGATGGAAACGTTTGTCCAGGAAGTGACCATGGCGCTTCACGAAGAGAGCGCCGCGTACGTGACGGTGGGCAGCGCCGCCGTGAAATGGGCGCATGCGTGGAAAGCCGTGGACATCGATTTCTACGAGCCGCACGTGTACGACTGGATCGATCAGTATTGGCCGTACGACAACCCGCCGGAGAAATACGACCTTTGCGACAAACCCGTCGTCATCGGCGAGTTCCCGGTGCAAGGTTTGTCTCGATCTAACCTCGGGTCGATGCTCGAGACGCTTTATCAAGTCGGCTATGCGGGGGCGATGCCGTGGGATTTTTTGATGGCGACCCCCACGGACTTGGCGACCCTGTCGACGTTCGCGACAAACCATGCGTGTGGTGAAGCGACGAGCTCGACGCCTCCGCCGACGAGCAGTTGTATCGACGTGGCGCCCGACAACACGTACACGTGCGAACAGCAAGCGGGCTGGGGCAAGTGCAACGAGCCTTGGATGCAGGGATTCTGCTTGAAGACCTGCGGCAGATGTCCCTGACGGCTCGAGCTTCACGCGACTGCTTTGTGTGCCAACTTCTTGGCCCGCGTAACTCGAACTTGTTAACAGCCGGGCCTATGCCGAGCCATCCGTCGGTCTTGACGGCCCAGTACAACGGAACGCTGTTTTTCGGGGACAATCTCGACATTTTGCGTCGGCATCTACCGAACGGTTCGGTCGATCTGGTCTACTTGGATCCGCCGTTTCAAAGCGGCAGGACGTACCACCTTTACACGGGCGTACGCACGCCCGCGCCCGGGCCCATGGCGTTCGACGACACGTGGACGTTCGGCCCGCATACCCAGTGGGCGCTCGATGCGCTGGTGCGTGAACACGATCGTTTGGGCCGGGCCCTCGTCGGTTTATATGGATTTCTCGGTCCGTGCGACATGATGGCGTACCTCGTGACGATGGCGGAACGGATTGTCGAAATTCATCGCGTCTTGCGTCTGACGGGGAGCGTTTTTCTGCATTGCGATCCGACGGCGAGCCATTACTTGAAAATCGTGATGGACGCGGTGTTCGGGCCCGAGTGTTTCCGAAACGAAATTATTTGGCGTTATCGACGTTGGCCCACGAAAGCTCATCGTTTTCAACGCATGCACGATGTGATTCTGTATTACACGCGCACTCCCAATGGTTGTCATACGTTTCATACGCTTTACGGCTACGAAGAGTTATCCGAGTCGACGAAAAAAACGTTTGGCACGAAGAAACAAAAAGCCGACTTTTCGGCGGGCCATCGTAAGCCGGGATTGTCCGACGAAGAAACCGCCGGACCCCCGCTTTCGGACGTTTGGGAAATCGGAGTCATTGCGGCCAAAGGCAAAGAACGGCTCGGATATCCGACGCAAAAACCGGAAGCCTTATTGGAACGAATTCTGCTCGCCGCGACGAACGAAGGCGATGTGGTCCTTGATCCTTTTTGCGGCTCGGGGACGACGCTGGGCGTGGCCCAACGGTTGGGCCGCCAATGGATTGGTATCGACCGCAGTGCCGAAGCTCGACACACCGTGGAAGTACGCATGAGGCGTTCGTTTGGAAAAACGGCACGCTGGATCGTCATCGACGACGATACCGCCAAGCCGCAGCTGCGACCGCTGGCCAAGATCATATCGAAGCACGTGCAGATCATGAACGAAGTCGCATAATCCGCCCGCAAATCGAGGCTTGACAGCAGGGCCCGAATTCAGGAACGCTTCGGCGCATGCGCCTTCTCGAGATGAGATTCATTTTGCCCTGTTTGTCGCTCGTCGCGGGCGCATGTACCCTTTCGACAACCCCTTTGCCCACGCCGGTTTGTCCTCCCCCTGCACAAACAGCCTCGATGTCTTCGACCGACGCAGTCCCGGCAACAGCAAAGGAAAAACCCGAGCTGCTGATTGCGATTGCACCGGATATCAGCGCCGCCGGGATCGTCGTGACATTGACGATTCAATCGTCGCTCGCGGAGAAAGTTCCTTCGTATTCGTTGCGCACGCCGGATGCATCCGCCGTCAAATTCACCGGCGGACAAGACGCCAAAGGGAAAGTCGAATTCGCGCCGACGAATGATGGCGACACGCTCAAATGGACCCCGAATCGCCCCATTGCCGGGGAATTACGTATATCGTATACCGCACGCACCATCATTGAAGAGGGGCAATGGCCGTGGATGGTATCGGATCCGGATCGCCTGGAAATCATGGGCGACGCGTTGCTCTTGCCGGATGTCGACGCCGGTCGGAAAGTCAAAACGCTGCTCAAATTGGATTTGTCCACGTACGGGACCGACGGGGAACGGGGAACGTTCGTGAGTGGTGCGGCATCGAGCTTTGGAATTGGTTCGTCCCGGGAGGTATCGGCGTCTCGCGAGGAATTGCGTAATGCCGTGATCGTCGCCGGGCGCATGGGCACGGCGATCTTCGATGCGCTCGAAGGACACGATGAAGCGGCGTGGTTTGGTTATACGGCATTTGATCCGCGTCCCGTGAGTGCGGATACGGCGGCCTTCCGAACGGCTGCGGCGGAGTTTTTCGGAGAACGGAGCTCCACGCCGCAGACATTGCTGATCGTGCCCGTACCGGGCATGGCGGGCGCATTCATGGCCTCGCGGCGAACGCAAAGTGTGCTCATGCATGTAGCGGTGGCGGATACGTGGTCGGCGCCATTGCGTATTTCAACGGCCGTGGAGACATTACACGCTTGGATTGGCGAACGGTTATGGGTAGGTCCGGAAGAACCTGCGCGTGTGTACGAAGGCGCGTGGTTCGCGGACGGATTTGCGCGGCACTTGGCGCGCGATCTGCTGTTCCGATTCGGCCTCGTCACGCCGCTCGAAATGGCAGCCGAGGTCAATTCGTTGGAATCCTCCATCGCGATGTCTCCGCTCACGAATGAATCCAACGCCGCGCTGGCCAAACGCACGAAAGAACCGGGCGTCGTCCCGATGCTCGTGGCGCGCGGAACGCTGTATGCCCTGCTGGTGGACGCGGGAATTCGGCAAAAGACAAATGGCAAGCGCTCGGTCAACGACGTGATTCGTGATTTATACAAAAAAGCAAAAGAAAAGCGTGGGCCATTGCCGACGTCCGCCTGGAGCGACGCCGTGCTTGCCGAGCTTGGCTCGAGCGGGCCGAAAGATTTCGCCGAAATCATTGAAAAGGGCGGAAACTTCGATATCCCGGCCAACGCGCTCGGGCCGTGTTTTCGCAAGGAAACGCGCAACTTTTTCAAGTATGATTTGGGCTTCGACGACGCTTCGTCGCGAAAAACCGATCCTCCGAAGATCGTGGGGGTTCGGAAAGACGGACCCGCGTATCGAGCCGGATTACGCGACGGTGACGAGGTGATCAAAATACAGCGATCTCCCGGCCGTAGCGACGTGGAAGCGGTCGTTGTCGTCACTCGAAATGGCAAGGATGAGACCATTCGGTATGCGCCGGCGGGAGCCAAGGTCAAGGGGCGCGGCTGGGTTCGAGTGGCCGATGTTCCGGATGAAAAATGCGCCAAATGAGCGTTTATCGTTGAATACGAATACGTCCGTCCCGTTGCTGATCAGCGGATTCCGTAGTGATACAAAAGCTTGCACTTCCTGATTCATCATGCCTCGACTTTTGCAGCTCCATATAGAAACCCCGCGCGCTTGCTCGTACCTGGCGAACGAAATCGCCTCGCTCGAGCATCGGTTCATGTTGGACGTCGAGCCGGAGGATCTGGATTGGATGCTTTCGCGCGGACATCGACGTTTTGGTCCGGATTATTTTCGGCCGACGTGTTCACCTTGTGGAAAATGCATTTCGACGCGGGTCGTCGTTTCTGAATTTTCGCCGAGCCGGAGTCAGCGGCGAGCGCGAAATCGTACGGCGCGTTTGCGCATCATGATTGGCGAACCGCAAATCGATACGGAGCGGCTGGATTTGTATCACAAGTGGCATGCCGAGCGTGAGTCCTTACGTGAGTGGGCTCCGTCGGTCATTACATTCGAGGATTATTTTCACCAATTCGCATTTCCACATCCGTGCGGCCGGGAGCTGGCGTATTATGATGACTCCGCGGGCGGAAAACTCGTGGCGATTGGTATTTGCGACGAAACACCTCGAGCGTGGAGTGCTGTGTATTGTTTCTATGACCCGGCTTATGCTCGGTTTTCGCTGGGAACGGCCAATGTGCTCACGCTGATCGAAATCGCGCGGGCGCAAGGAAAACCTCACGTTTATTTGGGTTACAGGGTCCGAGGTTGTCCTTCGTTGAAATACAAAGAGACGTTTCACCCGCACGAGGTATTGGTCGGAAGGCCGCTGGATTTCGAGGAACCTACGTGGACGCGGGTTCAGCCTGAATCCATCGACTGAGCGGCGCATCATTGGGGCGGGCGGGCGGATGGATCGGGCAGACGGGGATAGGTTTTACGCGTCAATGGATCGGCCACGGAAAGCGTCACCAAGAGGACGATAAAGAGCGCCGTGACGATGACGATCAAGCGGTTGGCGAAACGTTGTTCAAGCAGGTGCATGAAGATGAACAGCACGAAGACGGTCTTCGTCACGGAAATCGCCATAGCGGCGGCAAGTTCCATGGCGCCGCTCAAGCCGAGGCGGGAGACGCCGAACGACAACGCGGTCAGGACCAACAATACGATCCAGGTGAAGACGGTTTTTCCCAGCGTAACATGCGCGTGCATCATGGTTTCACCTCACTTTGCCAGGTAAAACAGCGGCCACAGAAAGATCCAAATGATGTCGACGAGGTGCCAATACAGACCGGCATTCTCGACGATGATGCTGCGGTCACGGCCGTACCTATGTCGCGCGCAGCCAATGGCGGCAATCCCGAGCAGAATCATTCCGGCGACGACGTGGAGCGCGTGGAGCGCGGTCATGAACCAATACAAAGTTTGTCCCATGACGACCCCGCCCGGCGGCGCTTCGGCCATGGTATACATGCCCGCCGGAAGTGCGGCATGTCGAATGTGATCCGCGTACTCGACAAACTTCAGCACCAAAAACGTCATACCGAACGCCGTGGACAAACCAAGCAATGCGGCGGCAAGTGCGGAACGATCGACGCGTACGTAATGCACGGCAAGCGCCACGGTAAAACTCGACGTGATCAGGATGATGGTATTCGTGGTGCCGAGCAGGGTGTTGTTGTGCAGGAGCGCTTCGCGAAATTCCGCCGGATACATGGCGCGATATGCGGCATAGAGGGCGAAAAGCCCACCAAAAAGCAGGGTTTCACTGCCGAGAAAAACCCACATCGCCAGCCGTGCGGCGTGCTCTTGTTTCTCGAGGGTTTCGAATTGTTCAGCCGGCTCGAGTGCGTGCACGGGCATCCTCCTCGCTGAGGTGATAATCGTAGGGAGTTCGCTCGATGGTGGGCGTGATGTCGAAATTGTGTTTCGACGGTGGAGAGCTGGTAATCCATTCGAATGAGCGTGAGGCCCAGGGGTTTGGCCCGGCACGACGCCCCCATTTCAAGGCGACGGCGAGGTTCAACAGGGCCAAGACGAGCGCCGCGCCAAGCAGCCACGCGCCGCCGGTGGACAGAACGTTGAGCCATTGAAACCGCGGCGGGTAACTGTAATAACGCCGCGGCATGCCCGCATTGCCCAGCAAGAACTGCGGGAGAAACGTCAAGACAAACCCGATGAAGACGGCGACCGAGGTCAATAAGCCGACGCGTTCGTCGTAGAGTTTTCCGAACATCTTCGGAAACCAGTAATGAGCCGCGGCCAAAAAGGCGGTAAGCGAACCGCCAACCATGATGAAATGGAAGTGCGCGACGACGAAATACCCGTCATGCCAATGCACATCGAGTGATTGCGTGGCCACGGCGACGCCCGTCATCCCTCCGAATACGAAGAGAAAAAGAAACCATAAAAAGTAGAGCATCGGCGTGGCGAAAGCAATGGATCCGCCGCGCAAGGTGGCAACCCAGGCAAACACCTTGATGGCCGAAAAGATCGCAACGAACATCGACAAACCGCCGAAGACCCCGGCGTCGAATTCGCTCATACCCGCGACGAACATGTGATGTCCCCAGGTAAAGAATCCAATGAACGCAATGCCGAGGGACGAATACGCAATCGCGCGGTAACTGGAGGGAGGTCGTTGCGAAAAGGTGCAGACGACTTCGCTGATGACCGCAAACGGCGGCAAAATCATGATGTACACGGCCGGGTGTGAATAAAACCAGAACAAATGCTGGAACAATACGGGATCCCCGCCATAACGCGGGTCGAAGATGCCGAGCCCCAAGCCGTGATCGAGCGCGACAAGGACGAGGGACAAACCCAATACGGGCGTCGCGAAGAGAATGATGATGCTGGTTCCGTAAATGGCCCAGACGAACAGCGGCAAACGCAACCAACGCAGACCTGTGGCTCGCAGCGTGTGGATGGAGACGACGAAATTGAGCGCGGTCATGATGGACGAGATGCCATTGACGAAAATGCCGATGCCCATCCAGGTGACCGCGGTATGCGAGGTGGAGCTGTACGGGACGTAAAATGTCCAGCCGGTATCGGCGCCGCCGATGAGCATTGCGCTGAGAATGATGACGGCGCTGAGCACATAAACATAAAAGCTCGCCAGGTTGATTCTCGGAAATGCGAGGTCCTTTGCACCGAGCATGATGGGCAAGACGAAATTGCCGAATACCGCGGGAATGGCTGGGATCATGAAGAGCCAGACCATGGTAATGCCGTGGAGCGTGAACATTTGATTGTACGTCATCGGGTTGATGATCGTCATCTCGGGCGTGAGCAATTCCGTGCGTAAAATGAGCGCAAAGACTCCACCCAATCCCAAAAACAAGAGTACGGCCCCGTAAAACATCAGCGCGATACGTTTGTGATCCTTCGTCAGGAGCCACGATCGCACGCCGGATTCGGCGCGCATGTAATCGGGATGCGTTGCGCCCGCGCCGCGCGGATCGAATTGCCGACCATCATCTCGTTCCCACATTGTATCCGTCATGGTTTTACCTCCGGAACTTGCTGAATCGATCCATCGGGCGCGATCGTGATCCCGCCCGGCCATTCCCGGCCCGGCGTGGATTGGACGAATCGCAGGCTTTTGATGAGCTCGACGATCGCCGCGGTTTCGGCCGGTTTGATCAAACCCTGGTAACTCGGCATAATGGCCGTAAAACCCGCGTGAAGTTTGGCCGCCGGGTCCATCATGGATTCGGTGATATAGGCTTCGTCGGCAATGACGGAGCCGCCTTTGGCCAGCGGCACGGTAGAGCCGTAAAATCCCGCCCACGTCGGGCCCAAATGCGGGCTTCCATCGAGCGAATGGCAACGCAAACATCCGAATTGCGCCGCCGCGAGTTCGCCCTGACGCACCATACTGACCGGCTCCGAAGGTGCATACCTACCGACCACCGCCGGTCGTTCGCGCGTTTCTCCGGCCAAAGCATCGTTCGGAAGCGCGCCCTCGAGCCAACGGTCGTAATCTTCGGCCGACAGAACCACCACTTCGCCACGCATGGTCGAATGACTCACGCCGCAATATTCGGTGCAGAGGATCTCATGCCGCCCCGGCTCGGGTGCCTCGAACCACAAAGTCGTGAGTCGCCCGGGTACGACGTCTTGTTTGACGCGAAAATCCGGAACGAAGAAGCTGTGAATGACGTCCCGGGACGCGAGAATGAGTTTGACGGGACGACCGGCGGGGACGTACAAGGTTGCGATGGAATTGGCGCCCCGGGGATACGCAAACTTCCACATCCATTGTTTTGCCGTGACGTACACCTCGAGCGCGCCTTCCGGGGCGATGCGCATGCGCATGTATTGGCGAAATCCGATGATCCACCACCACGTAAAGAGCCCGAACAACCCCAGCACGACGGCCGCTTCGAGCCAAAACGGAATGGGTTTTGCCGGTTTACGGGTGACACCGACGACTCGACCGAAGCGACGTCGATAACGGAGCAGAAAATATCCGCCGATGAGCGTGACGGCAAGCGCACCCAGCATCGTCACGGTAATGACGAAAAAGTGCAATTGATCGACGCCCGCCGCGACGGTGGACGATTGGGGAGGCAAAAAGAGAATTCGCCGCAAGAGTTCGTTCATGTCGAATTCCTTTCGGAACGGCGCCGTCGTTCGAGCCGCCAAAGCATTCCGAGCAGGCTCATTACGACAACGAAAATCACGATTGCGCCCACACGGAAAAACACCACGATGGATGGACCATAACGTCGTGTGGCCGGGTCAAACCGATAACAGGTGAGCAATACTCGATCCACGAAGCTCCCGACTTTACCTTCGGCGGCTTCCGTCAATGCCAACCGCACATCGCGAGCTTCGGGCTGCGGACCGTAGAGATAACGCGATATTCGACCTCCCGGGCCGAGCACCATGACCACCGCGGGGTGAGCGTATTGCGACGTCGACGCATCGAATGCATAGCGAAACCCCACGGCATCCGCGACGGCTCGTGTCGCCGCCGCCGAACCCACTAGAAAGTGCGCCCCACGTCGAGCTTCCGGGCCGGCTTTGACCAGCAATGCATCTTTTCGCTTTTGCGCTTCGACCGGCGTATCCTCCGGGTCGATACTCACCGTAATCAATCGATAATCCGTGCCCATGGTCAATCCGGCGTCACGTAATGCCTTCGTCACGCCCTGAAGAACCACCGGGCAGAGCATGGGACAACGATAATACGCGAGCACCAAAATAACCGGATGCGTATCGTCGAACAGCTCGCTTGTCGCAATGGTTTTTCCCGACTCGTCACGCAATTCGATATCCCGAGGAATTCGTGCCCCCAGGTGTTCTTCCACATCGATGA
>CAYSYX010000046.1:0-36290 GCA_964435055.1 uncultured Polyangium sp. | reverse complement strand
GGACAACGTTGTTTTCACAACGCGTACGTCGTGGGTGTCGATGGTCGCTGGCGTTCACAAGGCGGTGATTATGTATTGTCCGGACAAGCCATTGGATCACTGATCCACGAGGGTCCGCCACGAACGATGGCCGATGGCACGGTGATTTCTTCGGGTGACATGAGTCCGGCGGCTCAAGTGCGATTCGCCAAAGAAGGTGGCAAACATTGGGCATTTACCTTGGATTATTCGGGTATCGGGCGAAAAGTCGATTACAACGACGTCGGCTACATGCAGCGCCAAAACCTCCATGCGGCGCATTTCGGTCTCGAATGGCGGAACCTGGAGCCCTGGCGCAAAACGTTGGAGCTTCGGATCATGCTCGACGCGTTCGAATCCGACACACTCGACGGCATCACCCAACAACGCGTCGCTTATTTGGGCAACTTTACTCGATTCAGCAATTTTTGGAACATGTTCGTCGGGGTCAACTACCAAGCACCTCGGTATGACGATCGTGAAGTGGGTGATGGAACGGCATTGGAGCGACGTGGTCGCTTTGGCGGGTCGCTTTGGTTCGAAACGGATCGCCGGAAAAACCTGAGCGCCAGCGTCGGCTCGGATTTCGAATTCTATCCCGGAGCCGTGAACATCAATGGGGAAGCCAGGATTTTGGTGCGACCGTTGCCACAATTCGAGGTGGAGCTGATTCCAACGTTCTTGTATACGCACGGCGAACCGCGTTATGCCGGGTCGACGGACGCGGGGCATGTTTTTGGAAAATTGCGAGCGCAAGGGTTGGGCCTGACGCTGCGCAGTACGTACATGTTCACACCGCGTTTGTCTCTCCAAGCGTATGGCCAAGCATTCTTGTCGGCGTCCGATTACACGGATTATCGCCTGTCGCCGGCGCGCGGACGAGCGCAAATTGCCAAAATCGACGAAATGCGCCCGCTCATGGGGCCCCTCCCGTTCGACGCCGATTACGAAGACGGCACGCTCAATGCAAATATCGTGATGCGGTGGGAATATCGGCTGGGGTCGACGTTTTTCCTGGTGTACACGCACGCCCAAAGCGACGGCGGATTGCTCGGCGTGCCCAAGTTTTCCGGGCGATGGGTTACGCCGCGACCTTCGGAAGAAACGCTCTTGGCGAAATTATTGTATTGGTGGGGATGAAGCGCAGAGCGTCGAGAATCAGCTCTTGGCGTACCAAGACTTGACGGCGGAATGCTCGCGAACAGCCTCGAAGATCCGATTCAGCTTCGGATAACCGGCGAAGATCGTGGACGGGATATGGTCGAGCGCGCCGCTCATGAACCAACGCATGACGACAAAAATCTTGATATCGACGACGTTCAATTGATCGCCGCCGAAAAACGGTCCCGCGTCACCGATGTGTTTTTCCGCATTGGCAGCCCAAGTCGGAATGTACCCTTCGGCCAAACCTTCACGGGCTTTCTTCTTCTCGGCTTCGTCCGTCATACGCATCGTCAGCGCCACGGTATTACGCAAGTCTTCCACGTGCGCCATCATCGCTTCGTGTTGCGCAGCCTCGAAATCGTCTTTCGGGTGCAATCCGTGTCGACGTCCGATCAACGTCAGAATGGCGTTTGTCTGGGCAAGCGGCGCATGCCCCTCGACCTCGAATACCGGAAGACTTCCAAAGGGCGTCGTCGGCTTGAGGGCCGCCCACGCATCACGCTTGATACGATTGTCCTCGAAATCCACTCCGCCTGCGTGAAGCGCCAATCGGCATTCTTCACCACGACTGACCGGAGCATCGAAATAGGTGAGTTTGGGTTTGCTCATGGCGGCGCAACGTAGGACGCCATGCCGCAGTTGTAAAGGGCGAATTTTGCGTTCACGTTCCGCAGAACGTTCGATAATTCCACTGCTCGTCGCCTGGCGGCATCGTCAAGTCGGCCGCTTCGGGCTGATCGTCGAAAGGACGCGCAAGCACCCGCATGAGCCGCTCGAACGGTTGCATATCCCCGCTCGTCGCCGCCGCGATCATCTCTTCGATGCGATGATTTCGCGGAATGAAGGCCGGGTTCGATTTGCGCATTTGTGCCATCCGTTCTTCCGGGGCGATCGAATCACGCTCGAATCGTAATCGCCACGAACGAAGCCATTCCAGGATAGGCCGAGGTTCGGCGAAAAGTTCGACGAGCACCGATTCGTCTTTTCCCGCCGCCACGTCGACGAGCCTTCGGAAACAATTCGTGTAATCCACTTTGGCTTCCGCCATTCGTTCGAGCAGCCCTTGCGCCAATTCCAAGTCGCCTTCGATTTCGTCTGACAAACCAATTTTGGCCCGCATTCGCTTTCCATAAGCCGCCTCGAACTTGTCGGGATACGTCTCGAGTCGCTTGGTCAAGATCTCCGCCGCCTTGTCGATGTCGTCATGCACCAGCGGAAGAAGCGTCTCGGCAAATCGCGTGAGGTTCCACAAGGCAATGCGGGGCTGGTTTGCAAATGCGTAACGACCGCCGCGATCGATCGAACTGAAGGTTCGTCCGGGATGATACGCATCGAGAAACGCACACGGCCCATAATCAATGGTCTCCCCAGCGATTGACGAATTGTCCGTATTCATGACCCCGTGGACGAATCCAATGGACAACCACGTCGCCACGAGGTTGATTTGCGCCGTCATCACCGCATCGAGAAGCGTCAATCCCGGCCCCTCCGTCACCGGCAAATCCGGATAATGGCGCTTCAACGCGTAATCGGCCAATGTCCGAATGGCGTCGTTGTCTTTCCGCACAGCGAAATATTGAAATGTTCCAATCCGCAAATGGCTCGAAGCAATGCGCGTGAGAATCGCCCCGGGAAGCAGTTTTTCTCGAACAACCACTTCGCCTGTCGCCACGGCCGCCAAAGCTCGCGTGGTCGGGACACCCATCGCCGCCATGGCTTCACTCACGACATATTCACGAAGCACGGGCCCGAGCGCTGCTCGACCATCACCACCTCGAGAAAACGGCGTCGGTCCGGCTCCTTTGAGCTGCACATCGTATCGTTTTCCATCGCGCCCGATGACTTCTCCCAAGAGAATCGCTCGACCATCACCGAGCTGCGGAACGAAACCTCCGAATTGATGACCCGCATACGCCAACGCGATGGGTTCGGACCGATCCGCAATGCGATTTCCCGCCAGGATCTCGATTCCTTCGGGGGATTGCAGTTCTTCCGGAGAAACGTTCAGACGTTCGGCCAAAGGCGCATTGATGGCCAATCGTTCGGGCTTTGCAACGGGCGTGGGACGCACGCGAGCAAAAAAGCGATCCGGGAGGCGGGCATAACTATTGTCAAAGGCGATGGACATGCGTGTTTCGTCGGATGAATGAGGACATTGTCAAGGGGGGGTTTGGGGCGCAGGACGGCGAAGCCGATCCGAAGCCCCAAATGTTCAACCAGGGACCCCGGAATGAAGCAGGTTCATCGGCGATCGCAAGGAGAAAACTGCAAAGAATATCGGATGGTCGAGCGCCGTTTGACAAGTCCGTCGTGATTGAGTACACGGTCGAGCTGCCATGACCGATTTCGCGACGCTGACCGCTGTTCACCCCATTGCCGACGGCAAGTTTTCCATAAACGTTCCCGATGGCTGGCAACAAGGTCGAGGCGCGTATGGTGGGTTTGCCCTCGCGTGTCTCGTCCGGGCGGTCGAAACAGCCGAGCCCGTGAACGAGCGCCCATTGCGATCGCTCAATGCGGAGCTTTGCGGGCCGTTGATGGTCGGGCCTGCGGAAATCAGCGTCGAAGTCCTGCGTCGCGGTTCGGGAATGACGACCGTCACCGCGCGGACGGTTCAAGATGGAACCGTCGTGACGCATGCAACGGCGCTTCTGGGGAAAACGCGACAACAAGGCGCGCCGTACAATGGTTTGTCTTGTCCGGATCTGTCGGAACCGGGCATCGTCATGCCGATTGAGGGACCGTGGCCGGCTTTCACGCGATTCATCGAATTCGCCAATTTGGGAGCGTGGCCGTACTCGGGCCACGACGTGGCGGGCACGGACACGTGGGTGCGCATGCGCAATCCGGGAAAAACCTTCGATACCGCGCATCTCGTGGGCCTCGCCGACGCAACTTGGCCCGCGCTATTTCCAAGCCTCACGGAACCTCAACCCATGAGCACCATCAGTTTTTCTTTGCATACGTTTGGACCTTGGACCGGACTGCAACCCGAGGCGCGGATTCGTCATCACGCCCGAGTGCTTTGGGCCCGTGACGGCCATTCGTCGGAAGTGCGCGAATTGTGGAGCGAAGACGGGCGCCTTTTGGCGATTAATCATCAGCTTTTCGCCACCGCAAAGTAGCCGTCGGTCACGTCAATCAATGCAATCGACGGCCAACATGGCCCATTTGCCCAGCCCGAAATCCCCGAATCGATGCGTGAAATACGCCTCGGGAATGGGATCGCCGGCCGCCGACCTGGCTTCGGCGTAAGCCGCGTAAGCGTCGCGAATGGCCGCGACCTCCGATTCTTGGTTTTCCGCCCCGCGAAGACGTTCGCCCAATTTCTTGAAAATCGCGTCGATTTCTTTTTCGAGCGCGTCTTCATCGAGTTTTGGTTCTTCCGCGATCGGGCCCTTCGTTTTGAACGCATCCATGATATCGAGCGCCGCCCGGGCGGTTTTGGATTCCTTTTCGTCCTCGAGCCGGGCGAGTTTTTCCAAAATGGGCCGCGCGTAATCGGCATGTTCGACGAGCCAATCTCCGGCCGCTTTTTTCCCAGCCCTCATCGCCGCCATTTTGCCCATCAATCGCACGACGCCCGGATCTCGAAACAAGGCGAGTTTGTCCACGAGACGCGGATAATCTTGGCCGCTCAAAGAAATGTCTTCGGCAAGCAGCGATGTTCCCATGAGCCAGCAAATGCGCGCAAAACTCCAAAAGATGACTTTCGGATTCTTGGATTCCTCGACGACGTATTCGGCATCATCTCGGCGCAAAGCCAGCGGAAATTGCAGGTATTCGAGCGTCGGGTGAACTTCACGGGTCGGATTGGCGATCCAATGCAGCATCGCCCCGAAAGCAATCGGCGACGGCCTGGGCATTTTTTCCGGCAACGGCGCCTTGGACAACTGCGCTCGAATGTCATTTGCCACGTTGGGTTTTACGCGACGAAGTAACCACGGAAGCGTCAACGCCAAGTAATGAGCCGCCGCGTTTGTCCGGTACGGATCTTCTCCGGCAAACCCCCAACGTTTCAATTCTTTCGCCGCCAAGAGCAAAAACTTCGTCAATGAACGAGCCACCTTTTCGGTGCCGATGAACTGCTCGTACAGATAAAGCACCTTGGGCCAACGCCAGCCCGAATACGTATCACCCATGCCAAACGCGTGCTGTTCCAGCGTCTCATCGAGGAGCTTCTGGTCGATGACGCGATCACTGCGCATCAAGGCGGCTCGTTCGCCACGCAATCGCGCATTGCCGTGAGGATGGTTTGCATCGACGAACAAGAGCGGGCCCACGCGATATCCAAGTAGGAACAAACGCGCAATCGTCCGCGGAATGGTCAAACGGAAACAGGGATCAATCGCGTCGAGGGCTTCTTCGGCCAGCTTGAAGGCGCGTTCGAATTCGACGGGTTCGTCCGAAAGGAACCGCATTTCGGGATAACCGCGTTCGAATAAATCGTCGCCCGCCGACGTAAAACACAAGCCCCGTCCCGGTCCCGTGGGAAAACCGAATTCGGCGAGGACATCACGAATGTTTGTCCTGGGCGCTTTTTTCGCCGCGGTCTTGATCGTCTTTTTCGTTGTGGATTTCTTCGCCGTCGCCTTTTTGATCGTAGCGACCGATGATTTCTTTGCTTTGATCGCGGGTTTTGCGGCTTTTGTCGTTTTGCGCGAAGTGGCCATGGCGGATGGCCTGGCATGTTCGCCGAGAGGCCACGCCTTTGTCAACGATGGTGAGGCGCTCGAGGCACAAACGTGAAGGGACAAAACAAAGACGTGTAAGGTTCCGCCGAGCGCATCGTTTTGAGGGCAGCTTGGGAGGAATGTCGCGATGCTACGTCGATCAGCGTTATGGGTCTGTCTTGGTGCAACATTGTTGGCTGCTTGTGCGCCGCAAACGGGCGCGGTCAAGCGCACCGTCGATCCGCGGAAAAACATTGAAGTGGCCGTGTCGACGTCCGATTCGACGCTCGTGGCTTCCGACATCATCAGCATCGAATCGACGTCTTCGAATGCGTATCCGCGCGCGGACAAACCGGGCACCATGGATGTTCGGCTGCGAATCAAAACGAAATCGATGCCCGGTGCACCTCGTCCCCCGATCAACGTCGCCCTCGTCGTCGATACATCGGCGTCCATGGAAGGAACGGCCATGGACGACGCGAAAAAAGCCTGTACGGCATTACTCGACAAACTTTCTCCCGGCGATCGTTTGTCCCTCATCGCGTTTCATTCAGGCGTCGATGTCCTCGTGCCGTCGACCGTGTTGACGACGAAGAGCATGGACGAGATTCGACAAAAGATCACCGCGATGAAACCGTTTGGCACAACCAACCTCGCGGCGGGTTTGACCGCGGGTTTGGCGGAAGCACGCAAGAATTTCCGCGCCGATGGTATCAACCGAATCGTGCTTCTGGGCGACGGCGTGCCGAATGATCCAACATCGCTTCCGGCGCTGGCGCAATCGTCGGGGCAAAGCAAGATTGCCATTACGACGTTGGGCCTCGGGCTGGATTACGATGAAACCGTGATGAGCACGATCGCGTTGAATTCGGGTGGAAAGTACCATTTCATCAAAGAGAGCGCCAAGGTGGCCGAAGTTTTTCAGGACGAAGTCTTGCGCCTGCAACGCGTGGTCGCACGCGGCGTGGCGTTGCGCTTGGCCACGGGCCCGGGCGTGAGTATCCAGAATGTCGTCGGATTGCCCATGAACGGCGCATCGAGCGTCCTTTTGGGCGATATGATCGAAGGCGAAGAACGCGACGTAGTGGTGCGTTTGTCCGTGCCGGCCAAACATGATGGCTCGGTCGTCGAATTGATGGATGCGGAGGTCGATTTTGATCACCCGACTCGAGCGGGCCAACGTTTGGCCGAACGAACGTTTGCCGCGGTCAAGTCGACGTCGTCGGTCGAGCAAATTGCAGAATCGCGCAATCGGGACGTGGAACGTTCGGCTGCCCGAACGAATTTGGCGGATAAAATCGTGCGCGCCGTAGCCGCAGCGCGAAGCGGTCAATTGCCGCTCGCCATGTCCTTGCTCGATACGGCCGAAAAAGAAGCCAAAGTGTGGGCGAAAGACTTGGAAGATCCGATTTTGGCGGAAAAGATCGAATCGCTCGGCCCTCTGCGCCGATCCCTGCCCTCGCTGGTGCAGCGCGACGTACCGGCGCCCGTGGTGCAAGTGCCGAATGCGCCCGGTCTTCCGATGCCGGGACGGGCGCCGGTTGCGGCTCCGTCGCCTGCGGCGATTGTCATGGACGCACAGGCCGACGCAATGCAAGCGTTGCAGGGGCATTGAGGTCGGTGAAAGTGACTGCCCCGTCGTTCGAATGAAATGCCCCGGGTTGCATTTTTCGGCGCTTGTCGTCGGCGCATGAGCGGTTGGGGCCCTCTGGCTTCACAAATGCACGAAAATATACGAGCGCGTGGACGTTTTGCTTCACCGTCAGGTTCCGGAGCTTGGCCGGTGCGTGAAAATGCTTAGCTGGTCCGTGAAGAAACTTCGCCGCAATGCTCCGGAGCTTCGCCGCTCCGTGAAGATGCTTCGTCGCTCCGTGAAAAAGCCTGGCTGGTCCGTGAAAATTCTTCGCCGCTCCGTGAAAATGCTTCGCCGGAATGTTCCGGAGCTTCGCCGCTCCGTGAAAAAGCTTTGCCGCTCTCTTCGAAGTGTTCGCTCTCACGTCGCAAAGCTTCGCCGGTCCGTACAAAAGCGTCGCGGGACCGTGCCTGAGCTTCGTGCCAAAGATCGCTTGCGTCGTTGAACGGTCCCGGTGTAATATCGCTCGCGAACCCTGCACCCAGGAGACAGGTCATGACCATTGATTATGAACGATTCAAACGCGTCATCACTCGTTGCGTCGAGATTGCAAACGAACCGGATGCCAACCCGATTGTCGTCGGTGTTTTCAAGGAAAAACTCGACGCGCAGGCGGCGGCGTACCTGGCAACCGATCTGGCCGTATCGACGGCGATGACGGCATTTGCGAAAGAAAATCGCGAAGCGCTCGATGCCTTGGCGTCGCTCGATGGGCCTTACCGGGTGGCGCGAGCGGCTGTGGCGGCGGTTTTACCGGGAACCGAATTGCCCGATACGCTGAAGTCGCAACCGACGGATACGGATCAACTCAATGCAATTACGCGTTTGCTCGACGTGATTGACGATCACAGTGACAAAGCCTGGGCCGATGCATTGCTCAAGGGTGAATTTGGGACGAAGGCACCCAAAACCATCCAGGAAATATCGGAATCGATTGCGGCGAACAAAGGTTTGTCAAAGGCGAAAAGCGAGCGCGCGGCAGCGTATGGCCCGACCTACGAAATGTATTTGGGTTTCAAGCAGGTCGTGCGTAATGCTTATGGGCCGGGATCGAAGCAATACCGGCGAATTCATTTGCGGGCATCGCCGGGAGCCTCGAACGAAGAATCGAGCGGGGGTGGAGGAACGCCCTGAGCGTTCAGCGCGCTTTTTGCGCGTTCGCCACCGGTCACGAATCCAATCACCGACGCACCCAATTCGAGGCGGGTGCATTGGCTGTAGACAATTCCCTTGGCGGCGGCTTCTGCCGACCAAACATCTTCGTATTGGGGAATCGCCGGAAGCGTATCCCATTCGCTCGTGCATTTCAAAATGCCGCTTCGAGCGCCTCGGGGTCGACGAAATACCAACCGGCAAGCACATTTTCCGATTGACGCGTCATATCCTGCGCTTGGGCGGTGTGCTACGCGTCGTCACAGAATATCTCGCGCGAGAACCAATTCGCAGCTTAAAATTTGGCCCGCGTTGGCGAGGCATGTTTCGGTCGCCGTAATGCATCGGCACGGGTGGACGTGGTTTCTGCGGTTTGCGCAATTCCTGGCATGTCTCGGTTTATTGACATCGTTATGGGGATGTACGCCTCCAGTGACGTGGCAAGCGTTGCAGGCGCATGGTTTCGAGGCGAAGGTTTACAATTCCTGTATTCGTCCGCCGCCGTTTGCGGGGCGCGGCGAGTTTTACGCGACCAATGACACCACCCACGAAATGGTCTCGGACGAAGACCCCGAGACATTTTGGAAAGCCGCGCGTACCGCGACGACGATTCATCGGTATGACCCGAACGCTCCATTCGAGCCGGGACCGCGTTTGCCTTGGCCGTACCATCGAATGACGTGCGATGAGATATCGTCGGGGAATGTGCCGGCGTTGCCCAAGGGAATGAAAGAGATTCCGATTTCGTACGAAATGCGCGAAGCCCTCGTTTCGGTATTGATCAAGCACGAGCTTCGCGAACGACGATTTGGCGATTTCATGGAGCGGGGCAAGCCCAATCGAGTCTTGCTCGGTGACGTGGTGATCACGCCGCCGCGACTCGACCAATTCACCTCGGCCATTGACGAGGTCGGCCAGATGTTGCGGGATGCCATTCGCAGCAATTTGCCTACGGTCAAACGTGCGGGGGCAGGCCCGGACGATGATGAAATCAGCATCATCGATACGAAAACGGGTCAGGTTTTGGGCGGAATCGGCGCCGGCGGGACGCTTTCATTTGCGCCAGGTGGAGTGTTCATTGCCGATGCCTTGAAATCAAGCAATGCGCCGCAACCGACGCGCGAATTCATGCTCGGCCAGGGTTTTGGCGAAATGGGCGGCGGGCTCGTGCAAGTCGGCGCCGGTACGGGAATGGGTGCCGGTGGCGCGGGTTTGTCCCTCACGGGCGGCGGTGCGGTCATTGGCCTGCCGACGTGCGCCGCAGGGGTTACTTTGGCCGCCAATGGCGCGGTGACGTTTCTTCATGGCGCCAATACGGTCCTTATCGCGCTTTGCCATTGGGAAGAATTGCCCGCGGCTCCCGAAGCGGCGGCGTCGTCCATGGATACCCCGCCCGCCGCGACAAACGCCGGCGCGCCTCCCTCCGCCGCGAACGGTGGTTCCGCGATAAAACCCGCAATCAATACAGCCCCCACGACACCGCTTGCGAAACCTGCCATTACGCCGCCCCAAAAGCCCGCGTCTGCGCCCATTGCGACACAAGCGAAGTCCGCGCCGACAACGCCCCCGGTCCCCGAAGCCCCTCCACCGGGCACGACGGTTGTTCATAAATCGGCATCGGGTACCACGACATCCACGCGCCGAAGAATCGCTCCGGGCGAAAAACCTCCGGCGGAAACGACCACGATTACGACGACCGAAGGCGGCGGGACGACCATTTCAACGACGCGGACGAGACAAGCGCCTGGCGATGCGGCGAATGGTGTGGCAAAGGGGGCGAAGCGCGGGCCGAAAACCGATCCCGATGCACCGCATAATGCTGCCAGACGCAAGGATGCTGAAAAGTTAAAAGCGGAAGGCAACAGGATCATTGCAGGCGGGGGTGATGACAAGGAAATGCTTGTGCAGACCCCAGGGGGCATAAAATCCGCTCGCCGACCTGACACAATCCTTTTGACTCCCAAAGGCGAACGTCGAGGCCGAAACTATGGCCGGACGAATGCAGATGGAACACCCGTGAAGCGCGAACAGGAAGCGCTCGATGACCTGAACAATCACAGCGACACACCAACCGACTTCGTCCCGTACGACAGGTGATTATATGGCCATTTCTTCTTTTGGAACCAACTTTCACGCGACGATCGAGGAAATCGTCAATCTCGTGGAAGGTTGGGCCGATCGATATCCGATCTACCTCAGTGCCTTTGCGTTCCCTCCAGCTCGCCAGGTGCCCATTACTCGAGAAACCATTCGTGAAGTGATAGCACAACCCGAGGTTTCATCCATTGTGCTCACGGAGAGCACCGTCGATGCCACGTGTAAACAAGCACATGATGTTGCAGCAAGTGGGATGGTCAACCTTATTCTCAACATCGGGCGTGTGGGGTCCACCGGGCTGGAGCAGTCATTTTTGAGCACGAAGACGGTGACCCCAACGTGGGAAAAAATGAACCGCGAACTCAAGAAGACTACCACTGCAGGCGCCACGCTCGTTTGTACAAATGGAACAACGGGGACCGACCGCAACGCGCGTTTCACCGCCGGCGCAAAAGCGTTGGCTGCTGCGGGAACACCACTCAGGCAGTTCGCAAACTCGACGAAGTTCATCTACGTGCCCAAGTAGCAATAGCGACAAGCCCTTGCCAACCTCGAATACCCCCACCGCCCAACGTTGGCACCGCATTGCCGCATTCCCCCGGAACTCCGCATTCCCGATTGCGTCGATGAAGCCATTACCGCGTTTCTTCGCGCCATCGACGCGGGCTTCTTGCCGCTCTCGTTTGTCGGAGACAATGGCAACGTCGTCGACCTCGTCAACGAGGGGCGCGGTCAGCTCGCCGCGCGTTATGCAGAATGGCGCGCGAAATGCTCGCAACAACGATTCGCCGACGACGCTGATCCGGCATGACCAACGTGTCATCGGAACGAACGAAAAGGGGCCACGTGGGAAAATGTCGGAACGACGTTTCCTCCGGCGGGGTGCGTTGCGAAAGGGCGGTTCCGGCGGTGGTGTGCACGTTGCGATTGGGAGAAGGTGGATTCACGCGACAGATGCGCCGGTCGCGCCGCTACCTTGAGCAGCGAGTCGACGAAAGTAGGCAATGTGGTCGCGGAATTCGGGGT
This sequence comes from uncultured Polyangium sp., assembly GCA_964435055.1. Taxonomy (GTDB): domain Bacteria; phylum Myxococcota_A; class Polyangia; order Polyangiales; family Polyangiaceae; genus Polyangium. The sequence goes on along the minus strand of CAYSYX010000046.1, from coordinate 24,527 downwards.
CAATTAGCCCTTCCTGTTTGATGTAACGTGCGAGCATAAGCCGAAAGTCCTTGGCTTCTTTCAGACGGTTGCTCAATCGAGCCAACATTCGTTTGCCATCGATGATCCGACTCAAACGCTCCCATCGCGCGGCGGAAGGATGGCTCACGTCATCAAATTGTTCTATCGCAGCAACATGGGTGTCAATGTCCCCTCGCAACGAATTGTCATTTGCGAATTCCGATGCCAATCGGTCGTCTATCGCGGCTTCCATTCCTTGGCGGTCACGCTGATTCACGCCGAATTTGTCATTGTCATCGAGTGCGCCCTTTTCATGTGCATGAAGAGCCAAATTGGCCGCGACGACAGGAATCAGCGTATGCGCGTGCCCAAGGAGAGCGTCCGCCATTTTCTCTTCGTTATAGGAGGCATACGGGGAATCGCGACCAGGATGATCTTGTAACGCCATCGAGACGATACGCGCGTGCGCAATGAGATAATTTTCCATTTCCCACCGACGCAATGTGCGAACGTTCGATCCAAAAGGTTGAACGGCTGCATATTTTCGGTAAAACTCGTCGTCATCCGCTTCAAAAAACACTTCTTCGTGTCGTGGCTTCCGGAAGAACAACGTGTCGCGATCGACAAGGCCAAACTTGGGGGCCGAGTCTTGTAAGTTTTGGGGATCGAACGCGTCAAGGCCATGGGCCGGCGTCGTAATGACCTGAGCGTTGCCATTCACGACATCGATAACGCGCTGACATCCTCCTTGATTCTGCGTTCCCCCGACAAACAGAAATTCGAGGTTCGTCTCGTCCGCAAACCATCGAACTTTGAAAACCTCCACATCATCCTCCCCTTCGAGATAGATGACGATTTTCGTATCGAAAGCAGTTGGTGTCGTCGATACGTCCGCAAGAGCAGTCATGATTGGCCCTCGACATCTATGGCGGGTCGCTCGTCCTCCAATAGTTCGCCACCTTTGCGCAAGGGTGGTTCGGGTAATTTGACATCGAATCGTTGCAACACGTCTTTTGAATGGGCAGAGATGATGACGGTGAGCCCGGAGTGTTGAACGATCATGTCTTTTAATTGCTGGACGACCCGCCGTTCCCATTCCGGGTGCAAATGCAGGTCGACTTCGTCAATCAGCACAATGGTGTTACGCGTCATGTGCGCCGATAACAGGAGGAATAAGACGACAAGGCTTTTTTCGCCGCTGCTGAGCTGATCCAACCGATGTGTTTGTCCCTCATTTTTGACAATCGCTTCCGGTGGGTCCCGGCGAACGCCGATAATCCGCTTTTGCGATCCCTTGAATACCGTTTCGTTGATGGTTTTGCGCGCACGCTCGAAACGTTCGTCATCGAGCCATTTGAGCCAGACGAGAAGATTATCGAGCGACGACGACCATTGCCCGGGATGTTCATCGAAGCGCCGTACGGTTCGATAATCCCATTTCATGGGACGATCAATGGTGCGCTGTTCGAATTCAGATCGCCGGACAATATCGCGATTGGAAGGGAAATACAAGAGCACGGGCGCGGTCTCGGGATTCAGGTCACTTGTGCCAAACCCGATCGGCGGTCGCCGTGATGCTTCGCGAATGAGTTCTTGAAGCTGCGGCAAAATGCCGTCGTCGTCTTGTGTATTATGCTCTGAAAAGCGACCTTTCCATCGCGGAAACACTGCACAACGGTCCCAAGCATTTGCGCCGAATTCTTCGAGTTTTTCCATGCTCCAATGTTCGATGGGCAATCCTTCTTTAATGCCGAACATGAGAGAAAGCACGACACGCTGCAATCCCCACTCGACCAGGAGGTCAAGTTGCGCCCGAGCCTGCGGATTATCAACGAGCAGATTTGGCTTATCCGATTCACTGACGGCCTCATTCGCCAAGGCACCTATCAAGAAATACATGACTTCCATGGTCGTGGTTTTTCCTCGACCATTTCGGGAAAGCAGTAAGAAAAACGAGGCGAGCTTATCAGCCGGGTCGTTGATGGTCTCGTTGGTTACGGCAAAAAAAGGAATCGTCGTGGGCACATCTTGAAAGGGGCCCACGCGGTCGAGATGCAGTTTCAGGGGGCGGAACAGCGTGAGGTTGACGGGCGCGGCCATCTATTTCTCCGTTTGCTGAACAATTCGAGATACGTCTTCAGCACTCAACAAAATCCCATGGACACGTTCGGGCTCGCGCCCACTGAGGCGAACAAGCATATCGCCCGGTTTGAGCAAGCGCTCGGCGCCCAAGTCATCCAGAATGATTTTCGATTCGGTCGCCTTCTGCACGGCCAATGCAATACGTGAGGGAATGTTGCTGCGCAAAAGTCCCGAGAACGTTTCCGAATCAGGCCGCTGCGTGGAAAGCACAAGATGAATACCGCTTGAACGCCCCAACTGCGCAATACGAATGAGAAGTTCCTCAACCTCGCCCGACTCCTTGCCCATCGTCAAGTCTGCCAATTCCTCCACGACGACCACAATGCGCGGCATTTGCCCAGCCACGCGACCGCGCGCGCCTTGGATATCGCGCACGCCGAGCTTCCCCAGCTCCGTTTGACGTCGCTCCATTTCGTGAATCAGATGGTTGAGCGCGACGGTGGCCTCGTCTTTGGTCACGTGTACGCGCTCTCCCCACAAATGAGCAGCGTTGCGATAAGCTGATAGCTCCGTTTTTTTCGTATCAATCAAGCAAAGCCGAACTTCCTCCGGCTTGCGCGCCAAAATAAGCGAACAAAGAAGCGCGTGCAGACAAACACTCTTGCCACTGCCCGTCGTTCCGGCAACGAACAAGTGCGGAGCCTTCGCCAAATCGAATTGAAATGGTTTCCCGAGGGCGTCTAACCCAGGCAAGACCGGGAGGTCGTCATTGGTCGGCGCTGTAGCCCAATGGCGGAGGTCATTCGCCTGGAGGTGCCTCCACGTCTCCGGTGGTCTGGGCACATAGAGTTCGACTTCTTTGGGCTCGGTCGAGTGACGCAAACTCAAACCTTGCCGCGCAAGGCCCAAGGATATGGCCAGTTTTTCCAAACCATTCGCCAGCAAATCGAAATGATTGAGCACCGGCAAATGCACGCGATACATCGTCAAGCGCGGCCCCTGCACGGTCTCTCGAATTTCGCCGCGAATACCGAGTTCTCGCAATCCGGCGAGAATATCTTCATCCGCTTTTGACGCCAACGGGGGTGCGGCTTTATGTTCCACCTCCGAAGTGCCAACGAGAGCGGTGAATTCCTGCAACATGAATTCAATGATGTCTTCGTCCCGACGCCGCCGTTTGATTTCCGTCAAACCGCGATGAACATGCCGCTCCAACCAATCCTGAAAATATTGATCCCCGTGAACCCGATCAAAAAGGTCCACACCATGACGAACACTCAAGATGGCTCGAAACAAATCGGTGAAATCGTCGCCCCCTTTTCCCTCACCAGTCAATTGGGCGAGTCGATAATCACTACCGCTCGACTTGCTACCAACCGGCAAATCGAGGGGATCCCCATCTTGCGACAACGAAAACATCAATGCAAGGCGCAGAACGTACCATTTGTCCAACCCAATGTTGGTGTAATTTCTGCCGGCAAACGCTTCCCGTACGGATTGGATGATTTCTTCATCTTCCGAAGTCGTCTTGACTCGAACCGCAGAACTCATTTCTGACGCCTCTCTCTTGTTGACTTGCGAATGAGCATCGCGGCATTGCCTTCATCGTTCTTCAGCACGTGTTCGAGGTAAACAAAGGGCTGGATGAACTTGAATTTTTCGTCGTCGATTTCGGAATCGGTCGGCAAAAGGATCATTTGATGCGACGCCTTGGCAAAATACTCCCTCAACAAGACGGCTTGATGTTCACGATCGAGTCGAGCCAATGGCGTGTCAACAATAACGGGCAATTCAAGCCCCGACTCTTCGGCAAGGGCCCACAGAAGTGCCGTCGCCAGAAGTTGCCGCATACCCGCCGACATGTTTTTCTTGCCAATCAACACGCCGCCTTCGCTGTGATAAGTCATGCGAAAGTTTTCATCGAGTTTTACTCGCTTGATCAATGCATTCGAACTCAGAAGCTGGCCGCAATGTTCATTGATTTTCTCCTCCAACGCTGCGCGCCGCGTTTTCTTGACCTCACGGGTGAATTCGTCAACAAATGTCAACAAATTTTCGGCCATTTTTGAACGTCGCGAATAACGCACGGCCAAATCAACCACTTCGCGTTGGCGTTCCAATCCCTCATTCGAGTTGCCAATTTCCTTCTGGCAACTTCGGATCTGACTTCCAAGGTGACCAATCAGCTCGCTCTTTTCTTTAATTTCTCTGTCCTTCTCCGCTGCTTGGTTTCGCAAATCATTTGCCTGTTTTTGCTTCTCCACCGTAAGGTCACTCAGATCATTCAACTTGGCTTCGGCTTCTCGCAGCTCCGCCCTTTGGTCAAGATATCCGCGCAGGAAACTCAAACGCTCTCGCCGCATATTGTCGTCATCCGCAAAGCGCTGCAATTTTTTGTAAATCTGTTCTCGAACCACAGGAGTAAGATCGAGGGTAAAGCGACCTGCCGGCTGATCGCTCTTGTGCCCATCCAATTGCTTCTGCAATTTGTCCTTGTAAAAGCGTTTCTGCGCATCCGTGAGCGGCGGCTGACTGTGGCGTCCCAGATCAAAAACTTGGATGGGAAGTTCTTCCTGCAGCTGGGTGAGCTGATCGTGTTGCGCACGCTGTGCAGCATCCTCGCGGTCCACATGCAACGCACTCGCAGTTTCATGCACAACCGCCCGGTTAAACAAGAGCGGCGCGTCGGCCAAGTATATCACCGCAATGGTCGCTAACCCGCTGTCCAACTCTTGTTTGAGTCGTTGCCGACGCTCAATGAGTCGTGCCCGATCTTCCGTCGGACTGCTTTCCTGAATCTGACGAATCTCCGCGTCGAGACGTTCCTTCTCCGCTTCGAGCCGCGTGCGTTCTTCTGTAGCCCCCTCGAGTTTGCCTTGAAGTGTAACCAGTTGTGCCTCGAGGGTTCTATGTCTCGCGTCGAACTCGGCAAATTCGTTCTTTGCGTCGCGCACATTCGCCACGTGGTTCCAGCTCGTACGTGCAGTCTTCAAGTTTTGCCGCAATTGATGCAAAGGTCGAATCTCGAGCAATTTTTCCATTGCATCAATTCGAGTTTGCTCATTACTATCCGCCAATTCTTGTATTTGCTCGCCGTCGTACATGACGAAATCAATGTAATCGGTGGGGAATATCGTGCTCAGGTAAATCGTCGCTTCATCGTTTACCCAAGCGCGACCGTCGGCGCCCGTAATCGTAAGACTTTCCTGGTATTCTTGGGTTTTCTTAGCGATCGTCCACTCGCGTTCTATACGTACGCGACCGTTTTTCGCGTCATGCCAAATAGCGCTGACGGCGACTCGAATGTCTGTGCGAGCTTTGCGCCAAGCAAGACTGTTGACGATACCGGACCACTCGTCACCCCAGCCAAGAAGATATTGCGACACACTCAACTTGCGTCCATTCAATACCGTTTCACGAAGTTTGTCATACACACCCCCGACCAATAACTTCATGCCTGTAAGAAAGCTCGTTTTCCCATAGCCATTCCGCCCCCAGACGATCGCTATGTGCTTTGGGTCCCCCGCTCCCGCTGGAAGCCCAAACTCGAAGGTGACTTCCTCGTGATAACAGAAGAGATTGGTGAGCGTCACCTTTTCAAGCCACATACGATTCGTCTTCTTTGTCTTGATTGGTCGCTTCTTCGATCGATGATTCGATTTCGCGCTGCAATGCAGCCTTGCTCCCGTATACGTCGAGGGAGCGATATCGAGCCAATACCAAATACATCAGTTTCTCAAAAACCTGGGGCTCCACATCATTCTCGTTCATCAATTCCACGAGGCGCTCTTTCGAAATCCGAAATCGCTTCGTGATCTCCTCGTACATCGGCGTATCCAACAGTTCTTCATCCACGCGATATCCGGCCACATGCGCCTCCTATTTCCTCGTCAAACGCAAACCTGCGTCGACACACGCACCCCAGTTTGGCATGACGCCCTCCCACCCCCAACTCAACCGCACCGCTCCCTGAATCGCCTCCGCCGACAAACCCATCGCCGTGAGCACGTGGCTCGGCTCGTAGCGGTGCGATGTACACGCCGAACCGTTCGACACCGCAACCCACTCCTTCCACGCCACCATCAACGCCTCGGAATCCACCCCGCGAAAACGCAGATTCAGGATGTGCGGCACCGCGCGCAAAGGATCCCCATGCACCACCGGATCCAATGGCGCCAACGCTTCGAGCACCTCGCGACGCGTCCGCTCGTACCCTGTCCGCCGTTTGTCCGCTTCCCGCAAGGCCAACTCCGCCGCCAAACCCAACCCCACCACCAGCGGCACCGGTACAGTGCCCGGACGAACACCTCGCTCCTGACCTCCACCAAACATCAGCGGCGTCAGCGGTACCCGGCCGAACCCTCGGCGCCGAGCAACGAGCGCCCCGACGCCTTTCGGACCGTAAATCTTGTGAGCGCTGACGCTGATGAGGTCGATACGCGGTTCTTCAAGAGAAACTTTACACTTCCCAAATCCTTGCGCTGCGTCTACATGGAAAAACGCTTCGTGCCCCGCGAGCAGTTTGGCGATGTCGTCGATCGGTTGAATCACTCCGGTTTCGTTGTTCACATGCATCACCGAGACAAACAGCGTGTCCTTGCGCAACGCCCCGCGAATGGCATCCGGATCGACCCAACCTCCGGCGGTGGGAGGGACAAACGTCACGTCAAACCCGCGCGTGGCCAGCGCTTGCACCGGTTCGAGGACCGCTTTGTGCTCGATGGCGGTGGTGACGATGTGTTTTCGTCCCGTGGCTTCCCCATGCGGCGCCAAACCCAAAATCGCGAGGTTGTTGCTCTCCGTCGCGCCGCTCGTGAAAAAAACCTCGTCGCGTTTGGCCTTGACAACCGCGGCGACTTGGTCGCGCGCGTGCTGAACGGCTTGTTGCGCGCGTGCGCCGTACTCGTGCGTGCGACTGCCTGCGTTGCCGAATTCCTCGGTCATGAAACGCATTACGATGTCCCGCACACGCGGATCGATCGGCGTTGTCGCGGCATGATCGAGGTAGACGGGGGTTGATTTCATTCGTTTGTCTTTCACGCGGTCCATCTCATCCAATCCTCTGCCTCACAGCCGTTGACGATCGGCTGCAATTCATGCAATCGTCGACACTGGCCTTTGATTGACTTGCCAGGGACGCGCATGAATTCACGCAATCCAATGGATGACGACGCAGTCATCGAGACCTTTCGGCATATTCGCGTGTACGAACATCCCGAGGATGGAAAACGCGCCGTCAACAAGCCCTTGCTGCTGCTGCTCGCATTGGGATACGCGCAACGAGAAGGCCGACGTTTGCTGTCGTTTGTCGAGATTGAACCAAGACTCATCTCGCTGCTTCGCGAATTCGGTCCCCATCGCGTCACCTACTCCGCCTCGTATCCATTTTGGTATTTGCAGAACGACGACGATGGTCGACTGTGGACCGTCGAAAATGCAAACACGTTCACCGCGCGCAAGGGAAAAACATCCGAACCCACAATCACTGAAATGCGCCACAGGTTTGCACATGGTGGGCTGACATCGGCAGTCTTCGACAAACTGGTTTCCAATCCCAAATTGCTGCGGGATGTCGCGCGTGAATTGCTGGTGCGACACTTTCCGGATACGCGACACGAGGAAATTGCCGCCGAAGTGGGCCTGAATTTGGACGTCACCGGCATTGGAAAAGGCATCAGGGACCCGCGATTCCGAGCCAACGTACTGAATGCTTATGCGCACCGATGCGCCGTGTGCGGATTCGACGCGCGTTTGGCAGGAAAACATGTCGGGCTCGAAGCCGCCCATATCCGTTGGGTGCAAATGCTCGGGCCCAATGAAGTTTGCAACGGAATGGCGCTCTGCTCGTTGCACCACAAACTGTTTGACGCCGGAGCGTTTACGGTGGTTTTTGCCGACAGCGTGTACCGAGTGATTTTTAGCGGCGAACTCAATGGCGCAAGCGACGCCGTTCGCAGCTGGTTGCTGCGTTCTCATCGGGCAAACCTCGATTTACTACCTCTCGACCCCGCACACCAGCCTCGCATCGACTTTTTGCGGTGGCATTACCGCGAGGTTTTCAAGCCTCCGCCTCTTCAAATCCCAGGGATTCCCGCATAATCGTCCGTTCGGCCAAACCCATTACTGTTCGGCCGACTCGTATTCGAATCTTTTTCTAGCCAAACCTTGTCTCGGTAAAAAATTTGTGCGAGGCCCCCTCTCGGGGATTGGTTTCTCATGCCAATCCATCGCTTGAGGGTCCAACATGCACACCTCCGCCTTCGACGCGCTTGGCTTTCAACGCACCATCCAAGCGTTGCTCGACGAAATCCGCGATCTCTACCGCAGCGACGGTTTTCCCTGGGTCGTCGGCTACAGCGGCGGAAAAGACTCCACCGCCACGCTGCAACTCGTTTGGCTCGCCCTCGAAGGTTTGTCCCCGAACGAACGCACCAAGCCCGTGCACGTCATCAGCACCGATACGCTCGTCGAAAATCCCATCGTCGCCGCGTGGGTGACCCAATCGCTCGACACGATGCGTGCCGCCGCCCGCGCACGGCAAATGCCCATCGAACCGCATCGACTCACGCCCGACATCCTCGATACGTTCTGGGTCAACCTCATCGGCAAAGGTTACCCCGCACCTCGTCCCAAGTTTCGTTGGTGCACCGAACGCCTCAAAATCCGGCCTTCCAACGCGTTCATCAGCAACGTCGTTCGCGCCAACGGCGAATGCATCCTCGTCCTCGGCACACGAAAAGCCGAAAGCCAAATGCGCGCACGGTCGATGAACAAGCTCGAACAACAGCGTGTCCGCGATCGTTTGAGCCCCAACGGAGCCTTGCCGAACTCGCTGGTGTACTCGCCCATCGACGCGTGGACCAACGACGATGTGTGGATGTACTTGATGCAAGTGACAAACCCTTGGGGCTGGAGCAACAAGGACTTGCTGACGATGTACCAAGGCGCATCCGAAGACGGCGAGTGTCCTTTGGTGGTCGATTCGTCCACACCGAGTTGCGGCGACAGTCGCTTCGGGTGCTGGGTGTGCACGCTTGTGGAACACGACAAGTCGATGCAGGCGATGATCCAAAACGACGAGGAAAAAGAGTGGATGTCGCCGCTCTTGGCCCTGCGCAACGAACTCGATGTTCAGGATGACAAACCTCTGCGTGACTTCCGCCGCTTGACGGGTCTCGTGCAAATCGACACGCGCAGTCAACGCATCATCCACGGTCCGTACACGCAGTCGTCGCGCGAGACATGGTTGCGCAAGTTGCTGGAGGCGCAGACGTGGGTACGCGCTCACGGACCGGCGCACGTGCGTGCGATCGAGCTGATTTCGCAGGCGGAATTGCAAGAAATCCGACGCGTATGGGTCGTGGACAAACACGAAGTCGAAGACACGTTGCCGAAGATTTATGAAGAGGTGACGGGGACGGTTTATCCGGGCGCACCACTCGATGACAACCCGGTGTTTGGCGCGGATGAAATGCGTCTGCTGCGTGAAGCGTGCGAGGAAGAGGTTCGCGACGAAAACGACGAAACGGGATTTGGTTTGGCGCGAGAACTATTGGACGTCGAACGGAAATTCCGCTCGATGGCGCGCCGGGCGGGATTGTACGAGGAGCTGGAAAAGTCTTTGCGCAAACACGTGTTCAAAAACGAAGAGGACGCAACGACGTTCGAACACGACAAAATGGGAAAACTGGATCCGGTGCGGAAAGAACGCGAAGACTTGCAGAAGGTCCGCAAAGAAGGTCAGAACGACAAACCTGCGGTCCAGCCCGGACTGTTTGACAACGTTCCCGCCGCCAAACCTCGTTCTTCTCGCCGTTCACGAGCCGAAACAACATGATTCTGGAAGAGTTCGTTCTTCAAAACTTCGGGCTGTACGCGCATCGGCAAAGCCTTGATTTACGTCCCGCCTCGCCGCATCGACCGATTGTGTTGATTGGCGGGATGAACGGCGGCGGAAAAACGACGCTGCTCGATGCCTTGCAACTCGGACTGTATGGGAAATTGGCGCAATGCTCGAACCGTGGGGATTTGGCTTATGATGAATTCCTGGGGCGTTCGGTACATCGTCACGGCGCCGATCACGCCGAGATTGCCTTGTCATTTTCGCATACGACCGCAGGGACGAAACACGCCTACCAAGTACGTCGGGCGTGGACATTACGCGAGAAGAAGGAGCGCCTCGAGGTGCGGCATGACGGCGGTCTGGATGCCGTCTTGACCGAAGAATGGGCGGACCATATCGAAGGCATTTTACCTCTGCGCTTGTCACGGTTTTTCTTTTTCGATGGGGAGAAGATTGAATCCTTGGCGGACTTGGAAAAGTCGGCGGAGGTATTGTCCACGGCCGTGCATTCATTGCTGGGGTTGGATCTGGTCGATCAAATCACGACCGACTTACAGGTTTTGGAACGCCGAAAACGAGCCGAGCAAAAAAGCGGTGTGGAAAAAGATCAATTGACGCGGCTCGAGACGGAGCTGGAGGCGCGAAAAAGTGAACAAAGCGATTTGGTTCAAGATCGCGCGGCAGCTCAAAATACGCTGGACCGAGCGGCAAAACGGTTGAAAAGCGCGGAGGAGCGTTATCAACAAATCGGCGGCGCAGCCTTCAAAAAACGAAAAGAACTCGAAGGCACCAAAGAAGCGAAAGAGCGGGAGCTCGAACGGGTCGATGAAGACTTGCGCGATATCGCGGCCCTTGCCACACCGTTGATGTTGGTCACGGATTTGCTGGACCTCGTGATTGCCGATGCCAAAGCAGAGCGAGCGAATACGCAAGCAACCAACGTCACCGAATTACTCAAAGCGCGCGATAAGAAAACGCTGGACGCGGCGAGCAAAGCCGGAGCAACGGACAAAGTTCTCCGAGCTTTGCGGGATTTTCTCTCCGAAGAACGCGCCCGGGAAGAACGAGCGAGCCAACGCAGAGGGTATTTGAATCTAAATAACGACGCATACTCGACGTTGATTTCGGTGCCTCCGCTGCTGCAAGAAGACGCCAAAAAACGCATTCTTCAAGGCGTGACCGAAGCTGAAATGCTCAGTCGCGAGATCGAAAAACTCGAAGGAAAACTCGAACGGGCCCCGAAGGATGAAGATGCCATTGCCAAAGCGGCAGCCGAGCGAAAGGATGCATTGCGGAGTTTCGAAGCTGCGGAACGAAAACTGCGCGAAATTGATGACAAGCTCGACCGAGTGCGCCAAACATTGATCGCACTCACCAAGAAAAAAGAAGATGCGCTCGTCACGTCCGTCGAGGAAGAACGCACGGCGCGCATTTTGACGCGTTCGGAGCAGATGCGTCGCACGTTTGCGCGTTTTCGCGACAAGGTCGTGCAACATCATGTTCACCGATTGGAAGAACTCATCCTGGATAGTTTTCAACAAATCCTGCGCAAAGAATCGTTGATTGCCGGATTGCGCATCGATCCCGCAACATTTGGTTTGACGTTGTTGGGTCGCGATGGGAAAAACCTTTCGCCGGAACGTCTTTCGGCGGGAGAACGGCAACTACTCGCCATTTCGACGATTTGGGGATTGACGCGCGCTTCGGGGCGCCCGTTGCCTGTGGTGATTGACACGCCCCTTGGACGATTGGATTCGGCGCATCGGCAATTGTTGGTCGAACGGTATTTCCCCAAGGCGAGCCATCAAGTGATTCTGTTGTCGACTGACGAAGAAATCGACACGAGTCTTTATAAAAAGCTCGAGCCGTACATTGCGCGAACGTATCGGCTCGAATACGACGATCATTCCGGAGCGACAAACGTGGTTCCGGGATACTTTGGGTCGAGGTGACGGAATATGTCGCTGGAACACATCAAGTTATCCGAAGTAGAACGTGATTATTTGCTCAAGCTGAAGCGGAGCACGGGAATCAAGCATTGGAACGTGTTGTGCCGCTGGGCGTTTTGCACGTCATTGGCTGAGCCGTCCATTCCTCCGCCGGCGAAGATACCGTCGAACAGCAACGTCGAAATGACGTGGAAGGTGTTTGGCGGGCCGCACCACGACGTCTACCTGGCCCTGCTGAAAGCCCGCTGCAAACGGGACGGGCTCGACATTTCGGAGGACGTATTGACCACTCAATTTCGGCTGCACCTCTATCGAGGGATTGGGTACCTTTTCGCGGACAAGCAAATTAAGAACATTCGTGAATTGTTGCGCCGAGTCGGATTGGAAGAATAGAGCTTTGCGCAGATGGTCGAGATACAGCGGCACAAGGCAGCATTGCATCGGCATGACGTTTCGAGACCGATTCGTTTGGCGCTCGAAGATGGATTGGTACGTCCGGGCACGCGTGTTTTGGATTATGGCTGCGGGCGTGGGGAAGATGTGCGACAACTTTGCGGGCGCGGAATCGCCTGCGAAGGGTGGGACCCGGTATTTCGACCCGACGGGGAGCGAACGTCATCGGATGTTGTGAATCTGGGATATGTGGTCAATGTCATTGAAGATTCGTCCGAGCGTGCGGACGTCTTGCGTCAGGCGTGGAGTTTTGCCGAAGGCATTTTAATCGTCGCGGGACGATTGGCGATCGAGGCGAAAGCCGCCGCCGGAGCCAGTGTATTCGAAGACGGCTATGTCACGCGTTTGGGCACGTTTCAAAAACTTTATCAACAAGACGAACTGCGAAGCTGGATTCAGCAAACCCTGGAGCGAGACGCTGTGCCCGCCGGGCCAGGCGTGTTTTATGTTTTTCGTGATGCACATGCGCAACAAACGTTTCTATTGTCGCGTTATCGAAGGCCATTGGCGATTCCACGAATTCGCCGCACGGATGCGCTGTATGACGAGCACAAGGAACTGCTTCGCCCCTTGCTGGAGTTTTTGGGCGCGCGAGGACGTCTTCCCGATACGACGGAATTGGTGCAGGCAAAAGAGATCGAAACGGTATTCGGGAGTTTGGGCCGAGCATTTCGACTGCTGCGATCCGTCGTCGGCGATTCGCAATGGGCTGACGTGGAACACCAGCGAACACAAGATTTGCTCGTGTATCTGGCATTGAGTCGTTTTGACAAGCGCCCCAAATGGTCGGAATTACCGCGTGACGTGCAGCTCGACGTACGCGCTTTTTTCACGCATTATCAATCCGCCTGCGAATTGGCCGATGCTCTCTTGTTTTCGATTGGCGACGTCGCGGCCTTGGATCGCCACATCCGAGAGTGTCCCCTGGGAAAACAGACCCCGACTGCGCTCTACCTGCATCTATCGGCATTGCATTCATTACCGACTGCGTTGCGCCTGTATGAAGGATGCGCCCGGCGGTACATAGGAAGCGTGGACGACGCGACGGTCATCAAATTATGCCGCCATGAGCCGCGAGTGTCGTATTTGGCATATCCGAATTTCGACGATGATCCGCATCCGGTGCTGGCATCTTCGCTGAGCGTCCCATTGCAGACGTTTCGTATCGACCATCGTGATTATCGCGCATCGAAAAATCGCCCCCTTTTGCACCGCAAAGAGGAATTCTTGGCCCAAGATTACCCATTGCGGGAAAAATTCGCCCGACTCACCCAACAAGAAGAACGATTCGGATTGTACGGCGATCCCAAAAACATCGGGACAGAGGAAGGTTGGGCGGAAACGTTGCGCCGAGCTAACGTTGCTTTGCGCGGGCATCGCGTGGTACGGAGACCGTCATGACGCGCGCGCACCTATACGAACTCCATTCCAAAGAAGGTGAAAACAACTTGTCAATGGCCGTGACGAACACGGCGAAAACATGAAAGAATTGGGGAACGTCATGACTTCGAAACGCACGACCATTCTCGATGCAACCGTCGCCGTATTGCGATCCGCAAATACGGCGCAAACCGCTGCCGAAATTCACGCCGGCATTACCAAGCAAAACCTGTTCGAGTTCAAAGCAAAAGATCCCGTAGGCATGGTGCGTTCGGCCATTCGCAAACATCTACGCGCGCATGCGGGAACGCCGACCGCTCGAGTGCGTGCCGTGGAAAAGGATCGATACGCTCTCGCGGAATGAAGCGTATCGGTGACACGCAAAGCACACGCGTCATCGGGCGATCAATGATGCGATTTCGATAACTTCGGCGCGCGGAATTTGTAGAGCACGTGCGATCCGGAGCAATAATCGTGAAACGCCCGGTGGCGTCGATTAAACGCCGCCAGGGCGATACCGGCTGCATACACGAGCGTGTGCAAAACGTACGTCGCGACAATCGGCCCGAGCAACGCCTTGGCTTCCGCAAGCTCGGCGAGTTTGCCAATCGAATTGGTGAGGGCCGAAATCCCCTGCGTCAACAAGATGAGCAGCCCAAGGAAGATCGGCCCCCACAAAGTCGCGAGCGTGCGAATCATGGCGCGTCCGATACCCAATTTGCGTCCATCGAGGCGGCACACTTCGATATGCAAGGCTCGTTTGCCGAGCGTTTGTCCGAAATGGCCGTGGCCGATGATCAAATACGCGAGAAACACAAAAATCCCCGGCCATTGAAGCAAAGCGACGAGCGTGCTGGCAATGAGGCCGTCGATGACGACCGCTGCGCCGCGCATCCAAAAGCCGGCGTATTCGATATTTTCCGGAGCAGCGGCTTCGAGCGCGGCGATGAGCTCTTCGTGGCTCGCATACCGTTCGACGGGATTTTTCGCCAGCAAACGATCGAAGATAATGGCAAACCGCGGGGAAATATCGGGGCGAACTTCGAGCATCGACGGCGGCGTGTCGCGCAAATGTTTGGTGATGACGTCGAACGGAGCTTCACCTTCGAAGGGAGGTTTTCCCGTAATGAGGTGAAAAAATGTGCACCCGAGTGAATACATGTCGGCGCGATGGTCGAGCGGGAGGCTGTTGACTTGTTCGGGCGAAATATACAGCGGCGTGCCGACGATCATACCGGCCAACGTCGAGCTTGGTTTGTTGCCCGTTGACTTGGCCAAACCAAAATCGGCAATCTTGAGGGTTTCGTTGAGATCGACGAGCAAATTGCCCGGTTTGATATCGCGATGAACGAGGCCCGCGGAATACGCCGCCCGCAACCCTCGAACCGCTTGAATCATCCAAATACGTGCCTTTTCCGGATCGAGTTTTTCCTGGCGTTCGACGCGCCCTTCGAGCGACCCACCATCGACGAATTCCATGGCGAAATACAAAGATTTGCGCCCGCTGTCATCACCTTGAGGAACGCGGCCGATATAATAAATGCGCACGATATGCGGCGACACGAGCCGCGCTTGCACCCGTGCTTCATGAATGAAACGTTCTTGCGCTTCGGGATTGACGGCATATTCGTCCGGAAGAACCTTGAGCGCCACCGGACGATCGAGCGACATATCGTGGGCCAGGTACACGGTCCCCATCCCGCCGACACCAATTCGCCGCTCCACTCGAAAATGGTCGATCTCCATTCCAATGAAACGATCCCCATCCGCGGGCGGAATCACGAGCGGTCGATCGGGTGGGACGGAAGGAATCGTTGCTCCGAATTCGCTGACGGACGTAACCGCGCCTGCGGGTGTGACACTTGCGAGTCGCATCGCAGCTCGTTCAGCTTCGGATTTGGTCAACGTCGACATCGCGAGACTCGAAAGCGCCGGCCCGTGGCAGTTCGTGCGGAATGAGCCTACCAAAAAGTCAGCCGGTAAGGGAAGCGGGATTTTGATCCGATTGGCGAAAATCAGCGCTGTCGTTCGACGGATGGTGAAAGAGCGGCTCGGTGAGCTGAACTTTTGGAGTTCCAAACGTGAAGTTTGTCGCTTCCCCCCCAGATGAACCCGTGATAAGGGTCGCGCGCTGTGGTGGACATGTCCTTTCGAGCCCTCTTGGATCTCAACCGTCCGGCCGTGGAGAGAGAAGTCTTCGTTGCGCTCGGGGAGCTCAACGCATTCTATCGGACGTTATCACCGGACAAACGCGCGGAGTCCGCGGGCCGAATCGTGGGGTTGCTGCTGCTGGCCTACGACGACCCCAAGGCCGACGTGGTGCAGCGCTCGATACTCGCCTTGGTTACGCAACGTCATCAGCAGGGCGTTTCCCTTCGCGACGCATTGATGATCGTGGCAATGCCGCGGCGCGCGATGGTTCGAGTGCTTCGACAAACCTACCCGGACATGGACTTCTATGACGACCTCGAGAAACTGACGCAGGTCATCGAAGAGCTCGCAGCCATGGTGATTGATGCCTACGACCGCAAGATGTCCGAGGTTCTCGAAGAGCACGCGGCGGCGGAGCGGCGTTATCGTCTGCTCTACGATCGGGCTCCGATCATGATGCATTCAATCGACGCGCAAGGGCGCCTCATTGAATTGAACGAGGAATGGGAACGCGTTCTCGGATATACTCGCGCCGAAGCCCTGGGACGCAAGTCCGTGGAATTCATGACGGCCGCATCGCGCGAAGCGGCGATTTCCGTGCACATACCGCTGATGTTCAAGACCGGCTACGTGCGCGACGTGGCCTATCAGTTCGTCAAGAAAAATGGCGAGCTCGTGGATATTTTGATTTCGGCCATCGTAGTCCGCACGTCGGACGGACAAATTGACCGCGTCGTGGGCGTATTGCGGGACGTGACCGAACAACTGCGGGCGGATCGGGCATTAAAAGAAAGCGAAGAACAATATCGATCCATCGTGGAGCGCGCGCCGCTGGGAATATGTATTCACCGCTCGGGAACGATTATTTATGCCAACGCGGCCATGCAACGGCTCCTCGGGGTTTTGGGACCGAATACACTCGCGGGTAAAGATCTTTTGGCCTTCACCCATCCCGATGCCTTGGACGCCATGGTGACGCACATCGAAATGGTCGATCAGGCCAACGATATCGTGCCGTCCGTGGAGAGCCGCATTTTACGTGCCGACGGCGAAATGGTGGACGTGGAGGTATTTAATCAACCCGTGACGTACGAAGGATCGCCGGCGATTCAATTCGTGTATTTGGACATCTCGGCTCGAAAAAGGGCCGACGAAGCATTACGTCGAGCCGCCGCTTCCGAGAGCACGCTGGCCGCGCAAGAAGAAATCATTCGCGCGCTCTCCAGCCCCCTCATTCCGTTCGGAAAAGGCGCACTGCTCATGCCGCTCATTGGAAACATCAATCAAGGTCGCGCCGTGCGTATCCTCGAAGAATTGGCCCGAGGCGTGGTCGAGCAACAAGCCACCGTCGCCATTTTGGACGTAACCGGCGTGCCCCACGTCGATAGCGACGTCGCCGATGCGCTTTTACGGGCGGCGAGTGTCGGCCGTTTGCTCGGAGCCGAAGTCATGCTCACCGGGATTCAACCCGCAATCGCCAGGATGATCGTCGAATTGGGGATCGACATGTCGGGTTTTACCGTGAAGAGCTCGTTACGCGAAGGTTTGTCGTTACTCATGCGCAATCGAGAATGGCAAAAGAACAACCAACGCGGAAGCGGATGAGCGCATGTGGCGTCAATGGTGGCGCCCGGAAAAACCTCCCCGGTCATTGCGCGGCAGCGGAGCCCGACAACCATCGAGCGGCTTTGGCGTCGTGCCGCAATGCCCGCGAAAAATCGCGCCAATTCTTGACCAAGGTCTCGTAACCAATCGCCGTCTCCGTCTCCAGGGCCCAAAAATAGGCAATCGAATCTCCCTCCATACGAATCACCGTTCGGGTATCGACGATGCGGTGGCGGAGTTGAGCATGGATACGGGGCGTTTCCACCGGCGCGTTGGTGTGCCGGGGCGAAGCGCTTCTTCGAATCGGCTCGTACCGATAACCGGGCATCGGATGCACATTGCGTTGCGATGAGCTATCACGCCGACGATACTTCAACCTACGAATTGTCATACGCCGTCCCTCCGCCACGAAACTCAACCGTTCGTTGCTGAGATCCCGCGGACATTCACGAAAATATGCGTCGGCGGATCAATTTTACGAACCGCTGGAAAACACGGCCGTCAACGCGTGGTCGTCGAAGCTACCACCTATTCGGAAACGGAGAGCGGCACGACCCGGTCCGGCGGTAAGCCGAGCTTCTGCAGTTCGTGAAAAGGTAACTCCACGCGATCCCGGGTGACGTAATACCTTCGGGACGACTCGACGCTGCGTCGATGCGATTCGACGAAGTTCTTGATTTCAGGAATCTCGAGCGCTTCAGGGGGAAATTCCGGGAATGGCTGGGCCCCGATACCGAGCGGATCAAACGCAAACACAAGCCGCGACGGGTGGATGACGTAGGGCTCTTCGTTGGGTTTTACATGCCAGACCGTCTCACACTCGTGGGCAAAAGGCCCCGCTTCGACCACGACATGCACCGAAAATGGCTCGATATCCCGCGTTTCCGGGCTACGTTCATAAGGATCGACATCGCGTACATCGTGAAATCGCACCTCACCTTCGAGGGCGTCGTGAATCACGATCTCGTACCGACCGATGATTCTTCGCCGCAGCGCTTGGCAAGCCCCGTCCACCATTTCGACGCTGCCGTCCCGGCGAAGCTCGAAGTGATGAATGTAATCGTAACGGTGCGGATTGGCGACGAGGACGGTGTCGGGGAGCAAAAGCGTGCGGATATCCATTTCCAAGGTGAGAATCACACAACCGGCGCGCCCACGCAAGGGACGTTCGAAAAATCAGAGATTGGAATCGACCGAGAATAGGCGCGCTTCGATACGATCCGCGTCCTCCATGAAGATGCCCAGAGGCACCGCGCCCGCATCGGGTCGTTCAAAGTCCATTTCGACGTTCTGCGTGGTCTTCGGAGCGATTCGGTCGAATGAACGCGTGATCCGAACATATCGCCCGTCGGCAAACACCACCACCGGTGAATGGTACGGCAGCAGCGGCTCATCGCCTGTGTTTTCCGTTGGATTCACGATTCGACATCGTTTTCCCGCGCCCCGACAACCCACGGAGGCCTCCCCAATGCGCAATTTGGATTGAGGATTCGGCGGCCCCTTCTTTGCCGCCAAACCCTTCACCGCTTGCACGAGCACCTCTCCGAAACGTTTTTCCTGACGATCGCGCCGGTCCACCAGCTCGATCACCCGCGGATCATCCCAACCCACCCAAGTCGCACACTCGGCGACGCGCGCCGCCAAAGGAGCCAACTTCGACGACGAATACCCCAAATCAGGTTCGCCCGGACGAATCCGGACGGGCGTCTTCTCGGCGACATCGATGGAGTCGGTCGCCAAGGCCCACGCCGAGGAAAACGCGGTTTCGATTCCTTCCCGGTCGAGGGCAAAACACGTCGCCGCGTCCGCAGTCGCGGGCACGAATTGGGTTTGGATTTCAGTACCATTCCGACGCACGACGAGCTCGGAGAACTTGGGCGATTTGTCATTCTTGAACGTGAAGGTCATCGATCCGTTGGCCGGCCATAGGATCTGCGAAAAAAACACCTCTTCAGGTTGTGAAGACAAACCATTCAACACTCGATCCCCTACGGCTTGGTTTTGCAGCGTCGTCGACTTGGCCGCGGAGCCATGTTTGTCGTGCGGAACCATCAATCGGCAAGCGAGAAATCGTGCATCGGCATCGGCCTTGGCTTTCGGCAAAGCCTCGAGAGTTCGCCACGCCAACCTCGGCGTCGTGGGCGCCCATGAAGGTCGCTTCGCTTCACTCGTGGCGTACGTACCGAGCGTCTGCGGGCGCGTCGGCAATTGCAGGCCAATCCAAGGCATGAGCGTCGAACCGGGCGTCACCAACGGAACGGATTTGCACTTGCCGAGGTAGTCTTCCAGGCCGCTCTCCGCAATCATCGAATCAGGCTGACACCAATAGTTACCCGCGTGCGACCCGTCGGAATCGAATACGACGTCTCGGTCTTCGAGGATCCGTCGGGTATGTCCGGCCAAACGAATCCGCTCCTCGAGCGTGGGAGCGGGAGGCAATGGAATGCGGATGGATGCGCGGCCGAGTGCCGTGCCTTCGCCGACGGATACGGCTATTTGCAAATCAAACGGTTGCTGCGGATCGACGGGTTTACGAAAAATAACGTAGGAAACGGATCGGTCGTCGGTATTGACGTCGGCCAATCGTTCTTCGGCCTGAGCCGCGCGAGGAGCCGTCGCGAGAATCTCGTCTTTCGTGGGCGGATAAGCCGTCGTGGTGGATGTCGGTAATGCATCGATGATCAAGCCGGGAAACAAGATGATTCCGATGATCGCATCACCGACCGAGCGAATCTCGAATGCCCGCCGGCTTTGCCACGTCGTTTCGGAGCGGCCCAGGGGATAATCTTCGCCGGTAAATGCCGACAGAGCTTGGCCACCCCTTCCGTGGCGCCACAATGCGGCTTCGGGTCCTTCGATAGCCACCGCCGTGTGAAACGGAAGCGCCGAATAACCGCCCTCTTTCGGCGGCTTTTTCTTCGTGGTCACGCGAACGACGATCGCCAAGCGGCTGAGCTGCCGCACCGTCGGGCCATCCAAACCCTTCAATAGTTCGTCGTCCGAAACGGGCTCCACGGCCACTTCCGGGTCGTAGGTCTGGAGAATACGACGAACGACCGCGGCTTTTTCCTCAGGTTTGCCATAATAAGCCAAACGCAAGGCCGCCATGGGTTGGCCGCGCTGCAAGGCCTCCTGCGGGTTCTTTGGCGGGAGCGGTTCGGCACATCCGAAATAGTTGAGCGAAGCAAAAAGACCGACAGCCACGATCCAGGGCGAAAGACGTCGCCGGCGAGGTTTGTCTCGGGCCATGGTTACGCCTCAAACCGCCATGAGTTTGCTGTAATAATCGGCGATCGCCGCCGATCCGAGCCGCGAGAAAAACGACGAGTAGCAGATCCAAATGGCCAAACCATTCATATCGTCAAAGATCTGCGGCAAATGCGGTGGAGGCTTGACGATCCCGTCCGTCACGTGGGCATACAACACGGGCACGTCTTCGTGCGCGACTTTGCCCACGAATAAAAACGGAATGAGCGCCGCGCGATCTTGCTGAATGGCGGCGCGCATGAAGGCGTAATTCAGGACGATGCCTTTGCAATAACAAGCATCCTTCGTAAAGGGCGCCCCGCCTTCCAAGAGTCCCCCCCGAAAAACTCGACGCGCATTTTGGAAACATTCGTCCTCGTCGTACCCTTCGGTCCGATACCATTCGAACAAATCCAAGAAATTCGCGCCGTCTTCCGCTTTGTCGACCGCCAGAATGCGATCGTTCAATTTCTTCGCGCGCCGCGGCGACGAACGGAACGTGAAGATCTCGACCAAGGCGGCAAGCCCTTCTTGCACCGCCGTCGTTCGCGGAGGCCCCTTGGCGAGCCATCGCGCTACGGGTTGCGCTTGCCCGTTCAAACTCGTGGCGACGTGCACCCAACCTTCGTGCGCTTCGAGGATATCGAGGTCGCGCGTGGAGAACGTCGCGCCGCTGCGGATTTTCACGTAATCGCTGCCCGCGGCGGCATCGGCGAGGATCGAATCGTCCACTTGCACGCGGATCGCGGCGCTGCCGAAGAATCGATCGAATCGAGCGTTGAGGTCGAGCGCCGCCATCTCCGCCGTGATCTCACGCCGCTCGGGCGGCCCGAGACGTTCGCCACCGATCGCCGTGAGCACGTCGTACAGAATGATGCCCATGTCGCGAACGCTGGTTTGTCCGTCCGGAAGTTTGTCTTTCGGGGACCCGTAGAGCGATCGCGAATACTTGTAAAAGTCGCGTTTCCCTCGCGCCTTGAGCATGCCCACGACGTCGCGGTACTCCATCGCGGTTTGTCGCAAGATACGCCCCAGGCGATCCTGTTCCCCAAGCTCGCGTTCACAATCACGCAAGATCTCATCGAACTCGGCGATCTTCGCGTCGGCGTCGAAACCCAGGTCCGATGATGCGTAGGTGACCTTGGGCAAGTCGCGCTGTTTGCCTCGGAGAAACTGTTCTTCGACCGATGCGTCCCAACGCAGCGCTTGCAAGATTCGCAGCGGTTTTTGAGCATCGAGGACCCGTTGCGAGAGTTTGGCCAGGATCTCTTTGTAGGACCTCCACGGCCCGGATCGCGGAGCACTTGGCGCAGGCGGCGCGGGTTCTTCGCGCAAGCGCACCGATTCGAGCGGCGCGGTCACGGGAACTTCCAAGGGTGTTTCGCTCTTGTTCGTCGCGCGATTCGACGCGGATCGTTCAGGCGGACGCTCTTCGTTCTCGGTCGCGGCGGCAGCAGCAACGGGGATGGGTGTCGCGGACGCGGGAGGCACGACGTCCCGCGGTTCTTTGGCTTCGCGGGATTCACTTTTCGGCGGCATTGCCGGCGACTATCCCACGATCGGACCTCGTCGAGCAATGATTGGCACGCGGTGCTTGCTCGTTGTCGAGACCCGCGGTACGAGGCCTTGGCGCGCATGACGAATGAAAGCTCAAAGCTCGGGCAAGTGACGGATGCAGATGTCGAATTGCTCGAAAAAACACGCCTGTCGGCGATTGCCTTACGATCGGCCGTAGCGAAGGTCGTCGTCGGACAAGACGCGGTGATCGAAGCGATGCTCGTGACGCTCGTGGCGCGAGGACACGCGCTGCTCGTGGGTGTGCCGGGTTTGGCGAAGACGCTGCTCGTCGCGTCGCTCGCCAAGGCGCTCGATCTTTCTTTCGGACGCGTACAATTCACGCCGGATCTGCTGCCTGCGGACATCACGGGAACGGATGTTCTTCACGAGCAACACGGCAGTCGGTCGTTGAAGTTCATGCCCGGGCCGATCTTCCACAACTTGATCTTGGCCGACGAAATCAACCGCACGCCACCGAAGACCCAAGCCGCGTTGCTCGAAGCGATGCAAGAGCGCAAGGTCACTGTCGGCACGGAAACGCATAAATTGCCCGAGCCTTTTCAGGTGTTTGCCACGAGAAACCCCATCGAACAGGAAGGAACGTATCCGCTTCCCGAAGCGCAGCTCGATCGGTTTTTGCTGGAGATTCACGTCGGATATCCGAGTGAAGCGGAGGAGCGGGAAGTGGCGCGTCGGACGACGAGCGGGGCGATGCCGACGATCGAACCGGTGCTTCACGGCGCGGATGTCGTGGCGATTGGGAAGCTGATTCCGCGTATTCCGGTGACGGATGAAGCGGTGAATTTGGCGGTTGCGTTGAGCCGTTCGACGCGACCAACCGGGGACAAGATCGTTCGGGAAGTGAAGGACTACGTGCGCTACGGCGCGGGACCTCGCGGATCGCAGGCGCTCGTTCTGGCCGCCAAAGCGCGGGCGGCGTTGCGTGGAGAAGCCGCGGCGGATGTGGATGATGTGCGTGCGATGCTCGTGCCGGCGTTGCGGCATCGCATCGTGCTTTCGTATCGCGCGGAGGCTGACGGCGTGCGGGATGTCGACGTGCTCGAAGCCGTGGCCAAACGCTCCGGCTGAAGCGAATCAAGCGTCGGCGACGATCGATTCTTCCGCCACGAGGGACCGAACGACGGCCATGTCTTTGGGGGACAAACCAAAGCGGAACGTGACTTCGGCGGGTTTGTCTTCGGACTTCGACGGCTCATATCCGATGCAATACACGCCGCTCTTTTTGAGCTCGGGGATCGCGATTCCATTGCCCAGCAAGAGCCTGACGAGCAAAGACAAACTCGGTTCGTGCCCGACCAACGCCAAGGGTCCGGGGCCTTCGTAAGAGCTCACGAGCCGCAGCAGGGCATTGGGATCAGCACCGGGAAGCAGTTCCGCGATCGCGGTGACTTCCCCCTTCACACCCACCTCTCGCGCGATGATTTCGGCGGTTTGTACCGCACGCACGAGGTTCGACGTCCAGATCTGAACCGGCCTTCGCGCCTTGCGCTTGTCGAGCCATTTGCCGACTTTGCGGGTTGTCCGGCGACCTTTTTCGGTAAGCCATCGACCGGGGTCGCCAAGACCCGGAGCAGCTTCGACCGCTTCGCCATGTCGAATGATGATGATCTCCATGCACATCTTGTACCGCGTTGCGTCGAGCCGTGCATCAATCCATGCATCAAAGAGAAACTCGCAAAGAAAACGCGCTCGGTTGTGTAAGAGGGGAATTCGAGGTGCGTTGGCATGTTGCAGGGAACCGAAGCGCGCTATCGTTGTCTGGTGCGGTCGCTCGATCCTGGGAGGCAGACGATGGTGAGTTCATCCAAGTCAATCGCAGCGGGATTCGTTGGACAAACTCGTGTGGGGTTTGTCATGGCAGCCATCGTCGGTTTTACCGGATGTGCGCCCCACGCGTACACGCAGGTGGAATCTGCGGATGCGCTCGAGACGGCGTCGGTCGTCGAGACGGAAGCACAACCTATCTACATCGTGATTCAACCGGGAGAAACGGCGACGCAGGCCCCGGTCATCGTGAAGCAAGAAGTGCCGGTGGTCGTGAAGCAGCCGGCTCCGACAAACTCGGGCTGGACGCCGGATGCGCTGCCGGCGCGTAATCCTTTCGATCGCTTCAAGACGTGGGTCGGCGACTACGACTGCACGCAAGGAAACACGGACTTCACGCTGCGCATCATGGATGTGCGCAACAACCGCATCCGAGCGGTCTTTGATTTCACGCACGATGAATCGGGCGCCAAGGG
>CAYSYX010000045.1:0-36325 GCA_964435055.1 uncultured Polyangium sp. | reverse complement strand
GTCGTCGAGATGGCGAAAGATCTCGCAACGAATCTAGTGGCGAGCCGATGGGAATCCGCAGCGAGGTCAGCCCCACCGAACGGGAAATTTTAACGATCTCCAGCGGATATACGCCGGCCTCTCGAGGCGCGTAAAGCACGACGCGTCGAGTCGTCCCACCTCGAACATACGCCGCCGGTCCTCATTGCCTTCCACATCACGATCCGTTTGACCACAAAGTAAATGCGTTCGTCGACCATCCCGATGGCGTGCGTCACGAGGGCGATCTTCGTGCGGCTTCGTTGCGGAACAGAGACCTTCCGGTCGCTCATTTCGAGCGGGGGATCATCTTCGACGACAAACCGACGGTTTTTCCGTGACGAGGTCGACGACGAAACGCCTTTATCCCCGCAACCTGCAAGACCCATCGCCCCAGGGGACTCCCCACCCGACGAGTCACGTGCTAGGGCGTGCGTCGTGACCGAGCATCAGGCCTTCTCCGAACCGTCGAACGGCTCGCTGGTGGACGAGCTGAACGAGCCTCAAGCTCGCGCCGTCGCCCACGTCGACGGCCCGATCGTGGTTTTCGCCGGTGCAGGCAGCGGCAAGACGCGCGTCATCACCTACCGCATCGCCAACTTGCTCGCATGTCATCACGTTCCGCCGTATCGCATCCTCGCCGTCACGTTCACCAACAAAGCGGCTGGGGAAATGCGTCGTCGCGTCGCTTCTCTCGTGGGCGACGAGATCGCCAAGGAGCTGTGGATCGGCACGTTTCACGCGACGTGCGCGAGGCTGCTCCGTCGGTTTCACGAAGCCGCGGGGCTCGAACGAAACTTCGTCATTTACGACGATTCGGACCAACGTGCCGTCGTCACGCGTGTCCTCAAAGAACTGAGCCTCGACGAAAAACGTTATCCGCCGCGACAAGTCCTGTCCCGTATTCACCACGAAAAACAAGAAGGGCGAGGCCCCGAATCCTTTGAGTCCAAAGGGTTTTTCGATGACGTGATCATCAAGGTCTACGAGGGGTACGAGAAGTATCTGCGTAAGGCCAATGCCGTGGATTTCGACGATCTGATCCTGCGTGTCCTGCACATCGCCGAGGATCAACAGAGCATGGTCGGGGACGAACTGCGGGCGCGATTTCGCCACGTCCTCGTCGACGAATTTCAAGACGTCAATCAAGTGCAATACCGGCTCGTGCGGGCGCTCGCGGCGAGTCGCAATCTGTGTGTCGTCGGTGATGACGATCAGAGCATTTATCGTTGGCGTGGGGCGGATGTGCGGATCGTGCGGAATTTCCGGCGCGATTTTCCGGACACGACCGTGGTCAAACTCGAACAAAACTACCGCTCGGTGGGCAACGTCGTTTCCGCCGCGCTCGGCGTGATCAAACCGGCGAAGGATCGCGAGCCCAAGGAGATTTGGACGGCGCGGGATCCCGGCGATGCGATCGTCGTCGTTGCCGCGCAGAACGAACACGACGAAGCGGCATGGGTTGCCGAGCGAGTTCGGGAATTGGAAGCGCATGGGGTTGCGCTTGGCGACATCGCGATTTTTTATCGCGTGCATGCGCAGTCCCGCGTGCTCGAAGAGGTTCTTCGCGCCGAACGCATTCCGTATCAGATCATCGGCGGCATGCGGTTTTTCGAGCGAGCGGAAGTGAAGGATTTGCTCTCGTATTTGCGCATCATCGACAATCCGCGCAGCGACGTGGACCTCGAGCGCATCATCAATGTCCCGTCGCGTAAGATTGGACAAACCACCGTGGACAAACTCACGCAGGTGGCCAATGCGCTCGGCGTGTCTCTCTATGATGCGATCGTGCCGCTCGTCGAGCGGGGAGGTTTGGCGGGGGCGGCCAAAAAGGCGCTTTCTGGTTTTCGCGAGCTCATCGAAAGACTGCGGGAAAAAGCAGCGACGGCTCCGCCGAGCCAAGTTGCTCGCGACACACTCGACTCGTCCGGTTACGCGCGAATGCTGGATGAAGACGACAGCGCCGAGAGCGACGCGCGCAAACAAAACCTTCAAGAGCTCATCGGCTCCATTCTCGATTACGAAGCTGAAGCGGCGGCGGCCGGGCAAGTGGGCAATTTGTCGGGTTATCTCGAGCGCGTCACGCTCACGTCCGATATCGATTCGATGGAGGATGCGCCGCGCGTATCGATGATGACCGTGCATGCGGCCAAAGGCCTCGAATTCGATTCCGTCTTCATTACGGGCATGGAGGACGAAATCTTTCCATTCAAGAGTCCCGATCCGCGGCGTAATGAAGACATGGAAGAAGAGCGGCGACTTGCGTATGTCGCGGTCACGCGTGCGCGTGAACGTTTGCATGTGACGCATGCCAAGCGGCGAATGATTTTCGGCAATACTCGTTTTGGCGTTCCCAGCCGATTCCTCGCGGATTTTCCGAATGCCGCAGTGCAGGCGATCTTGACGACGGCCGCAGCGAGCGAATTGCAGTGGCGGGATGTTTCACGCGCTACGCCCGAGCGATCACGCGGTTCTTGGTCGCATCCGATGGACCGACAACCGCAGGCTGCGCCGGTTCGTCCGGCTGCGCCCGCAGCGATGCGTTCTCCCGGCGAACGGTATGTCGAACGCGATTCTCATGAAGGCGGTGACGGCGTCATGGCGCGTGGCGCGCGGGTGATGCACGAAAAGTTCGGCGTTGGTGTCGTGACGGAGATCGATCCCGGGGACGACCCGATCGCGACCGTTCGATTCTCGGGATGGGGTGTCAAGCGGATCAAAGCTGCGTTTTTGCGGACGGAATGAGCCCCGATGGGCGCGCTGTCGGGTTTGGAATGTCCACACGACGCTGTTTCGTTCTTCTGTCTTGGACCGAATTGACGTAACAGTTGGTTGATCCCTCGAAAGCGTGCAAGGAGGTTCGGGGCGCATGACGACGTCGACAAAGGATCCTCTGGCCATTTTTCAAGCGATGGCCGACGGCATGCCCGATCCGTGGTTTTTCAAGGACCGCGATCATCGTTGGGTGGCGTTCAACCGCGCGTTTTGCAAGCTGCTCGGACAGCCGCGTGAAGAGCTGCTGAACAAGACCGATTCGGATTATTTTCCTCCCGAACAGGTGAAGGTGTTCTGGGATCACGACGATAAGGTGATTCTCGAGGGGCATTGCGATTTGAATGAAGAAGTGCTGACGACCGTAGACGGGCATACCAAGACGATATGGACGCGTAAAACTCCTGTGTATGACGAATCCGGAGCATGTATCGGTCTATTTGGCATCATCATGGACATCACGGACCATCAAGTGCATGTTCGTGAAAAAAAACAGCTGGAGAATGAAGCGATTCAGCAGCGTATGGTCATCGATACGCAAGCGAAAATCATCAATAGTTTGTCCGTTCCCGTTTTGGCCGTTTGGCAGGGCATTTTTCTCGTTCCTCTCGTCGGAAGTTTGTCTCATGGTCGATTGGCCAACGCCGTCGAACGAGTGCTCACGGAAGTCAGCAATCGCGGCACGGAAACGGTCATCATGGATGTGACCGGAGCCGGCGAAATCGACATCGATATCGCCGATTTGCTCATGCGGGCCGTGAAAGCGATCGGACTTTTGGGTTGCGAGACGATTCTCGTGGGAATTGGTCCCGGGGCGGCTCGAACGCTCGTCGAAGGAGGTGCCGATTTGGGAAAAACCCTCACCTTCGCGTCGCTCGAACAAGGATTGGCGCACGCGCTGGCGCAACGTCGACGCCAAAACGCCAAACGTTGACCGGCGCTGATGAAATAGGCGGTCAGGCTTTGATTTGATTGGCAACGGCGAGCGCTTTGGCTTTGGCCGCTTCTTCGTCGCCCAAGTAGCGTCGTGAAATGGGCTTCAGATCCGCATCGAGCTCGTACAGAAGCGGTATGCCCGTGGGGATGTTCATTTCGACGATGTCTTGATCGGAGACATTGTCGAGGTACTTGATCAACGCCCGCAGGCTATTTCCATGGGCGGCGATGATGACTCGTTTTCCATCGCGAATGGACGGAGCAATTTGCGATTCCCACAACGGCAAAAACCGCGCGACCGTATCCTTGAGCGATTCGCTCGCCGGGATTTTCTCGAGCGGCACGCGGGCATAACGAAGATCTTTCGCGGGCCAATGCGGATCGTCCGGGGACATCGCCGGCGGCGGAATGTCGTAACTCCGGCGCCAAATCTTCACTTGCGCTTCGCCGTGTTTGCGCACCGTTTCCGCCTTGTCGAGGCCTTGCAGCGCACCGTACATGCGCTCGTTGGCGCGATAATCCTGAATGACCGGGATCCACATCGAATCGAGGTTTTCCAAGATGATCCACAAGGTCTTGATGGCTCGTTTCAAGACCGAGGTATAGGCAATATCGAACGCGAGCCCTTCGGCCGCAATCATTTGCGCCGCGGCTTTCGCTTCTTCAATGCCTTTCGGACTGAGCGGTACGTCGACCCAGCCGGTAAAACGATTTTCTTGGTTCCATTGGCTTTCGCCATGCCGAACGAGCACGAGCTTGTACATGAGTTTCTCTCGACGAATGGTTTTCGTTCAATCGTTCTTGCGTTGCACGTAAGACTTTGGCCGGCGCACGCATCTTGTCAAAATCTGCCCGTACAAGACAAGAGATCGGGACACAGTTTCTTCTTGCCCTCGCACGCCGCGAACCCTTCGGGATTGTCCTGACAACGTTGTTTGCACAGCTTGTCGCGGCTCGGATCTTTCTCGCCGAGCATTCGTTCGTCCTCCGGTACTTGGCGACGACATTCGGCCACGCGAACGCAGATGGTTTCGCATGGCGATGGTTCTTCGCAACCGGCCACGAGCGCAGCCGCAATGACCGTGACGATGGCCAGGATCGACGCGCGGATTCTGAACTGCATGAGTTCGACAGTAGGCCCGACCGGGATGTTGTTGTCAATGCGCTTGGTCAGGGCAAACGGAAAAATGCGTGATGAAGCTCGAACGGCATCGTCTACAACGGCCGAATTCGTTTCCTCGCGCTTTTACAAACACGTCATCCACGTGCGCCGATCCTCACCTTTGCAGGCATTGAACCGTTCGACGTCCCGCGCAGCATCGACGGCTCGCGGGTGCTTCCATTTCTCGTAACAATCTTTGCGCAAACCCAAAATTCGTTCGTCCCACGGTGGATTCGGTTCGAGCATTGCAAAGGCCGCCGTACACGCATTTTCCTTGGGCATGGCCATGGCCAGATCCACGCGCAACATACGACGCGAATTTTCGAGCACGCTCACGGCAAAAGGCAATTCCACAGCTTTGAATAGACGCACCGCGTCCGGCTCCCAGCTTTGGCCGAGCTCGCGCGCCAGATCAATCGCTCGGTTCATGATCATCGTCGACGGCCACGGATCCGTCCGATACGCGACGAAGACTTTTTCGAGCAATTTTACGGCCTCTTCGCGGCGACCCTGCACGTATTCATACCGCGCGCGAATCGCATCCGCTTCAATCGGGAAATACTTGGCGTGTTCATTGATGTATTTCAGCGCGGGCTCTTTGCCGTACCAGGCATTCATTTCGGCCATCATGGCCCGCTGAACGTGTCCCGTCGGGGCGGCTTCTTGAAACTCCCACTTCGCCAAACCCCCTTCGAAATTCCCCGCGATATAATTGACGATCGTTTGAACTCGAACTTCCGCCTCCGGCGACAAACCCTCCGGAACCGAAGGCTCGGTGCCGTCTCCGGCAATTTGTGAGGCTTTGTCTTCCAAGGTCAAATCGAGGTTCACCGTTCCATTGTGCGTGCGAGGCGTGCGGTCTTCTTTGCTTTTGCGGACCGGATCGAAAAATTGACCGGCGCTCACGCCATTGCCGACACTGCGCGCAAAACCGAATTCCACGCGATTACGATCGTCGGTGTTGTAAACGGCGCCCGGAACATCCGCGAACGTTCGGGCAAAGGCCGGACCGGTCACGAAATGCGCAAACAATCCATCGACGCCCTCCGTGCGCCAAGCGTGACGTAATGCGCGCTCGTAAGGTTCGGCGGCCAGTTTTTCTTTTAATGCCCCCACGTCGTAATCGAGCTGCTTTTCCGAAGCGACGAGCGCCAGATCGCTGAAACCCAAATACCACGTTTCGACAAACGGAAACTCCGAAGCAAGCGTCGCATACAGCGTCCGCAACGTCTCCGATTCGATTTCGTACACTTGAATCCATTGCACGAAAAGTCCGCCCGGCTCGAGTTTCTTCTTGGCCGCTTGATAATACTCGCGCGTGAACAGGCTCGCGACGCCCGCGCGATACGGGTTTGATGGCTCCGAGAAGATCACGTCGTATTTGCTGGGAACCGTGGGCAATATTTCCCGCGCATCCCCGACGATACGATTGACTTTCGGGTTTTCGAGGACGTTTTCATTCACCGCGGCACAACGTCGCCCAATCTCGAACATGGACGGTTCGAGCTCGGCTACGTCGACGCGTTCAATGCTGGGCACTTTGCCGAGCCATCCCGCCGAGCTGCCCGTGCCAAACCCAATCACCATGGCGTGTTTCGGATTCGGGTGCAAAATCGCCCCCAAAAGTCCGCCCATGACTTGTGTCGTGGCGTCGCCTCGCGCATTGCCGTCGATCTTGCCGTTCACGACCATCGCAATGCCGTCGGTCGCATCAATCGCGACGCTGCTTTCTCGTCCTTCGGTTTGCCATTCAATCACGCGGCGGCTGTCTTGAAACCATGAACGCGCGGCGGCGGGCGTATTGAGCACCATGCGATCCACGCGTCCCGCACCGATCGGCGTATGTCGAAGAACGGCCGTGGGGCCCGTCGCGGACAAGGCGACGATGGCCAAAATCGAAAAGACCGGCGACGCAATCATCACGCGCAGCGATTTGATCTTGAAAGCGAAATACCCCGCGCCAAGAGCCATTCCGATGAGCACGAAACAAACGAGCCGCATCGAACCGGGCGCCGTAAAGGCCGGAATCAGGAAAAACCCTCCGAGCAACGCGCCGGCCATCGCGCCGAGCGTGTTGAACGCTCCGACCGATCCCAAATGCGAAGCGACCTTCTTGCGGCCTTTGCCCATCAGCGCGACGAGCATCGGATATTGCACGCCCGCAATGAGCGACGCCGGAAAGGCCATGATGCCGATAATCGCCAACCATCCGGGAATATGATGAATCAAGCGAATTTCTTTTTCGCCGTCCGATACCGGACGAACCAGCATGGTCAGCAAAGCCAAACGATCCCCGAATGCGTAGGGGACCGCGACGAAAAACGCTTCGAGGGCCGCGGTAAGGGCCAACCCTCGCGGGGAAGGTTGGTTTTTTCGGAAAAACAACGGATACAAAAGCCCGCCGAGTCCGATGCCCAGCAACACCACGGCCAGAATGACCCCGAACGTGTACACCGTGCCGCCGAGAAGCGGACCAAGCAATCGATACCAGGCGAGTTCGAGCCAGAAAAACACGAATCCGGACAAACCGGCAAAGACCAAGACGAACCTTTCGGGCAACGCCCACGCATCGGAGGCCGCCGGCGCTTCTTCGGTCGTCGTCGTCTCTTCGACCGTCGGGGCCAAACGTTTGTCCACGAGGAGGCCGCACAACGCGACCAATGCATTCAATACGGCTGCCGACCACAAGGCCGCGCGCGTCCCCATGCGTTCCAGCAATACGAGCGTGCACAAGGCCGCTCCGGTGACCGCTCCCAACGTATTCGCTGCATAAAGCCAGCCGACATTACGACGTTGGGTGTCTTTGGCGTGTTCGGCGCTTCGAGCGGCCGCAGGCAACGTTCCGCCCATGAGGATCGTGGGCAAACCAATGACGATGGCGGCAAGCAAGAGGCGCAGCACCGTGCCGAACGTCATTCCGAGATGAAATGTGCCCCCCGCGGATCGATAAACAAATCGCGCCAAATCGATAAAAAAGGGACTCGCCGCAGCCAATGCTGCAATGCCCACTTCGAGTTTGGCGTACATGAGCAAGGGGCGTTGTGTCGCGTCGGCGCGTCGACCCAAAAGCAAACTGCCCGCACCCGCGCCGCCGATGAAAATCGCCAAGACCGCGGCGCTCGCCGCCGTCGACGAACCAAACACGAGGCGCAGTTCGCGTTGCCATGCCGTTTGATACACGAGGGCGGACAAACCCGATCCAAAAAGGAGCGAGGCAACGACCAAAGGATGGGCGGAAGAATTCGAGGGAGGGTTTTTCTGAGTCATCGCCGAAAGACCGCGGAGGGGTGAAATAGGGCGGGCATCGTACACGCTTCGACGACGCGGACGAAGAATGCCGCAACGAGGGTCAAACGTCGCGGAAAAGATGCCGGACTTCGGCGATTTCGTCGTCGTGCAAGAGCTTGCCGAGGGCCACTCGCAGCTTCTTCAAGCGCGCCGGATCGTCACGCATTCCAGGCTTGAAGGTTTGGAGAGGAATACCCGTGAGCATCGACAAACGCGCGATGAAATAAGCATTGTGGCGCTTTTGCAGGTACTGGACGATTTCGTACGTTGCTCCCGCCAAGACCGCTTCGTCTTCGCCCACCTGTTCGAGAAACACGCTGACGAGCATCCGGCCCAAGTCGCGATCGGCGTCGGTGAGCAGTCCATTGGCCGCTTCACGCACGTGCACGCTGCGAAAACCATACTCCGTATCGCCGGAAAATCGGCTCGTTGCGTGCAGCTCGATGAGCTCAGCGTCGAGCACTTCATCGAGCCATCGGCCTACGGTCATGTCGTCGGTCGAGCGATCCAGTCCGAGCAGGAAGGTGACTCCACCGCGCCAAAAGGTCTGTCCAAACAAACTTGCGGCGCGTAGCGCCCGGCGAGCTCCGTACGACAGATGCTTCATCCGCGCCTGCAAGATGGCCAGGAGGGCATGAGGCGTCGAGTGCGGGTGACCCGCGCGATGGGCGCGCAAAAGCTCCTCGAGAACCAGCGGATTTCCCGCCGCATCGTGGACGAATTGCGCCACCGTTTCCGTGGGCGTGTCGTGGCCGAGTGTCATCCGGACAAACCGTTCGGCCGCTCGTTTGGACAGGCCCGACAAACGTAGCTCCTGCGCTCGGCCGTGCCACGGCAGAGGCGTGTGTTGTTGGCTCGAGTCACGCTGGACGTTCAAGACAAACATCGGAAGGTTTGTGGCCGAACGAATCAAGCCATCGATGCAGCGGAGCGTGGATGCGTCGATCCAGTGCGTGTCATCGAGGGTCAACAGAACCGGGTGTTCGTGACATTCCGCGGAAAACCAAGCTTGGGCGGCGGCTTCGAGCGGTGGGTGAACAGGAGGTGTTTCGGGCGCCGTCGGCCCCGGAACGCAGAGATCGAGGATGGGTTCCCAAGAAACGGGCGAGTTTGTCTTGGGCGCATGTTTTTCAAGGCGAACTTCGATCTTGCGCCGTTGCTCCGCGGGCGAGTCGAACGCCGCGACACCCGCCAAATCTTTGAACATGCTCGCAAGAGAGCCGTCATTTGCGTTGCTTCGCGTGGGATCGCCGCAGTCGTGAAGCACGGTGACTTCGGGACGATCGCGGCGCACGCGGTGCATGAGCGTCTGCAAAAGGCGCGATTTGCCCATGCCGGGAAGGCCCGTCAGGACGAGCGCGACGCAACGTTCGTCTTCGATGGCCCCGTCGAGCGTCGAGAGAAGTTGCCCGAGTTCACGCTCGCGACCCACGCACGGGGCTTCGTCGGCGGGTCGCGCCAGGTGCTCGTCGCCTTCCGGCTCCGAGTGTTCGTCCAGCAAAACGATTGCGGTGGGCGTGCGTTCGATGGCATAACCCGAGCCGAGAACGTGCGCGGTGATTTCGTCAATCCAAACCCCTCGCGGTTGGGATTCGTCGCTCGCGGCCGTCGCTCGTCGACGAAGCAGCTCCGACGCACGGGCGAACACCTCGCCTTCCGGAATGCCGCCATGCGCGCCGAGTACCCCGCGCCCCGTGACGAGCGTGACTTGAGCCTGGGGATTTCGTTCGAGCAAAAGCCAGGCGCAGCGTACGGCCGTTGCCGCTTGTTCTTTGGCGCTTGCTCCATGCCCCACGACGATGGCGATGGAGCCGTCGGCCAACGATTCGAGCTGCACGCCGAGGCGCGCGAGGGTTTCGTGGGGCCAGCTCGCGTCGTTCGTAAACGGCGTGCGAATGGTCGTGTTCGAAACGGTCCAATCGTCGTCGTCCGACTTGCGTTGCGGGGTAGCGAGCACAAGGCAGTACAGCGATTGCTCGGCGTCCGTGAGCGCCTTGCGGACGGCGGTGGCGTTCTGGGGCAGGGGAGGCTGGGCTTCGTCGAATTGCCCGGCGAGAGCGTCGATTTCGGTGAGGACCGCGCGTGCATCGCGCGGCCGTTCCGCCGCATCTTTCAGCAGCATGCGCGAAATCAACGTATCGATGGCTTCGGGCGTGTCCCGACGATGAAAACGAACCGGCGCGACCTCCTCGAAGAGCACTTTGGTGAGCACGGCGGTGATGTGATCACCGGCGAACGGAGGTTTGCCCGTGAGCGTCTGGTAAAACAGGCAACCCAACGCGAACACATCGGCGCTCGGACCGACGTCGGTTTGTCCGCGAGCTTGTTCCGGCGCCATATATCCGGGTGTACCGATGAGCATACCGGTGCGGGTCATGTGCAACGTCCGGCCGAGCCACCGGGCGACACCGAAGTCGACGATTGCGGGATTGTCGATACGACCGCCACGAAGAATGATGTTGGACGGCTTCAGATCGCGATGCGTGATGCCGCGATCGTGGGCGAAAGCAAGGGCGTTCGCGAGACGTCGAACGAGCAAAACGGCTTGGGGAATGGACAAGGGGCCACGGCGAAGAAGGGCTTCCAGCTCCTCGCCTTCGAGCCATTCCATGACGAGGTCCGGCCGTTGATCCTGCGTCAAACCATGCGCGATGTACTCGACGATTCCCGGGTGACGCAGCGACGCGAGCACTTCGGCTTCCCGAAAAAAACGCCCCTGGGCTTCGTCGATCGCCTGCATCATCGGGGGCATCACTTTGAATGCGACGCGTGTGCCGTTGCGCGTGAGATCGCGCGCTTCATACACCAAACCCATACCGCCGACGTTGGCGAGCGACGCAATGCGGAATCGTCCCCCCACCACGGTGTTGGTCAGGTCGTGACCACTCGCGATTCTCCGTTCGCTATTCGAAATGGCGGAAGGATCCCACCCCGACGCATGCATTCGTCCAGTCTAAGGATCGGCGCGGGCCATGTCTACTTGAAGCAGAACGAATTCGCGTCGAACCTGTCCTCGTCGGGGACACAAATCATCGTTATCGCGGACCGCAGCGATGCCCACAGTCTGCCGTGTTCGCCTCGTTCTGACGATTCAGAACATATTCACGCGTCTCGGTCATTCACACAGCAATGAATTGGGCGCAATCGTCATGTACGGACGGAATCGTACCCCGGAAAATGCCTCATTCCGTGACGAAAGATTGCCCGGGGAGAGCATTGCCGGGGAACGAAGTCAAAGTCGCGTCCGATGTCACCGACTCTTGCGATTCGTGGTGGTCCTCCGTTACGTCGCCGTCCTTTTGTTTCGTGGCCGATCGCGACGGATTCCGATCGAATACGTCTCGAACGTGTTTTGGTTTCGGACGTTTGGGGTGGTGAAGGCCCTTTGGCGCGGCAATTCGAGCGACAATTTGCGCTTCGTCATCAATGTATCGATGGTGTAGCCCTGACCAACGGCACGACTTCGTTGCTTTTGTCATTGCGGGCCATTGGGGTCAAACCGGGGGACGAAGTGATTCTCCCCGCGCTCACGTGGGTGGGAACGGCAACCAGCATTATCGAA
Organism: uncultured Polyangium sp.; assembly: GCA_964435055.1. GTDB lineage: Bacteria > Myxococcota_A > Polyangia > Polyangiales > Polyangiaceae > Polyangium. The sequence goes on along the minus strand of CAYSYX010000045.1, from coordinate 24,587 downwards.
GCCAATGCCGTTCCGGTCGTCGTCGACGTCGATCCCCGTACGTATTGCATCGATCCCAATGCCGTACGAGCGGCCATTACGCCGCGGACCGTCGCGATCGTGGCGGTGCATCTGTATTCGTGCATGGCCGATATGGACGTTTTGCGCGCCATTGCCGACATTCATTCGCTCGCGCTCATCGAGGATTGCGCGCATGCGCATGGAGCTGCGTTTCGAGGTCGAAGTGCGGGTTCCATCGGGACACTCGGCTGTTTCAGCTTCCAAAACAGCAAACCCATGACGGCCGGTGAAGGGGGCATCGTGGTTGGTCAAGACAAAACGCTGCTCGAACGCGTGTATTTTCAGCGTCATGGGGGACGTTATGGTCCGGACTTGGGCCAGCCCATTTTGGCCGGCAACCATCGCCTCACGGAATGGCAAGCCGCGATCTTGCTCGGACAACTCGAACAGCTCGACCGCCGCGCAGAACACCGGGAGAAAGCCATCCGCCGACTACGAGACAAACTCGCCACGTTGTCCGGTATCGGCATGTTGGCCGAGCAGTCGCAGGTGACGAAGCGCCCCATGCATCGTTTGTCTTTCCATTATGATGAGCGGCGAACGGGGATTCCTTTGTGGGCGTTCATCGATGCGGTACGAGCCGAAGGTGTGCCGATCGAACCGACGTATCGGCCGGTGTATACGCATCCATCTTGGTACGAGGGCATTACAGAGGCGGTCGCGATGCATGGCCGCAACACGCCGGAGCATCGTTGTCCCGTGGCCAATCGTGTCGCGTGCGAAAGTGGTTTTACGTTGCCTCATCGCGTCTTACTCGGGACCGACGACGATATCGACGATGTTGCGGCCGCATTCGACAAGGTTTGGTCCCATCCGAACGAAGCCGCCAACCTCAAGCAGGAAGCAAAAGCTTTCGCGAATGTTTTGCTGAACAAACCTGCGTGACGAGCGAACATCCAAGATTGCGCGAATCGGCGGCGATTTTCAACTGAGCATGCTCGGATGGGTTCTCATACCCAACGCACGTTCACGTCGGTTCGGTGGGCACGTCGGCGGGGGCATTTTTGCCAAGCGGTGCATCGAGCAAAATGGCCACGAGCATATCGGCCATGACATTGACGCCCGAGCGACATCGAGCAATGAGCCAATCGACGGTCATGACGAGCGGAATCGCTGCGGCAATGACCGTATCCGACAAACCCGCCACGCCGAGCACCAAGGGAAGCACGACGAGCCCGGCTTCGGGGATTCCCGCGACGCCCGCCGCGGCCATCATCGACGCGAGCGCAATCGTCACTTGTCCTCCGAGCCCGATCGAAGCTCCGATGGCTTGGGTCAGAAAAACAGCCGTCATCGCTTCATAAAGCAAGATGCCGTCGTTGTTGAGGTTTGTCCCGATGCACGCGGCGAGACGCGACGATTCGGGAGAGACCTTCATTTTTTCGAGCGCTTTGAGGGTAATCGGCACCGTGGCCAAGCTGCTGTTCGTCGACAAACCCGTCAGGATCGCGTCGGCACCGTGTCCCAAGTACACCCGCGGCGGTTTCTTTCCGACAAACCAAGCTGCGAGCGGATAATATCCCAGCGCATGGATCGCCATGGCGACGAGGATCGTGACGAGGTAGATCCAAATCGATTGGAAAACGGCCAAACCGGCTTTTCCCACCACGTCGGCCACCACGCCCAAAACCGCAAACGGCACCGTTTGCACCACGAGATCCAAAGCTTCCACGAGCACCGCATAAATGCTCTCGATGCCGCGGCAAAGCGGCGCGACATCCGCTCCCTCGCCGGATTCGGCGCGTCGACGCGCCTTGCGCAAAGCCGTTCCAAGAAGCAAACCCAAAAGAACGATCGTAATGACGCTGTTTTCCGCGAATGGATCCACCAAACTCTTCGGCACATAACCCGAGAGATTGTCCACCACGCCAAGGCTGGCTTTCTTGGAGGCGGAAATCAATTCGTTCGCCGAAGCGTCGGTCTTGTTGGCCGCGTTCGAGAGCGTCGTCAGAATCGACGAGAAATGGCGTCCCGGCTTCAAGGCGTTCATGATCGACAAACCGATTGCGAGCGCCACGCCGGCATTGAAAAAACAAATGAAAATGAGTCGGACGCCCTTTTTCCAGGAAATATCCGTCTTAACAAATGCGTCGAGAATGGCGAAAAAAACAAGCGGCACGGCAAGGGCTTTGAGCAATTTGATGACCAGCATGCCCAGCCGACCAAGGTCCGAAGTATGGACGCCGAAGACGATGGGGTGTGACCCAAAAAAAAGACCCAAAAGGATTCCGACAAGAACACCGCCCAAAACCCGCAGATAAAGGGGAATGCTTCGTGAGGGTGGTTGGGTCGTCGGTTGCGGCGCGGCCGTCATGGCGACAAGTGATCCATCGGATTCATCGCCTCGTCAATTATCGTCGCCGCAGGATGCGTTTTGGACTAACATTCGTGGTTCTTGGACTCGCTCGACATGCGGGAAGATTGGGCCGCGGGCCGGAAGGTGGGCGGAGATGAGTGGGGATAGTTCGCGACACGCGACGATGCGTTCGGGTGAACCCGGCAAAGAAAAACAAGCGGGCTCCGCGCCGTCGGAACCTCGGGACAATGCGGCGACGGGGATCGCCTTGTTGCCGACGATTGGCATGGCAAACCGACGTTCGTCTCTACCAACCGTCGAGCCTGGGTCCGGGAGGCCTCACGTGGCCAAGTTGCCTGTGGTCGACCAAGACGTTTATCGAATCGACGGCGAGGTTGGTCGAGGTGGCATCGGGCGCATCCTGTCCGCACGTGACGAACGCCTCGATCGACGCGTGGCGGTCAAAGTATTGCTGGAAGAAAGCGGCGCGTACGAAGATAGGTTTGTCCGAGAAGCGCTCGTGACGGCGCGTCTTCAACATCCGGCGATCGTGCCCGTGTACGAAGCCGGGCGTTGGCCCACGGGCGAGGCGTTCTACACGATGAAGCTGGTCTCGGGCAAACCATTGCTCGAAATCATCGACGAATGCCGGACGCTCGACGAACGTTTGCCCCTGCTCACGCGCGTGCTCGCGGTCGCGGATGCGGTGGCGTATGCGCACGAGCGGCGAATCATTCACCGCGACTTGAAGCCGGCCAATATTTTGGTCGGCGCGCATGGTGAAACCGTGCTCATCGATTGGGGTTTGGCCAAGGACCTCGACGAAAACAATACCCCGACCTCGATTGAAATGCAGCCGGACCCGATCGCGGTCGCGCCCGAAAACAATGCCCTCACCATGGTCGGCAGCGTCATGGGCACGCCTTCGTATATGCCGCCGGAGCAAGCGGCCGGCGATGTCGTGGACGAACGGGCCGACGTTTATGCTTTGGGCGCCATCTTGTATCATGTTTTATCGGGCAAACAGCCTTATGCCGGTTACGACGGATTGCAAACGATCATGCGCGTCCTCGAAGAACCCCCGCAGGCGCTCGAAGCATTGCAAGTGGGCATTCCGCGCGATTTGCTCACGATCATCGAAAAGGCCATGCACCGCGATCGCGCCATGCGTTATCCCACGGCCAAGGAATTTGCCGAAGATCTGAGGCGATTTCTCGCGGGGCAATTGGTGGGGGCGCATCATTATTCGTCGCGGGAGCGGGTCGTTCGATTCGTACGTAAATATCGGGCCGCATTTACGGTGGCTTGTGTGGCGGTCGCGATCTTCGCCTTGAACGGCGCGCTTTTCGTGTCCCGAATCGTCAAGGAACGCGATCGCGCGGAAACCGAGCGTCACCACGCCGAAACGGCCCGCCAACAATCCATTCTCGCCGAAGAGCAGGCCACCGCCCGGGCCGATGAATTGACCCTCGTGGAAGCTCGAGCCGCCGTCGAACGTGATCCCAATGCGGCGCTTGCTTGGCTCAAGGCTCTGTCTCCGGCATTTCGCAAATGGAGCGCGGCGCGAATCATCGCCGCCGATGCTTGGTCGCGCGGCACGTCGACCACGTATCGCCTGCACAAAGAACTCGTGAATGGCGTGGTCCTCACGGCCGACGAAAAACACCTCCTGACCGTCTCGGATGACCATACGGCGCGTATCCTCAATTTTGAAAATGGTTCGTCACGTACGCTCGACGGGCACACCGATGAAGCGTGGAGCATTGGTTTGTCCGCCGACGGGCGCAAGATCGTCACGTCCAGCAAAGATCGCGTGATTCGTATTTGGGATTTTGAAACGGGTAGACTCATGCGCTCGTTCGAGGGACACGAAGCGGGCATCGTCTACGCTCGATTTGCACACCAAGACAAAGTCGTGTTTTCCCAAAGTGACGATTGCTCGTTGCGGATGTGGGACGTCGAAGCGGGGACATCGCGCATTCTTGCTTCAGGGCAGGAAGTGGCCTTGAAATCGGTGATGAGCCCGGACGAACGGCATTTCGTGACGGCCGGGTTTGGAGGTACGGTGTGGTTCGTGGATTTGGACGTTCCCGAGCCGAAACGAATTCCCGGCCTCTCGGTCAATTGGCGCGTCTTGCAAGTCGGCGGAAAGTATCCGTTCGTTTTTTCCGCAGATGGTCGCCGCATCCTCGCGGGCGGTGTCGACGGCGTCGTACGCGAATGGGATTTGCAGGCGGAAAAATTGCGCGTTTATGAAGGACAAACCAATCCCATCGTGCGGGTGACGTATTCACCGGACGATCGCTTCATTGCCGCCGCGTCGGCCGACGGGTCATTGCGATTGTGGGACCGCGTCGCCGGAACGTCGCGCGCTTTGCCGCCGATGGACAGTAACGTCGGTGTGCTGCTTTTTTCGCCCGATGGACGGACGTTGGTCTCGGCCGGAAATGACAAATCGGCGCGGAGCATCGATTTGGCGACGGGCAATCGGCGTCGATTCATGGGAATGCAGGACGGTGTCAGCGACGCGCGCTTCACCAAAGACGGAAGCCGATTGATCCTTGCGGGAGGCGACGGCGCGGTGCGTATTTTTCAAATGCGCCAAGAAGCGGGACGATTGCTCGGGAAACATTCGGGGGCGGCTCTCTCGGTCGATATCTCCGCGCACGGGGATCATATCGTGAGCGCCGGTGCCGATGGTATCGTGCGTCTTTGGTCGACCGCCACGAATGAACCACCTGAAATAAGTTTGGCCGGGCATGACGGTGCGGTGCCCATCGTCCGATTCTCTCCGGATGGCGAGTTGATTCTCTCGTCGGGAATGGATAATACGGCGCGCTTGTGGGATCGCTCGGGTCATCAAATTCAGGCTATTTCGGTGCCCGGTATCGAGGCGATGAAGGTCGCTTTTTCGCCCGACGGTCGCTTTGTCGCCGTCGGCAGTACCGAAGGAGCGGTGAAATTATGGAATGTCGATTCCGGCGTTTTGCGCGATATCGGGCAACTGGGCGCGTGGGTCACTCATCTGGCGTTTTCACCGGATGGGCGGCGACTCGGGACCTCCGGTGCCGCGCGCCACGCAAAAGTTTGGGACATTGAAACGGGACAAGCGCAGGATCTATCCGGTCATGAGTTTTTCGTCTCGTCGATTGCCTTCTCGCCGGATGGTCGGACCATTGCAACGGGCGGAGGTGATCATCGATTGCGCTTTTTTGATTCCGGAGCAACCGAACCACGACCGTACGATGCGGGCGGTTACACGATGCTTGGTTTGACGTTCTCGCCGGATGGTGCTTCCGTGCTTGGAACCAACGGCAACGGATATGTGCGGCGCTGGGAAGTTACGTCCGGTAAAACGCTTCAAACATTTCGAGGACATCGCGGGAACATCACGTCGGTGCGACTTTCGCGGGACGGAAAAGTATTGGCCACGAGCAGCGATGATCGAACGCTGCGTCTTTTCGACGTCGAAACCGGGGAAAATCGAGTCATGGGCGTCCACGACGCACCCGTGCGTTCGGTCGCCCTCGACCCTCGAGGCTCTTCGGTGGTCAGTGTCGGCGAAGATGGCGCCGTACGTTTATGGTCGGACGATTTGCCTCGTGATCCCGAAGAATTGCGCCAATGGATTGCCGCCGCGGTGACCGACGAGATCGATGTGAATGCATTGGGAGACGGGAGCGTACCCCTGCGTTGATGAAATGGTTTGTCGCGCCGTCGTCGCGTCGATCCATACATTCGTTGCAACAAGTTCACGTTTCTTTACTTTCGCGGTCCGCCGACTCGTCGTATCGTGGGCCCTATGAATGACGAAAGCTCGAGCAAAGCCAAAGCGCGTCGTGCCGCCAAACATCCCGATCGCCCGGGAGAGGAATGTCGCGCCGCCCCCGGGGCCTACGTGCCGCTGGTGAACCGAGCGAAATGCGAAGGTAAACGCGATTGTGTCGAAGTTTGTCCGTACGACGTGTTCGAAGTTCGACGCATGGACGACGCCGATTTCGAGACGCTTGGATTTTTTGCGCAATTCAAGAGTCGAGTGCACAAACGATTGACGGCGTATACCCCTGGTGCCGAAAAAAGCAAAGCATTTGGTCTTTTCGACGTGGCTTGGACGGAAAAAGCCATTCAGCTCGTCCGAAAATGATCCCCTTACGCTCGTGACAAACTATTTTTGGCGCGTTCGACCGGTCGTCGTGGGAGACTTGGGCGTGGTGCGTGAGGATTTCATCAGCACCCGCAGCTCGTCTTTCATGGTTGCCCGAGTTTCAATGCGGTCGAGCCCGACATCGAGCGTAACGATGGCGCGAGCGACATCGGCGCGAATCCCGGCGACAATGGCTCGCGAGCCGACGAGCTCCACGGCTCGGACGATTCGGCCGATTTGTTCCGCGGTGGCATCATTGATGCTGGTGACCCCGGTCAAATCGAGAATGGCACAACGAATATCGTGTGACGTAATGGCTTGGAGCAAGACGTCCATGATCCGGCCCGCCCGTTCTTCATCGAGCTCGCCGAGCACGGGCATGGCGACGATGCCTTCGGAGACATCGAGAAGCGGCGTGGAAAGAGCACGAATATCGCTTTTTTGACGTTCGATGATGTCGAGTTTGTCGCGAAGCTCCTGTTCGTTTTGCTTGCGATGGGTGATATCGAAGAAAAAACCCGACAAGAGGCGTTGCCCGTTTTCTTGGTCGAGCGAACCGACCACCGTATGCAGCCAGACGGTTTCTCCGTTTTGGGTCAGCACGCGGAAGTCGATACCCGCATGTTTGCCTTCGGCGCATGCGCGGGCGAACGCGGTGAGGGTGTCGTTGCGATCGTCGGGGTGTACGTTATCGCGTAAGAAATTTGTTTTTTTCCAAGATCCTGCGGGCCAGCCGAACCGTTTGTCCGCTTGCGATCCGACAAACGTGAACGCCCCCGTTTCCGTGTCGACCTCCCACGGAATGACGTCGGCGGATTCGACCAGGCGGCGCAGGCGTTCTTCATTTTTGCGCAAGACCTGTTCGGTGCGTCGTCGTTCGGTATTTTCACGGGCGAGATCGGCATAAAGTTTGGCGTGTTCGAGCGATATGGCGGCCTGATTGGCGAGAAATTCGAGCAGCGCCATACGCCGCGCGGTGAAGATGCCGCGAGCGGAATTGTTTTCCAAGTAAAACATGCCCACGATGGTCGATTGTTGCATGATGGGAAAACACGCGACCGATCGTGGACGATACGTCGTGATGTAAGGGTCATCGGCCCAAACGCGGTCGACGATTGCTTCTTCGAGACAAACCGATTCGTGTGTTGTTCGAACGTGGTCGACGAGCGTTGCCGGCAAAATGAGGCCCATCGATTTGATGACCGGTCCGGGAACCTCGATATCCAGCCCTTTGGTCGTCGTAATGGCTCGCGCCGCATGGCTCAATTCACCATCGGCGCCTTCCAGCAGAATGTGACATCGTTCGGCGGCGATGTGCTCCGTGGCGATTTTCAGCAACGTGACGAGCAGCCGCTGCAGAACGATTTCTTTCGACACCGTTTGCGCGACTTTGACGGCGGTAAAGAGGTCCATTTCGCTGGATGCTCGAATGGACACGGGCGGCGTGCTCGGCGATTGCTCGCCGGTGTTGAATCGTGGAAATCGTTTGTCCAACTGAAGCACTTTGGATGTCGCGCCCCAGCGGCCATACGCATTTCGGGCCGTGCGAAAATACGTGGCGGCGATCGAACCGAAGTCCCTGGCCGTGTAAAACCGGGCCGCGAGCTCGGCCGCAAGTCCTTCGATATGCGTAAAACCATTCTCGCGCGCCTCGTTGATCGCCAGCTCGTAAGCCCGCATTGCGTCGAGCTCGCGCCCCTCGAGCCGCGCGCGTTCGGCCAAAATCAACGCGTGTTTGTGCTGAAACGTTTGCGGACAACGATCCGCCCATTGCTCGAAATCCGATTCGATCCCGTCGAAGCCGTCCGGAATGCCGGTGGTACGTAATGCCGTTTGAGCCAACGCAATCCAAAATTCGTATTCGGCGATGAGAATTTGCGCCCCGACGTCCGTGATGGTCTTGCGGATACGGTCGCCCAAAAACAATGCCGCCTCGTATTCGTGCGTCAGGACCAACGCCATGAGCTCCACGACGTGAGCCGCGACGTGGCCGAGGCGCAAGGTGCCCGGCCATGTGCCGCTTCGGCTGCGCCGTGGTGACGAACGTCCTTTCTGCTGCTCCGCAAATTGCTCGATGGTGTCGCAAAGGCCGCCCATTCCTTCGTCATCCTGCGCGAGGCTGCGAATCAATTTGCGTTGGCGGACGACCTCTTCGGACACTTCGTGCAGCGGCGTGCCTTCGAGCAGCGTCAAATAGGCAATCATTGCGGCAATGCGGGTTCCCGCACGTCCATCACCGCAGGCCATGGCCGTTTCGTAGGTGCGTCCGCACAGATCGATGCTGTGGCGTAATGGGTGCGTCCAGACCGACATCGTCGCGGCGAATTTCATCGATACCGCCGTGTGATGACGATGCGTTCCCCGCTGCTCACACAATTGCAGAGCAACCTTGCCGAATCGCGTGCCCGTTCGATGATCTTTTCGACGGGCAATGATGGCCGCCCCCACCGTCGCGAATCCGACGCTCGAAGCATCCGCATTGCCATGAAGCAAAGCCAGACGTGAAAGGTGAATGGCGACGAGGTCCGCGGCGCCTGCACCCAAGGCCTGGGCGCTCGGATGCGCCGTAAAAAGCACTTCGGTTGCTTCCAGGGCCTCTTTGTCCGTCATTCGGTCGAGGTCCGCGATTTCTTCGATCGCGCGTTCGCCGAGCGTCTCCCACAAATTCGCAAATGCCTGCTCCAAGGTTTCATTCGACGGGAATGGCTCGAGGTGAATGCCGTGGCGGCTCAGTGCATGCCCTGCTCGTTCAATCGCCAATTCATGCTCTCCGGCGCGAGTCGCCATTTCAATGAGCCAACGCCATGCCGACGCAATTTCCGGAGCATTCGGCGCACGCGCGCAAAGAACATCGAAAAGTCGCGTCGCTCGGACGCGATCCCCGGTCGCACAAGCACATTCCAATCGCGCGAAATCGAGCGCCGGTGCCCAATCGGCCGATTCGCTCGACCAAATGTCGCCCTGCGGATCGAGCGCCCGGGCCGCGGCATTCAAATAGCCGTCCGCGACATCATACGCCGTCAAGGCCATCGCCATGCGTCCCGCATCGAGCAGCGCCAGGGCAATGGGAAGCCGTTCGGTCTGCGCTTGCCCGTGCAGTGCGTCGTAAGAAACTGCCGCCGCCAAGTGTGCAGCGGCGACGAACCGCCCCTGCACAAGCATCGGTCGAGGGCCGGCCTGAGCGTAAAACCGGCCGATTCGCAGGTGCATCCGCCCACGCTCACGGGCGTCGAGTTCGCTGAGACAAATCTTCGCGCGGTACGGATCGACAAACACATACCCGCCGATTTGTCGACGCAACACGCGCGCTTCGACGCAAGTCTGGATGCGATTCATCGTCTCCTGGATCGACAAATCCAGCGCCGCCGCGGTCGCATCCACTTCCCCCCACTGACCATTGCCGGCGATACCCTCGAGCACCGACCGGGCTTCGAGTGGCAGGCTTTCGATACTTCTGGATTGCGGCGCGACGTCGTCGTCCGGGTTTGTCAAACCGAAATCAAATCGTTCGACTACGTACTTTTGCGGGCGAATAAAAGACGCCCACGAACGCTCGTCACGCGGTTCGTCTCGAACATCGACGAACGCTACGACCGCAAATTGTCGCGTCTCCGCATGACCCAGCACGCGAGCCAAAATGCGTAACGTCGCCATGTCGGCGTGCGCGGCGTGGCGCAAGAAAAATACCGTCGGTGGTTCTGCCGGAGACAACGCCGCAAAAATGCGGACCAGCAATGTCTCCAATCGGTCGCGCGCATAACCGAACGACAAAGCCTCGGGTTCGGCCGTGGATGTGGCTATCGGCGCAAATGCCGGACAAAACTGGGTCGGCAATTTTCCCACCGGGGCGGTGGCCTGCCCCATTCGATGCCGAATCGAAACTCCAAGCGAACCGGGTTCGGTCGCGATTCGCGGGACAAACACCGTCAATGCCCGCATGAGCGCCGCGTAGGGCCCGTCGATCCCGGTGATGTTCGCTTCCGCCGTCAACGACCACGCCCCAGACTCGGACGCCTTCGCCTGCAATTGCTCAACGACGTGCTGCTGAGTCGCCGCGTTATTCGTCCGCACGATCATCAAAAGCGGTTCGGAGGCCGCCCATGCACGTTGAAGCGCCGCATCCAGCGTCTGAATCGTCGCCTCTTCACTGGCGCTCGCCGCAGGCGGCGTTAGCACACGCTGAGTCGTCGTCGAGTTCAAAGCAAGCTCCTCATTCGGATCTTCGTCCACGACGTGCGCATTACGTCGCAGGGCAAGTTAATCGAAATTGGCGTATTTTACCCAACGGATTGCAGCTGCGTCAACGCTGCGGACGGGATTTCGATCGTCAATGAATTGACGATATGCGCATGATTGATTTCGGTGGGTTACGGGATTTGAGTGTCCCGAAGCGCAATCGTTCGTCAGTGGATGGCGCCGGCGGTTGCTTCCGCCGATTTGGCGCGATCTTCCGCCGCGCTCTTTTGGCTTTTGTCGGAAAGCAAACCGGCCGCGTCGCGATACCTTTTCGCAACATCGCGAAAATACGCGGCATCCGCCGAAATGGGCGCGGTCACCTGGAGCACGAGGGCTGCGTCGAATGCAGCCAGTGCGGCCAAGGGATTCTTCGCGGACGCTGCGGAAAATGCATCGAGCGCCTTGACATCGCCCATCCCCAGCATCGGCACAGGCGCGTTGCGCACCATCACGGCCGCATCGTCCGGACCATTTCGCAAAGCTTCCGCCAAGGCCCGCAAGAGTTTGTCCTCATCCGTTTTCTCCGCATCGGCAATGCCGGCAAGCAAGGCCGCAGCTTGATCGAAATCCACGGCGCGCAAGTATGTCCGGCCAAACTCGAGCCGCGCGCGGGCGTACAAGCGACGCGTATCCGTCGTCAACGTCCCGTCACGCAGCGCGATGCGATGCCCGAGCGGCACGCCACGTTCGAGCAACGAACGCATGAACGCCGCCTTCAGCGCCTGATCCCGTGGCAACAGCTGACCGGCATAAAAAGTCGGCAGCTTCATCGCCAAACGCTCGTGCACCGTCGTCGCTTCCGCTTTGCCGAGCGCCGGAACGAGCAGTGCGTCGAGAGCATCAATGCGTCGACCCCCGTAAAGACGTGACAGCAACGTTCGCGCCCGTTCGATGCGTACGTCTTTCAAAACCCCGGCCTGAGCCAAGTCGCGCAAGCCCACGAGCGTCGCATCGCGTCCGCGATCTTTGCGGGGATCGAGCGCTTGATCGAGCTGCGCGTAATACACGTTCGCGCGTTCTTGATCCTTCGCGAATTCCGTCGGAACGGGGGCGCTGCGAACGGCTTCGACGATCCGCAACTCCGCCATGCCCGCTTCGATCGCCGCGACACCTCGCGCATAAGACGACAATTTCAAGCCTTCTTTCGACAGCTCGTCGATCGCCAGCGCTTGCGCCGTCATCCACTCTTTCATTGGACCTGCAATGAATTCTTCCACCTTCTTGCGATCGAACGGCGGCGCCATTTTCGGCGGCGAACCTCCCGTTCGGGCGATGCGTGCCGCCGTCGCCAATCCGCGCAGCGTGGCATACGTCGCCCCATCGATGCCCGCCGGGGGTTTGTCCACGAGCGACTCGACGAGCACGTCTCCGCATTCGAGCGGCGCGAGCTCCACGCGTAACGCGCGCACGAGGCCCGGGGGCAAACCGGCACAATTCTCCAATCCGGCCAGGTGTGCGTCGCGTTTGTCCGGCGCAGATTCGCTCAGGGATTTGTCGAGCGCTTCGAGCGCCTCGTCGCGTGTCTTGCACACGGGCGCGGCGGCGGGTTTACGTGTGACGAACGCGTTGCACGTTTTCGGCGCGGCGGCGAGTCCCTTGGGAACGGCGGGAAGTGGCGACACGGCGAGGTTCACCGCCGCAGGTTCGGCCAATGGTTCTTCCCGGTACGCGTTGTTGGTGGTCGTGGGTTTGTCCTGTTTGACATCGCCGGTCGTGGTCTTCGTGTCTGTCGTGGACGAAGTCGTTCCGGAGCTTGTTTGTTCCGTCGAGTTCGTCGGAGTTTTCGGACCCGGCGTCGACGTTCCGGCGCTGTTGGTACAGCCGGTCATCGCGATGAGAAACAGAGCGGGCAGGAGCTTGCGCATGGGACCTCGTGAAAGATTCTTTTCGAACCTGCTTAGGCTGGTCGGCGTGCGGCGACAACATGGTCGTCATCCGAGTTCCCGCGATTTTGAATTTGGGTGGTTCGGCCAATTCTTGTCCGCGCGCCCGGTCGAAACCCTGGTAGAGTCCATTTTCAACCGGGAGTGTGCGCATGACCGAGATCCCTCCGGCGCCGTTTTCACAGCGTGCTTCCACGAAAACATGGCGCGTGAGCATGGAATGCGAAAAATACGTCCTGCCCAACGGCCTTGAAGTGATCCTCCACGAAGAGCCGCGTACGCCGCTCGTCGCCGTCAATCTTTGGTATCACGTCGGAGCCAAAGACGAAGGTCCGGGACGGAGCGGTTTTGCCCATCTTTTCGAACACGTGATGTTTCAAGGTTCGCGTCACGTCGGCGAAGACAAATTCTTTTATTACCTCGAGCGGGCCGGAGCGAGTGATCGCAATGGATCGACCAATTTCGATCGCACCAATTATTATGAAACCGTTCCGTCGAGCGAGCTTGGATTGGTCTTGTGGCTCGAAAGCGATCGCATGGGCTTTTTGCTCGATCACGCCAATGAGCAGACATTTTCCGAACAACGCGAAGTCGTCAAAAATGAACGTCGGCAACGGGTCGATAACGTCAGTTATGGCTCCGTCAATCACTTGATCTACGACGTCCTGTTTCCGTTGGGACATCCATACCATTTTCCCATCATTGGTTCGCCCAAGGACCTCGATGCGGCGAAAATGGACGACGTACGCGAATTCTTTCGCCGGTATTACGTGCCGAACAACGCGACCCTGGTCATTGCCGGGGACATCCAAAGCGACAAGGCCCTCGATCTCGTGGCCAAGTATTTCGGCGGCCTTTTTCGAGGTCCCGATCCCAAAACCGTTCGGGGACCATTGGCTCCTCCGCCGCTCACCGCGGAAGTGCACCTCGATATCGAAGCGGATGTGATGCTTCCGCGCCTCGTATTGAGCTGGGTCACGCCGGCGCAATTTTTACCTGGCGACGCGGAGCTCGATATCATCTCCGATATGCTCTCGTCGGGCCGTTCGAGCCGTCTTTATCGGCGTCTCGTGCATGAAATGCGAATTGCGCAATCGGTCCGCGCCCACCAGGCTTCTTCCGAATTGGCCGGCGTCTTCGACATCTCCGTCACGCTGATGAAAAATCAATCCCCGGCGGAGGCTCTCGCCGTCGTCGACGAAGAACTCGATGCCTTGCGTAATGGTTTGCCCGCCGCCGTCGAATTGGAGAGAGCCCGCACACGTTCGCTCACCGGATTGGTCTTCGGTATGGAAAAAGTCGCCGCTCGAGCCGATATGCTGAATTTGTACAATCGCCGGGCGCGAGACATGAATTACTTTTTGCGCGATTTGCATCGTTATGAGTCCATTCGGGCCGCGGATGTCAGTCGAGCCGTGACGAACCTTTTGCGAAAAGACAATCGTGTCGTGACCTTCGTTCATCCGGCGCCCCATGCACCTCGTGCGGGGCGTTTGTCCCCCCAATCCATTGGAAAAATTGGAGGAGCCCATGGTGCAGCTTAGACGATCGGTGCCCCCTCCCGCGGATGAAGCCGAGTTTCGTAAGTACCCGCCGCCTCCCGACGAGGACGTGTATTTTACTCCGCCGCGTATTCATGAGACGCGCTTGGCCAATGGTTTGCGTGTCTTATGGGCCGAAAGAAATGAAATGCCCATCGTGGCCATGCAGGTCGTCGTCAATCGTGGTTTGGAACTCCAATCCGCTCCGGGCGTCGCTTCCATGACCGCCACCATGATGAGCATGGGGACGCAATCCAAGTCCGCATTGGTTTTGAGTGACGAACTCGAAGCGATGGGCGCCATTCACGGCACATGGACCGATTACGACGGTATGGGCGTTCGCGGTCAAGCCTTACAGGAACAATTCCCCGAGTTCTTGGCCATTGTCGCGGATATCGCGCGTCGCCCGGCATTTGGCGAATCCGACTTCGAACGAGAACGAGCCAAACGACTTTCGACCTTGGCGGCTCTCGCGGACACACCTGAAACGTTGCTCGAAGACGCCATCGAAGAACGACTTTATCCCGAAGGTCATCCATTTCATGCCCCGGTTCTCGGCAATGAAAAATCGATTCGGACCTTGCAATCAGCCGATCTCGCGCGCTTGCACGCCCTCGCGTTTCGACCGACGCACGCGACCGTCGCGATCGCCGGCGCGATTGATCACGAAACGGCGATGGCGCTCGTGGAAAAACACTTCGGTGATTGGACCGGCGAGCTGGTTGCGCGAACGCCTCCTCCCGAGGTATCCCGTTTGCAGCCCGGGGAAAAACGAATATTGCTCATGGATCGGCCGGGATCGGCGCAATCGAATGTCGCGCTCGGTGTCGTTGGAATTGCTCGCAAGAGCCCCGATTACGACGCCGCGATGGTGCTCAATACGCTGCTCGGCGGCCAATTCTCGAGCCGCCTCAATTTGAATTTGCGCGAAAAATACGCGTACACCTACGGCGCTTACAGCGTCATCGAACCGCGAAGTTTGCCCGGACCTTGGACGGCCGGAGGAGCGATTACCACAACGGCGACGGCGGCGGCCATTCGCGAGATATTCGGTGAAATCGAGCGGCTGCAAAACGATTTGGTTCCCGATGACGAATTGCATCACGCCAAGACAAACCTGATTCGGAAACTGCCGGCGCGATTCGAAACCGCTGCGGGAACGGCTCAGGCCATGGGGTCTTTGGCCGTCTTGGACCTGCCGCTCGACGTGTTTTCTTTGCGTCAAGCTCGCGCCGCCGCCGTCAAGGCGGAAGATATCCGGCGCGTGGCGCTCACGTATTTGCGTCCCGAAGCCATGCGCGTCTTCGTCGTGGGTGATGCGGCGGCGATTCGAGGTGATTTGGAGAAGCTGGGCCTCGGGGAAGTTGAGGTGCGACAAACCGAGGCGGAGACGGATTCGTCATCTTCGCATCCGGATGCTTGCGGCCGGCATTGATTGCGATTTCAGAGTTTTCGTGAAGCCATGAACGCCAGAAGCCCGGAACATTTTTTCCCCGGCTCGATACCGAACGAATTCTGAAATTCGCACGTGGCTCGGGCCCGATTCATGTCTTCGGGTTTTCCGGAGAGAATGGCTTTGGCCGCCTGCGGTTCGGCGCGTCGGACGAGTTCGTCTCGCCAAGCCGTGACGGTTTCGATCTCTTTGCTTTTGAGAGCCTTGCGCAGGTCGTCGGAAACGCGTGTTGCGTTGGTCCATGCGCCGCTCGAGCCGGCCGCGTATTTGGCAAATATCGGAAAGAATTGCGTCTTTGCCGGAGCGTCCAGGCACGGCATCTCTTTGGGCGTGAGCAGCAGATCGTCGGTCGAAAGCTCCAATTTGACGGCTCGTTCGAGTAATTCGGCGGCGGTTTTCGCCTGCGTTTTGTCTTCGGGCGTGAGTTTTCCGGCGGCAAAATTCCGAGCCAATGTTTCACACGCCGCTTCGTGGGCGGCAATCGCTCTTTTTTCGGTACACACCTGCATTCGCGCGTTCTTGCGCGTCAATTGATCGGGCGTGGCACGCTCTGCGTCCTCGGCGGCGATCGATTCGACTTTGCAGGCATCTGCATCATTGATCGCCGATTCGATGCGCGATCGAGCGTCTTTGATTTTTTTCTCCGACCACCAGACGACGAGACCGACGACGACCAAAATCAGCGCCGCACCGGCGCCGGCGATACGCAGCAAAAAGCGCCGCTTGAGAGATCGCGCGACGAGTGGACTGTGTTCCATGATGTCCCCGCATTGGGCAATCAGCGCTTCCCACGCGCTGATCTCGGAGGCGAGGGTATCGAGGGGCGTAAACAATTGTTTGTCTCGTACAAATCGCTGGGCGACGTTGCGCAAGGCGAGAGCTCCGCTTTCGCGATACACGTCCACCGCGGTGCCTCGCGACAAACCCGTCAATAACCCTCCGACGCTGACGGCTTGATCATGAAAGGCTTGCCAGGCTGCCGTTTGCGCGGCGGAAAGTCGATCGAGGGCCGGCAGCAGCGTGTCCCAGTCGAAGAGTTTTTCGACTTCGGCGGTTGGAAATCCGATGTTCGCGGCGGCATTTTGGATGCCATTCTTCAAACCCGCCAACAGCTCCGTTTTGGCAAACCCGGCCAGTCCTTCGGCGATCGCCCCATCACGCAAGCGACTCGATGCTTTCCGAATTGGTGCGAGAGCCGGCTCGACCAAGGCATCCCCAACGTCCTTGCCTTGTACCATTGGCGGCGATGTTACCCGGCTCGGACACGTAAGACAAACGAAATTCCCGCCATCGTCATCCGGTACTTCGTACTGCGAACGTTCGAATCGTCGTGCGTGCATTCGATTGTCCCGTCTGCAACGCGCCCGATTGGAACTCGAAATGGTTCGAAGCCGAAAGGCTCGTTACGTCGTTCGCGTTGGGCATGATTCACCACATTTGTGAGAAAATACATGATGATTGGCGCGGCCTTCGTCCGTTTGCTACATGGTGCTCATGGGCGTCGACGACTTTCGCCCCTTGGGGGCACATTTTTACCGCATTGAAGGGGATGTCCTTTTTTTCCGCATGAAAGGCGTGGTGAGTCTCGCGGACATGATCGAGATCTTGCGTCTGACCGCGGAAGTCAAAGTGGCCAATGGAACTGTGTTCACGCTTTATGACAGTCGTGAAAACACCGGTCTCGAGCCGGCCGCGCGCAAGTACGCGACAGACCATGGTTCGGAGAAAACCCAAGTCGCTGCATCCGCATCGTTTGGCGCACCCTTTGCCATGCGAGTGGTTGTGAACATGCTCAATCGAGCGAACGGGCTCTTACACAAGACGTCCATTCCCACGATGCTGTTCAACACCGAAGCGGAAGCGCGGGCGTATCTGCAAGCCGCGCGTGAGGAGGTGCAGGCGATGGCGACGTGAGCTTTTCCGGCAAAACGGTGCTGGCCAAGTGGGCCGATCGATCGTAACGTTCGCGCCGACGTGCTACCCAAGGCAAACCCTTGCGGAGCGTTTTTCCCTTCCAACCCGGTTGTGGGCTTGGAACATCGTTGGAGATACCCGTGACGCTGCGTCGAACCATCTTCTCGTCCCTCGCTCTCGTCGCCCTTTGCGGCGCCGCTGCTTGCCAACCCGGCGAAAGCGCCAAAACCCCCGTTTCCGGGCGTCTTGTGGATGAATCCAAGCTGCCCAAGTTACCCCAGTTCGATGTCTCTGAATTCGACTCGACGAAGTCCGTTTGTCAGGACCTCGATGCGCACGTCAATGGCAAATGGCTCGCGCAAAATCCGGTTCCCGCGGATAAAACCACGTGGGGCACGTTCGAACTGCTCGATGAGCGATCGGCCGCGGTGCAACAGCAAATTGCGCAGGCTGCTGCGAAGTCCGGTGCGGCGCCCGGCACCGTACGTCAACAAATTGGAGATTTGTACGGTTCGGGCATGGACGAAGCGAAGCTCGAAGCGGACGGAATTGCTCCGGTCAAATCGTTTCTCGCCGAAGTCGAGACGATCAAAGATGCGGCGAGCTTGGCGAATTACTTGCGCGGCCAATTCGCGGCGGGAAGGCAATACGTCTTTTCTTTTGGTCCGACGGAAGACTTCAAAGACGCGAAGAGCGTGATTGGTTACGCGTTTCAGGATGGTTTGTCGCTCCCGGAAAAAGCGTATTATTCCGAAGCGAAGTACCAAGACAAACGGGATGCTTTCGTTGCGCACGTCGAACGGATGCTCGTGCTCGGCGGAGTGGATGCGGCGGCGGCGAAAACGCAAGCCAAAGCGGTCTTGGCGTTGGAAACTCGTTTGGCGGATGCGTCCTTGTCGCCGATTGAAATGCGCGATCCGGCGAATAACTATCACTTCGTGACGCTGGAAGAAGCCGACAAGGCGACGCCGAACTTTTCGTGGACGAAGTTCATGGCTGCGGAAAACCTGACCCAAGTCAAAGGGTTTTCCCTTTCGCAGCCCAAGTTTTTTGCGGCTTTCGACAAGATGATGGTGGAAGTTCCGCCCGCCGATTGGCAAGCGTATTTGCGGTACCACATCCTCGTCGAAGCTGCGCCTTACTTGAACAATGCCGCGTCGAGCGAGCGTTTTGCGTTTTATGGTAAAACCATGCGTGGTCAGCTCGAGCAAAAGCCGCGATGGAAGCGGGTGCTCGATACGGTCAACACGACGCTCGGCGAAGCTCTCGGGCAGATTTACGTGGAGCAAGTTTTCCCCGAAGAATCCAAGCAACAAATGCTCGTTCTCGTGAACAATCTTCGGGAAGCGCTCAAGGCCCGCATTGAAAAGCTCGACTGGATGAGCAAAGAGACGAAAGCCAAGGCGCTGGATAAGTGGAATACGTTCGATCCGAAGATTGGGTATCCGGACAAGTGGCGTGATTATTCGGCGCTCAAGATTCGTCGCGAAGATGGCTATTTCAAGAACGTGCTGGCCGCCGCGGCATTCGAAAATGCCTTCCAGATGAGCAAGATCGGAAAACCGGCCGATCCGAAAGAATGGGGTATGCCGCCCCAGATGGTGAATGCTTATTACAACCCGCTGAAGAACGAAATCGTGTTTCCGGCGGCGATCCTGCAACCTCCGTTTTTTGATCCCAAAGCCGATCCGGCGCTGAATTACGGAGGCATCGGAGCGGTCATCGGCCATGAAATGCTGCATGGATACGACGACGAAGGCAGCCAATTCGATGCGCATGGCAACAACGTGAATTGGTGGACCGAAGACGACATGAAGAACTTCAAGGGCCGGACGGCG
Organism: uncultured Polyangium sp.; assembly: GCA_964435055.1. Classification (GTDB taxonomy): domain Bacteria; phylum Myxococcota_A; class Polyangia; order Polyangiales; family Polyangiaceae; genus Polyangium. The sequence goes on along the minus strand of CAYSYX010000045.1, from coordinate 5,222 downwards.
AAGCTCGTGGCTCAATTCGACGAATACGTGGCCATTGATGACTTGCACGTCAAAGGCGAACTGACGCTGGGTGAGAACATCGCCGATTTGGGTGGCTTGACCGTGGCGCTCGACGCCTTGAATCGAGCGCTCATGACGGTGCGCATGGCTCAAATCGACGGGTATACGCAGCAGCAGCGGTTTTTCCTCAATTGGGCCGTGAGCTGGCGGCGTCAATATCGTCCGGAAGAAATGCGCGTTCGGCTCAATACCGATCCGCACGCTCCGCCGAAGTTTCGCGCCAATGGGTCTCCGTCGAACTTGGATGCATTTGCCGGAGCCTTCGATTGCAAACCCACCGATCCGATGGTGCGTACCGGGGACAAACAGATCGTCATCTGGTAGTACCCGGGCGATTCATCGCGGCCCGCCGCCTTTTCGCGTCACTCGTTCCAGCGCCGTTTTCGTAAACGGCGCCAAGTCCATTCCGTCACGTTCGCCTGCTACCAGTCGTTGCGCTCCGGCGTAAGCGATCATGGCGGCGTTGTCCGTACAGCTCGCAAAGGGCGGGACGAAAAGCGACAATTTTGCCCGCCTGCACCGCTCGGCCATGACCGCGCGTAAACCACGATTGGCCGCCACTCCGCCGGCGAGGACCACGCGTTCCAGACCTTCGGATTTGGCCGCCAGAATGGTTTTTCCGACGAGCGTTTCCACGACGGCCGATTGAAATGCGGCGCAAAGGTCGTGTAAGTGTTGTCCTTCAATGGGTTGTTTCGTCGCCGCCACGTACCGAGCAATCGAACTTTTCAGCCCGGAAAAACTAAATTCGAGGTTTTGGCGATACGCTGTCGTTTTCGGCAAAGCATCGGTCGCGCGTGAGGCTTCGCCCAAGGCGGCGAGTTTGTCCACGACCGGACCTCCGGGGTACCCAAGCCCGAGCAGCTTTCCGACCTTGTCAAAAGCTTCGCCTGCGGCATCATCGCGGGTTGCGCCGATTTCCCGAATCTTTTCGAGTTTCGGGCCATCGACTCGGTACAACGCCGTGTGACCTCCGGATGCCAAGAGGGCCAAGTACGGATACGCCGGGACGGCGATCGGTTGCGCTTCACGCTGTAGAAATACGGCGAGCAAATGGCCGACCAGATGATCGACGCCCACGAGCGGCACGCCGGTCGAGAAGGACAAACCTTTCGCGGTGGACAAACCCACGAGCAGGGCGCCGGAGAGGCCGGGGCGCGAAGTGACCGCGATGCCGTCGAGGTCGGTTTGCTGCACGTTCGCTCGCGTAAGGGCCTCGCGGATGACGGCGATGATGGTGCGCGTGTGGTCTCGAGCGGCGATCTCGGGGACGATGCCTCCGAATGGCGCATGAATGGCGATTTGGCTGCGTACGACGTCGGATAAAACCACGCCCGTTTCGGTGACGATGGCGGCGGCCGTTTCGTCACAGGATGTTTCAATGCCTAGAACCCGCATGAACCCTCGCGTTTGACAAGTGCAAATAATCCAAAAATGAGCTTTCGATCATCATTTTCGTTCGTTTCGCTTCCGGCCCGCAAAAGCCGGACTTCGACGCCTCGATCGGTTCGGAGTGACAAAAACGCGAGCACCCCGGCGGCGGTGGGTTCTCTGGGAGAAACCGCATAGATCGCGTTTCTTTCGCGGCTTTCACCCATCTCGAGCTGGGAGAGCGGATCGTGGGCCAAGGGTGGAATGGGTCGCAAGGGCGCATCGACGAACAATCGACGCTCCGGAAGTTCGCTCGTCGCCGCCTCGAACGTGGACAAACGGCCTGGAGAATCCGGGCCTTCGAGCGCTTCGGCGTCCAATTCGAGGCGCATTTGAACTCGAGGGCTCAGGCCCGCTCGAAATGCGCTGCCGAGCGTGATCGCTCCGCAATACGCTTCGCCCGGTTCCGTCGAGAATTCGCGCAGGTCGTTGCAGCCGGCGCAAATAAGGCCGGTCAACAGCGCGCCAAAGGTCGAAATCGAGCGCATTTTGCCACTTGATCGCCGCGAAGAAGGCGTTTGCATCGCGTGATGTTGGCAAGGCGCGTCGACGAAGGCCACGTTTTCAACACGACTTCGCGGGTTTTGATATGCTGCCCACACGCAATGCAAGATCTGTCCGCCAAAACCACCGACGTGATGGAGTTTTTCCAGAAGATCCCCGCGCTCTTGTGTGTGCTGGACATGGAAAACCGAATGCTTCAACCAAACGAGGCATGGACGCGGGTGACGGGCCATCCGCTGGACAAGTTGAATGGTGCAAGCGTCGACGACTTTACACACCCCGAGGATCGGGATCCGGCAAAACGCACGTCGCGCGTGTCGCTCGAAGCGCAAGGGGCCATTGTCCAAGAGTCGCGTTTTCGTTGCGCCGACGGTTCGTATCGATGGATCGAGTGGACCATGCGCGTGGTGTTCGAACGCGCGCTTGTGTACTGCTGTGCGCGTGCGGTGGAACAGCCAAGGAGGGCGACGGTCACCGCCGCTCGAAGGCTCGAAGCGTATCTGCGACGCGCACCGCTGGCGATGATCGAAGTCTCGGTGGAGCGGGGGATCACGGAATGGAGCGCCGGAGCCGAGAAAATGTTCGGCTACACGCGAGCCGAAGCGATGGGCAAACAACTCGTCGACTTGGTGGTTCCCGAGCAGTTTCGCGAGTCGGTTCAAGAGGCTGCGAAGGCACTGCGGGAGGGAAAAACCCAGCCCGGACGTGCGGGTATCGGCGTGAATTTGACCAAAACGGGAAAAGTCATCCACTGCGAATGGCACAATGCGCCGCTCACCGACGATGAAGGAAAAGTGCGCGGTGTTCTATCGATCGCGGTTGATCGGACCGAAATTGAAGAACAACGCGCGCGTGCGGAAGAGAGTGTCGCCCGGTTCGACATGCTGATGCGCGGGTCTCGCACGGGTTTCTGGGACTTCAAACCACGAGATCCGCAAAAGCCCATGGATGTCGATGCTCCTCTTTTTGCATCGGAAGGCTTCTTGCACATGCTGGGTTTGTCCTCGGGAACGCAACTCAAACTGCTTTCCGACTTCGCGAATTTCGTGCATCCGGACGACGCCGAGCGTGTTCGCGAAGAGTTTCGGCAAATCGTGAGCGAACGCCGCCAAGAATCGTATCTCGAGTATCGGTTGATGCATGCGGACGGTTCGCCCGTATGGGTGGGTGCGACGTGGTACGCACATTGGGACGACGCCGGCGGACTGGTCAGGTTCGCCGGCTCCTATACCGACATCACGGAACGCAAAATCTCGGAAGTCGATCAGCGTGAAAAACTCGCGTTGATCGAACGACAAGCCACCGCGATTCGCGAGCTTTCGACGCCGATTCTCGAAGTTCAAGAAGGCGTTTTGTGTTTGCCCATCATCGGGGTCGTCGACAGCGGTCGTGCCGCCGAGATGATGAATTTGACGCTCGACGCCGTGGTTTCCGGGCAAGCTCGGTTCCTCATCATCGACCTCACGGGCGTACCGGTGCTCGACACGTCCACCGCGGATCGATTGCTGGCCATCGCCCGCGCCGCGGGACTCGTTGGCGCGCAAACGATTATTACGGGGCTTCGACCGGCCGTCGCGCAAACCGTCGTGACGTTGGGAGTCGGCATGGGCGACGTGAAGACGTTGCGAAATCTCAAGGACGGCTTGCGTTATTGCCTGAGCGCGAAGAAGCGCTGACCTCGTACGCGTCGTCTTGTCGCGAAGGTTTGTCTTGGCGGTGGTTTGTCTGGACGGGACTGACTTGAGTCAACCATGACAAACGTTCGGCCATCGAGTGGTCCTGACAAACTCGTCGGTGGGTTCGTCGTTCCGAAACCATGCTCCGGAAGGAAGTGCGAGCCGCGAACCGCCCGTCCTCGTCCATCGTGTGAGGTCTAACGCACGTTGAGGTAGCCAATGCCGCCAAAGACGTCCTGAAGCTCGTCAACCTGCCATCTGTGTCTTTTGGTCTTCCCCACGCATTGAAAAACCCCTCAATGGTTCGTTGACCGTTTTTTTTTTCTAACGAAGGGTTGTCGGTAAAAAAGGACGTCGGCAGACCGTCACGGAACCTTGGATCGCCCGTTGAACTTGTCCAACGCAGCGCCGGCAGGGTTCGGCGAGCGTTCGAGGTCGCCTTCGGAGGCTGTTTAACAGTTCATGACGCGCCGAGGGAACCATGAAAGGGGCGAGGAAGGTTCGGCGACGCTCGAGGACGGCTTTCGTGGCCGTGGGAAGGGTCGAGGGCCGGATGGGCGTGGCTTTTTACTCGCTCTTGGGCTTATTCGGTGAGCTGGCGTCGGGAATGATCTCGTGAATTTGCGCTTCGGTGAGCCACAGGTTTTTCAGTTCACGTTTGAAGCTCACCAAGCGGGCATGCGCAGAGCGTACGTTCCACGTATGTTGAGCGTAGCGTGTTGTTCAAGTGCGCATAAGTTGACGCACTTGCCCAGCCATGTTGCCATTCGCGCATGAAGCCTTGTTTTGCGTTATGGCAGCGATTTTTGCACAGCGTGCTCACTGTTTTGTTGTCGGTGCAGTTTTTGGCCATTGCGCCGCTGTTGTTATTGCCGGCATGCATGTCGCCCGAGGTGCCGGAGTCGGTGGAGGTGCCCAGTCCGCAGGTGCATCGGACGACGATATGCGTGCTGCCGCCGTCATTGCCGCCCAATACGAAGTTTTTCGCGACGGATGCGAATCGGAGCGTATTCGTGTCGGATGTGGAGGCGGACGCATATCGGAAGTTTTTGCCGCAAGCCGACACGATATTCGAATATGACGTCTTTGCCCGTCCCTCGAGCGCGCTCTTGCTCGGAACAAAGTCAGGTTTATCGTGCCCAGATCGTTTTGACGTACAGCGCCCTTTGGAGGACGTTGGCGACGATGAGTCGCGTTGGATTACCGTCGTGCGTATTCCGACGGATACCCATCGACAATTGAGTTCGCTCGTCGAGGAACAATGCAATGTCTCGTCAACGGAGAAGACGTCGGACAAGCACCTCGTTGGTCAACAAATCTTGCCCAAACGCGGGTTTTTCTTGGGCTATGCGAACGAAGATTTTCAGAAGCGCGTGCGCCAAATTCTGGGGTTGCAACGAATTCCCGAACCCACACCGTCAGGGCCGCCAGGCGTGGTGCAGCAATTGCGAAAGACGCACACGGGTCAAGAAATCGTGGGATTGGGCCGGGGAATTACGAAAGCGGTGATTCCGGGCGGCACGATCTTTTTTTATTTTGGGCGAGAAGAGG
>CAYSYX010000044.1:0-36598 GCA_964435055.1 uncultured Polyangium sp. | reverse complement strand
GATCAAAACGACGAAAACGTGGGCGTAGGTCGAACGCGGCATTCGGGCCGGCGCCGGAAAACATTGGTTTCCTCAACGTCCCCCGAAGTTTGGCGGGAAGCACTTGTCGGCTTCGACCCCCGTCACAGCCCGAAACGCCGCTTTTCGGCTTCGGTGAGGTAATCGGGCGGGTCGCGGGGAATGAGCGATTGCGCCATTTCCAGCAGTTTGTCCGGTGCCAACCATACAACCCCTTCGTTGGTCGACGCATTCGTACTTGCTGCAATCCGCCCCTCGAACCCGATTGCGATCCCGTCGACGGGGTGATCGGTCTCCAAGGTCCGCATCAAGCTGCCATTCTCGAGATTCCACACGCGCACCTCGCAATCATGGCCGCCCGTCACCAAGACATTACTGTCGCGATCGAACCGAAATTGCGCCACTGTATCGGTATGACCAACCAAGACGTGTCGCAATTGGCATGTCTCGGCATCCCACACCCATACGCGCGCATCCCCTGTGCTCAAACCCGCCACGTACATTCCATCGGGTGAAAACTGCAAATGCGTGAGCGGCTCATTGGGATGCTCGGTCGTTTTTTCGGTCGCGCCCGTTTTCATGTTCGTCAGATAGAACCCTTGCTCGTCCCATTTCGACCAGGCTATGCGCCATAACTCGCGCTCATCGATTTGCTCGTCGTCGGAGACCGTCATGGACACGACCGCGAGATGACGCAAACCTTCATTGTCTGGCACGTGATGCCGCACGGGATCGAGACGTGCGTGGCTGTCGAACACGACGATGTCATGATTGGATGCGTCGCAAATCGCAACAAATCGACCATCCGGCGATATGCCCGTCGGAGCTTGGGGGTCCAATTCCGTAGGAATCGTCTCGAGCGGGGTGGACTTTTTCGATGCTCGCTTCGGGTCGTGAACCTCAATTTGATGCTCGCTGGGCCCCTGTTCATTCAGCCACCGGCCAACTCCCACGACCTTGCCATCGTGCCTGTACGCGCAATGTTGAAAATACGGAATCGCCGCCGCCGCCGTCTTTGCGCCGCTTTGAATATCGTGAAAAACGGTGCTGTGTCCACCATACACGCCCAACAAGAGTTTGCCGTCGGGGCTGGTCGACAACAAGGTCGAAGATTTGTCCAGATGCACCATTGGCGCTGCAATGCCCTCGTCCGAAGTATCGGGCTCATCGTGCCACGGCGAAATGGCGGTCATTTCATCCGCATCGACGTCGAATTGCCAAATGAATATCCGGCCCGTGGGACCGGCACATGCAATCCATGCGTCGTCTTTGCTGATCGCGAGCGCCTGAACATTGTCATCAACCTCGAACTCGAAAGCCTTTTCTCCGTCGGCGCGACACACATTCAACATCCAGCGCTCCTGTTCGTCCGGGTAGGCCATGAACAGACGTTGACCATCGTTTGTTACGGCATAAATACGATTTTCGGTTCCTTCGCGGAATCGGTTCATGAACCCGGCAAAAATGTCGACATGATCTTCCCATCCCTGCGATTGCTGCTCGATCACCTGCAGACTCGGCAAATCCGGTCCGTTTGCCCTGGCCGCGATTTCCCAAACGTGATGCTTGGCATCGTAGCGATAACAAGCGACGACGTATTCACCATCTCGCGAATAACTGACACCCCGCACCGTTTCCCAGGGATTGTCAAACCAGGTGTCCACGGATTCGAGGCTCGGCATCGACCACAAACTCACGCAATGGTCGAACCCGCCGCTCATGATTTGCTCGCCGGATGGATGAAACGCCAACGCATACACACCGCCAAGATGCGCTTCGCATTGCGTTTCGATTTCACCCGTCGAGAGGTTCCAAAGCCGAATGATCCCGTCCTTCCCGCCTGTCGCCAGCAAGGAACCATCGCCATTGAAAGCCAATGCGTACACGGGACCTTGGTGATCCACGAGCTGCATGACGAGTTTGCCCGTCTCCACTTCCCAGATACGGACGATTTCATCGTCGCCGCCCGAAGCAATCCATGCGGAATCCGGTGAAAATGCCAACGCTCGAATGGTCTCGAAATGATGCCAATGATGCACGCCCTCGGGAATCCCTTCCACGGCCATACGTAATGAATCTTCGACCGAAGCTTCAATGACTTGATCCGCAGGTTCATCGCCACACGCAATCATCATCGCCCGACGCGCAAGCACCAGACGAACCTCCCAATCGTTCTCGTCGAGCGATTGGGAAACCGCTGCCAAACGGATCGATTCTTTGCGACGCGCCTGCAAAATACACGCATCCATGAAGGCATCAATGGCCTCGCGTTCGCCCAGCCCGAGCTGCGTTCGATGGTTTGTCCACAAGTCTTGAAAACGCGCCAACCTCGCGCCTTCGAGCAAATATTGTTCCGCGGCCCCGTCCGACGCTTCCTGCCACGCATTCGCGGCTTTCAACAATTCGTGCCGCATGGCAATCCACACGACGGCCTGGCGATACCACGCATGGAGTCGCGACCAATGCCGAATCAATGATTCGTGCGCCAATTCGAGGTAATGATCGCCCGCTTCATCGTAAAGATCATCGTCGCCTTGCACCACGAGATTCGCTTCAGTGAGAATCTCGACCAATTCTTCGAATGTTTTTTCATCTTCGGGTTCGACCCCCAAATACATCGCCCGTTTGCCCGTCGCGCGGCTCAAATCATCGGTGGGCGTAACAAGCTGCACCATGAGCCACGCCATGAGCTCGCGATGGCGATCCGAGGGAAGATTGGCATAACATTCTTCGGCATTTTTCTCGAGAATGCCCGACAGTCCGCCGAGTTTACCGTACGCATCGTTCGTCAACATCGGCCCGAGGCCCGCGCGAAATTCACGTTTGCGCCAAAGCTGATTCAGCGTGTACGAAAGCAAGGGCAATGCTCCCGGTTCGGCCCGCACGTCCTGCAACAAAGTCCGCCACAAACCAGGCTCGACGTGCACGCCAAGACGCCGCGCCGGCTCTTCGATGATCACGCGATATTGATCCACGCCGAGCCGGAATAGATACGGCTGAATCCGTTCCGCGGAAAAGTGCCGAACTCCATCGATTTCCACGTTACCCAGATCTTCGAGTTGGTCCCAACGAACCGCGATCACCACGACGGTTGGGCGGGTGTCATCCGTGCACCTACGCCATAACCGCGTCAAAAAGTCCTTGCGTTTGGCGTCGTCGATTTGCTCCGTGACAAACAGTTTTTCCAACTGATCGACGAACAACGTCTGCGGTTTCGCAGGCGCTGCCGGAAACGTATCCAAGTGCGCTTGTAATGCGACGCAGGGATCCCGCGGTTTGTCCGCGTCGCGGAGGACGTCTCCCAGGGAAAAGCAGGAACTCGTGCCTTGCAAGTCGCGACCAGTCAGATCCAGCAAAGCCGTTTTACCAATGCTCGCCGAGCCCGCCACGACCAACAATCGAGGCGCGGAGTTTTCTGCAAGAATTCGGTCCAAGCGAGCAACCAAGCGTTTTCGATCGTTTTTCCGGCTCAGCTCGTCCACGCCAATTTGCGAAAGCAGCACATGATGCGCCGAATTGAGCGCCACGCGTTGCTCGAAAAGCGACCCATCCGGGAGGCGAATATCGTCGAAACGCGACAAGTATTCGATGCCAATTGTCGCCAGGACGAACACGCGCGATGTTTTGCTCGTGGCAAGTTGCCATAATTTGCGGACGATCACGCCCCGCTTTTCCGCATCTTCTTCAGGAATGTCGAGGAAAAGTTCTTCCAATTGATCGACCACCAGAACGGTGTATTCGTCGTTGGCGGTAGGTTGGATCGCTGCCGTAACGATTGCATCGACGGGTTTGTCGATCCAGGCCGGTTCCGGACGCAAATACACGTAGCGCCAACGAAACTTGGCTGCGGCATCGTCGGTCACTTGTTTCGTAATCGCTTCCGGCGTCGATTGCGGATGTTGCAAATCGACCACGACGCCGGCCATGACCAACGATGATTTCCCCACGCCGGACGCTCCGGCAATCAGGAGAATTCGCGGATCATCCTCCGCGAGCAAATGCTGAATGCGATTGCGAATCAAGGCGCGTTCGACATCGCGACCAAAAAAGAGCGGCGCGTCTTTTCGTTGGTATGCGTCCAACCCTCGATATGGCGAAACCACCCACGGACGAAAATCCGTGCCGAGCGTGCTGTAACCCAAATATTGCAATCCAGCCCAATCGAAGCTGGGATTGTCGGGGTACGCCAGGTTGTCATTCTTGGCCAATTCGCGCACGGTTCGTCGCGCCGCAACGATAGCGTCTTCCACGGAACCGAGTTCCTGCACCATGGTTTTGTACAAGGCATTCGATATCGCCAAAGCCCCGCGCATCGTCAGTGGATACCGCGAAGCAATCACGGCCGGCACACCGCTTTGATGAATGTGCATCGCCACGCTGGCCGTCGTGCTGTCGGCATCACCGGCATTGCTGCTTTGGCAAGCCGAAAGAATGACGAGCCGCACATGTTGACCATGTTCCCGGAACAACCGGCCCAATACTTCAGGCGAAACCGGTTTGTCACTGCCATCCAAGAGCAAACCGTAACCCGTTTGCGCATTTCCTCCGCCGTGACACAAGATGTGCAAAATGCGGACGCGTGGATCTTGTTGCAGCAACGCTTTTAATGATGCAACGCTCGCATGACGCAAAACATCGCGTTCGCTATCGAATTCGGGCACCAAGCCTTGGACGAGCTCCACAAGGCCGCCCCATGAGACCGCCCCGCCTTGATGCGACCACGCCACCGCAATGCGGTTGTCGTGGCCCCAGCGCGATTCGCTCGTGCAATCGGCTCCATTGTTTTTCGCCGCGGGAACCTCGTAACGCAATACAACGCCGTCGGTATTGCAAATCGGCGTATTTCCATCCAATTGCGCCAGCTCCCAAGGAAGCCGGAACAGCTCGCCGGCCGCCGAACGAATGGTCACGACGACGCGCTTGTTTTTCTGGAAATATGGCAAAATCCGCTGCTCGTGGCCGGCATTCTTGATAAATTGTGCCAGCGACGCGGACACCTCGGTCATGCGAGCTTCGAGGCCCTTCAAATCGTCGACGTCGGCTAAATTCTTGCACAGGGCTTCCGACCATTCGAACGTGCCTTGGAGGTATTTTCCGGCATCCGTCGGATCACGCAACAAATAATCGTTTTTCCCGGCACCGGCTGGACGGTACTTTTGTTCCGCCTCGGAACACCGCACGAATTCGAGCAGAAGCGGAACATCAAAATGGTCGCCTGCGTCCACCTGCGCAACGTCGCGTTCGGGCGGCGTGCGCGGAGCCGGCGGAGCAGCGCGGGTTTGTTGATCGCGCGCACGTGCGGCGGCAATGGGCAAGCGCGCCGCCGGATCGCCCAGCAACATGAAGGCGGACAAATCCAAATACCGCATCCACAATTCCGCGGCAATCGTGGCGTCCGCCGTTTTCGATCGCGTCAGGTTCAGCACTTCTTCGGCGACTTCCTGACTTTTTTGGAAAAGGTTTCGCTCGGCAATCCCAAAACGGTGACCATCGACGACATCGCGCATGACGCCGTAATACGCCAAATATCCCGTGCGCAGCGATTCCAATGCCGTCGCGGTTTGCGCATATTCACGGAATCCGTACGTCCACGTCATGTCGACGTGGCCCAACACCGCCAACGGTCCATTGGGATTGGCCAGCGCAACTTGGGGTACTCGCGCGACAAACGGTTTTCCTTCCGGCGCGAGGTTTGCCGTAGCGCTTTCACGATCGCCGTCGCTCACGTCGGGCAATGATTTCAACCATTCTTCGTAGATGGAATGATCCGGCGTGCCGACTCCATAACAAGCGTGCATGAACCAAAATCCATTCGGCAAAAATGTCCGCTGCGCAAAATACGCCGGCCCGAGACGTCGCCAGGGCGCCTGTTGCAAAACGGGGTTGCCTTGAATGGCGCACGCATTCGCCGAGCCTCGTTTCGCCGCGGTCCCGTGCGTCACGGACAAGAGAGCGCTCGCGTGCGTGGTGACTTGCGCTGCGTGCATCAGAACGGCTTCATTGCTTTCCGGTCCGGCGACATTACCGCTGTCGTCCGCGGCGGCATGCACGTGACTGTCCCACAAATGGACTTTCTTTTCGTAAAATCGTTTGGCGAGGACACCTTCCTGTTCGGCTTTTTGGTGCGCCAAGTAGACGACTTGATTCTTCGTTTCCGAGGTAAACGTATCGCCCTTGTCGGCAAGGGTTGCGTAATACAACGATTGCACCGGTTTGTCTTCGCTCGCGGGCTGTTTTTCCGCGGCGATGATTTTTTTGCAATACGCGCGATAGGCGGCTTCGTCGACGGTGCCGTCCTCTTTGCGGAAACACAAGCGTCCGACGAACGCACCTCTCGCTCGCAATCGTTTTTGCACGTCGAGCGGGACTTCGTCGAGATCCCCGAGAATCAACAAATAACGCGGCCGTTTGGCGAGCGGCTCGAAGGCGGCGTATTCCTTGTCGGTCCAAGCAACCGGGTCATCTTCTTTCGCCACCTGAAACACAGGCACGTCCGCAGCTTTTTCATAACCGCATAACGCCGCGCGATGTTCGACGAGGTCCGCGACAAGGGTGCGCAACTTCTCACCCTTGTCGTTTTTCTGGACCACAAGGCCCCACCCTTGGAGTTTCAAATCATTGAGACCATCCGCGGCAAACAGCACCTCGGGTCGATCCTGCGCAATCGCGTCACGACGAAACACCGGTGGACGTTCGAGCGATTTGGTGAATTTGCCATTTTTTGCGTTCGATTCGTCCAGCACCAAAAGCTCGATGCGCATGCCGTTCATGGTCTTGCTCCGTAGGCTTGGATTGGTTTGTCGGATTTGATTCAGCGCGAGCCGCCCCCCGGATCGCCGCTGATCGGCCCGCCACCGTCGCGTTGTTTGCCCGAAACGAAGATCCACTTCGTGCCGGGATCGCTTTTGCTCGTTGCGGTCAATTGGATTTGCGTGCCGTTCTCATAACCGTTGGTAAACGAATACGTCGAGATCGCACCATTTTTCTGCCACGGAATGGGCTTTTCTCCGGGTTTGACCGTCTCACCTTGAAGTGCTACCTCGTCGGTGTCATCCATGCGCAACGTGAGCGGTTTGGCGGACTTGATGAAATCCCACACGGGAGGCGCGGTAAACGAGGCAAAGTTTTCTTCGTTTACATCATCGTCGTCGGCCTCGATGGTAAATTGCAGTTTATTTTTGGCAATTTCGGCAACGAGCTTCATTTCTTTGGCTGCGGACATGGTCATCTCCTTGTGGGGTTTGTGTTTCGTTGTGCTTGCGTAGGCGTGGAATTCGTCATTTCGGGTGCGTCTTCCCTGTTTTTTGGGACGCACCAAGCCAAGCATCAATGGCGCGAATGCGATCTTCTCCGGCGATTCCATTGGCGGCAAAAATGGCGCGGGCGCTCTCCGCAAGCTCGCGGGCCCGAGCAGACGGAGCGTTTTTCTTGGACACGGCCTGAGCCAGTATCCATTCAATCGCGGCCCGATCGAGCGCGCTGCCCGGCAAGTCCAGCACCAAAGTGCGAGCTTTTTCGAGCAGTGTAATCGCTTCGTCGTACTTTTTCTCGTGCAAAAGCCATTGCGCTCGTAATCGATGCCCGAACGAACGATACAACGGATGCGTTTTGTGAAGTTTGTCCAAGCCCTCTTCGAATCGCTTCACGTGCCCGAGCACATCGTCATAACGATTCAGCTCGAACAGCATTTCGGCGATATTTCCATGGTTTGTCACGGTCACGATATGGTCTTCGCCGACGGCCCGAATCTGAATTGCCAGCGCTTTTTCGTAATTGGCCAAAGCCTCGGCATATTGTCCGCGCCACGTTTGCGTGACGCCGAGCACCGTAAAAGGCCGGGCCTGACGCACGTCATCTTGGGACAAAGCATGCGCAAAGATCTCCTGCGCCGTACGAGCATGTTTTGCAGATTCGTCCAATCGTCCGGCGCGTCGCTCGAGTTCGGCAAGTTCGATATGGGCTTGCCCGACGCGAAAATGCTGCGGATCGTATAACTTCGACCACGTATCGATGCTTTCCGTCAGGATTTGCCGCGCGGTATCGAATTCGCCCATTTCGTGGAGAAACATGGCATAATCGTGTTTTATGAAGGCGAGCCGCGGATGACCTTCTCCCAACGCATCCCGCACAATTTGAATGGACGATTCGAAGGCTTTGCGGGCATCGGCAAATCGTCCCTGGTCTTTCGAGACATTGGCCAAAAATTGCCAGGTGTCGGCCTGAAACAAAACGTCGACGCGATTTTTTTGCTCGAGGTCCAGCGCTTGACGCAACATTTTTTCGGCATCGTCACTGCGCCCGGCTTTCGCATACAATGAACCTGTTTCATTCAGCGTCGCGACAAGCAATGTGCTGTCGTTGCCCGCGCGTTCAATCGCGGACAGCGCGCTTTCCGCCCATAAGTATCCAAATTGTTTATTGGAATGGTGCCGAGCCGATAAATGCACCAATGTTTTCCACGTCTCGGCCGCTCGAACATCGTGCCGACTGCGTATCGACAAATCGAGCGCTTCGCGTAATAACTTCTCGGCTCGATCCACCTCGTCGCCGGTGACGAGATCCACCAGAATCCGCCCCACGGCATATGCGGCGTCGGCTTGTACCGGACGATATTGCAGTTTTCGCGCCGCTTCCCATTGCGGCTCGGCGATCGCCAAGGCATCCTTGTAACGCACCGCCTGAAACAATACGTCGGAACGCGCCAATTCGTTTTGAATCGCCGTGACTTTCGCCGCTGTGTCCGGATCTTCGGGCGGACGAACCCCCAATAACAATGCTTCGGCATCTTGACAGCCGTCCACGCGTGGTAATGCCGCCGCCGCTTCGACCGCATGTTCGACGATCTGTGCATCCGCCTGCGTAAAAGCATCAAGCAGCGCGCTCAGATGACGTTGTCGCCGGTCGAGGCATATCGTGCGCAAATTCAGCACTTCGTCGCTTTGTTCATGACGCACGTGGGTCGCTTCGCACGCTGCGACCCGTTCGCCCCGCAACGCCGCGAAATACGGTTCGAGTTGGCTCGACAAACGTTCCCACGTCGCATTCGCATAAGGAAGCCGCGTTGCTTGAAATGCGCGGGTTATCTTGTCACGCACGTCGCCATTCCAGAGTCCATCGACCGATTGTCCCGCCAATCGACACGGATTCGCCTCGTGACGCGCTGAAAGTCCCGCCGTGATCGCAATGCTCGCCACGAGCGCCACCACGACGCCCGCCGCGGTGAACATCGTCCGACGCCGTTTGTCCGGGTCCCACGACAAGGCCGCGAGCAGCTCTTGCATGTCCGGATAACGTTTGTCCGGATCGGCCGCGAGCCCTCGTTCGAGAATGGGCCACAAGCGTTTGGGGACTTGCGCATTTTTCGGCGGAGCCTCGTACACACCGTCCGCCGTGAGTTTGGCCAGTTGAAAATTTGTTTTCGGTTGAAATGGCCGCTTTCCATAAAGCGCCTCGTAAAGCGCCACGCAAAAACTGAATTGGTCGCTCCGAGCGTCGACTTTTTTCGCTTGCCATTGCTCTGGCGACATGTATGCCGGAGTTCCCAAAATGCTGCCCGTCTGCGTCAATGTCGCCAGCATTGCGTGCGCATCGTCGAGCTGCGGCGCATTTGCCAGATGCACATCGTCGGCCAACGCCTCGGTCCGCGCGAGCCCGAAATCAAGCACGCGCACACGACCGTCCGCACCTACGAGCACATTGGCGGGCTTGAAATCGCGATGCACAAGGCCCGCTCGATGCGCGGCAATCAGGCCCTCCCCCGCGGCGAGAAACAAACCGAGCACGTCTTTCCACGACGCTTTGTCGGCGTTTTCTTTGCGCCACGTATCGAGCGTGACTCCGCGGACAAACTCCATGGCCACGTAAACGCGCTCGCGAAACGTGCCGGCTTCGTACACTTGCACGACGTTTGGATGGGACAAACGGGCCAGCGTTTTCGCTTCGCGGAGCAATCGTTCACTGATATCGGCTCGCGAACGCACGCCGCCCTTGACGAGTTTTACCGCGACTTTGCGATCGAGTTGCTCGTCGTAGGCGCTGTACACTTCGCCCATTGCGCCGGCCCCGAGACGCTCCATGAGGCGAAATCGTCCCACGCATTCGCCGGACAGATTGGACGACGCCGTGATCGCCGCTTCGATTGCGGGATCATGATCGAGCGACGCCGTGCTGTCTCCGAGCGCCGGCGCATCCAGAAACGAATCGGGCATGTCGTCGGCTTCTTCGAGCAACCGACGCGCTTGTTGAAGGACATCCGGCGGTACGTGCGTGAGTTTGTCAAGGTACGCGTCGCGTTCTTCGCCATCGAGCCCACCGGCGACGAGAATGATTTCATCCAGCGACGGAACGTGGACGTCATTCTGAATTGGCGGCGAAGGTTCGATCATCGCGTCTTCGCAGGTCCTATCGGAATCGGGGCACGAACGTAGTCATGTGGTTTCGTTTTTTGGTTCGTCGGGCAAACTGTCCCCCAAACCGCTCGCTTTGAGCTGCCCATAGAGCCATACGCGAGCGGCGCGCCATTGTCGCACGGCGGTGGCTTTGGAGACGCCGAGAACTTCTGCGGCTTCCTCGACGGACATACCGCCGAAGTAGCGCAGTTCGACGAGTTCGCCTTGGCGGGGATCGATTTGCGTCAATCGTTCGAGCGCTTGATGAATGGCGACGATTTCTTCGGGATTACGCGCGTTTACGTCGAGCACGTCTTCGGGCATTTCGTCCGACGTTTCGCCGCGGCCTCGTTTTTGCGACAAGCGTTTGCGAGCGGCATCGACCAGGACGAACCGCATGCAGCGAGCAGCGGCGGCGAAAAAGTGTTGACTGTTGTTCCAATCGATGTCGATGTGCATCAGCTCGATGGCTGCTTCATGAAGCACGGTCGTGGTGGCCATGCCCGAAGCGGCTCGGCGCCCGCGCAAAACGTGATGCGCGAGGTGATGCAGTCGGCCGTAGATGGCGGCCCAAGCTTTGTCGCGCGCGGCGCCTTCGCCGGTTTTCCAAGCTTGCAATAGAATCGTGAGCGATTCTGGGTCTTGCTGGACGCTCATGGGGCCACTTTACCGAAATACGCGGGTTGTGGAAGAAAAACTGTACGAAAAATGAGTGGCCGCTTGGGTATCGTGTTCCGAGTTCACCTGCCCGTCGTGGTACTATCGTCGAATAACCACACGCCGGGACTCTGGTCGATACGCCGACCCACGAGTTCCGTAGCGATATCGAATACTTCGCTCCGAGACGCTTGACGATATCCCGCACGATGGGCCAAGTCCGCGCCCAATGCCGCGAGAACGTTGGCCGCGCGATATGCCGACACATCGCGCGGCGCTCGTTTGGAGAGTAAAACGACCTACGGCGGAAGCGCCACGTGAATGCGCCAGCCGTGATCGTCCTCCGTACAGGGTGCCACCCCGCCGCACCAACCATTGACCGACGTGATATTCACCGACTTGCCATCCGGACTTGGAAGGATCGTTCCCCAGCCCGCGCCGACGCAGAATGTCTCGGCGAGGACAAACGGCGTCCCCGTCAAATCGACGTTTGCCGCACCATCGCCCCATCCGCACGCGATCGCGTGACCGTACGGGACATGCGTCATGTTGTTCCACCCGGTGATGATCCCGCTCGAATCACTGAAGGTATAGTCGTCGACTTTCAGGATCAGCCGTAACGGGTCGATACGCACGCGCATGAACTGCGTGAACACGTCGCTGTCCGGATAATCGAAGCGCGCGACAAGGCTGAAGTTTTTGTCGGATCCGAATGCCGGCAGGGTCAGGTATTCCGTGGGCGTGCCCGCCATGTCATGGCAATACGCAGTCCACGCTCGGGCGGGGTTTGCCTCGTGAAATAGCGTGTATTCGCCGTCGATTGCACCGGGATCGAATTGGCGAATCTGCGCGCACGTGCCGGGCAACGGAATGCAAATCCCGTCGTCGTACAATGTGCCCTCGGGACAATTGCTCTCGCATCTGCCTGCCCGACAGACTTGGCTCGAGGCACACGCAATGCCCCGATGCTCCCCCACACAATCGTCGACAGCACCGCAAAAGGCGCAATCGGTAAGCGGATCAATGCACCGATCGTCGCACTGCACCAGATTGGGCGCACAGACGACGCCGCATTGACCGAGCGCGCAGACTTGACCGGCAGGACAAACGTTTCCGCATGCGCCGCAATTGGCATTATCGGTGGCAATCGTCGCGCAGAAGTCAACGCCACTCGAATCCATGCACATTGTCTGGGAATCCCCACAATGCCGGTCTTCGATGGTCACGACAAACTCGGGCTCTTCGCAGCCGGACACGGAAAAAAAGACCAATGCCGCGTACGCCCATGCCAGATGGCTCTTGATCCCTCGCAGTTCGAATCGTTGGTGTCGCATGGTATTTTCCTCCGAAGCTATTGGTTACGCGGATGTTGAGAACGTTCGTCACGGCGACGCTTGCGAGCGACGGCGATAACGACAATACCAAGGCCGATCGGCAGCGTCATGGGCGCGAATTCGCCGATTTTCGAATGCGTGTACGAGCAACCCGAATCGGGTTCGTTATCGTCCGGACACGCCGCTTCGGCGCACCAAACTTCGGTCCAAACGCTTGCTCCCCAGCCTTTGCAAACGTACTCAAAGTTCGTCTCGGCGTATTTCGTTTTACAGGGATCATCTCCCTGGAAGCTCTTGTAGCTATTTTTGCATTGCTCGCACGTCGTGCCCGATTGCTCTTTGCGAGCGACCGTGCATTCTTCGACGTAATCGCCGGGAGGAGGCAAATCGGCGCGGGCAATGTGAATCCCGGCCAGAAAAAACAACGGTACGAATAAGGCGGCGCGTATGATGCCCATGATGGACCTCCTTATCAGCCAAGCTTCGTTTCGCAGGAAGCCGGACGGGAAAAACGAATTTCAGGGCCCGCCCGAATCCGTTCGTCCCTTGCACCGACTTCAAACCGTCAGTTGCCGCCGACGTGGGATGTGTTCAAAAAAATCTTGCTCAGCTGAATATTTCTACGGAGCTCGTACGACGAACAACGGGCGAACGTGACGTGACGTAATTCAATGAATGGTTCGAGGGAGGGATCGGCAGGCGGGGCTTTCGCGATATCACGGCAAAACAATCGACGCCCACGCATCACATTGCGCGGTTCGTACGCCATCCGCGGCGCTGACCGGGTTGTCCATCACGACATGCGAGTCTTTCACCGCGTCGTATTGCGGCCAAGCAATCGCTGCGCCACCATTCGGATCCTTTGTCGTGCCAAACTTCGACCAGTATCCCATGAATTCGTCGGCCAGCGTCAAGTCCTCGGGCGCCGGAGTGTACAACGGAATGTTCGTCAAGCTGTGGAAAATGTAAAACAGCTCGATTCCGTGCGCCGCGGGAATGGGTGCACCGAGTTTCGGAGCCCGACGCGTGAAGAAATATCGATACACCGGTTCCGTTTGCGCGTTCGCGACCGCGCGAGCCATGGTGCGTACCGGACAGGTAATACGCATATCCGTAAACACCGCCGCCCACGCTTCTTGCGGTGTTCCATACGCAGCCACCGGATACGCCGCGAGAACTTGTGCCGCTGCTGAACCAAACGCTTGGTTGACCGCGGTTTGGAACTCCATGGCCGAACCGACCGATGACTTGATGACCCGCGCGACTTCATCCGAATTCGAGCCGATGATCATGGGAACATGGTTGTGTTTACCCGCCTTGATCGTATTGAACGCGGTATCCAAAAGAACGTGGTTATCGACGATCGGACTATATTGCGCCGGATCCTCAGCCGGGGTCACTTCGCCGATTCCCAACTTTCCCGGCAACTCCATGAGAATCTCGAACGTGGTTTTTCCTCGCAAACATGCCAGCCGATCGGGCGCCGATCCGCAAGACGATTTGTCGACCCGAGCGCTCATCGCCGCTTTCGCATCGGCCGCGGATGTCGTGATCGTCGTGGGACTTTGCACGATGACGTCGTGGAAAAGGCCTTTGGCAAGAGGCGAAGCCACGAGCGCGAGCGTATCCGCGCCACCGCCCGATTGACCCATCAATGTCACCTGCGTCGGATCCCCTCCGAATGCGGAGATATTGCGTTGAACCCATTGCAGCGCCGCGATCTGGTCCATCAACCCGTAATTGCCCGAGCCATTGTAACCGGATTCTTTGTCGAGTTCCGGCAAGGCGAGGAATCCAAACGGTCCAAGGCGATAATTGATCGTCACAATGACGACTTTCCCCGTCGTGCTGAGCGGCCCACCATTGTAGATATAACCGCCGCCGGAGATTTTATCCGCGGCCGAACCTTGCATGTTGTTGCCGCCATGCAAATACACAATCACCGGCATTTTGCCATTGGGAGCCGCGGGATCCGGCGTCCACACGTTGGCGCTCAAGCAATTTTCTTCGCCCGTCGGTAAATCGCCATTGTTCGGATCGAGGTGCGGGCAATGAATGGTATATTTAGCCGCCGCACGAATGCCATCCCAACACGCCGCCGTTTTGGGCGCCTTGAATCGCTCGGGCTGCCGCGCATAAGGTATTCCGCGAAAAACCCAGCTCGTCTCTTCGAGCTGCCCTTGCAACAGCCCCGTTTCGACAGCAACGACGCCCGGATCCACGGGCGTACTCACGACACATCCGCCGGCAAACCCTCCTTCGCCCATCCCGGAACCGCCGGCGCCGCCCGCATTCGCCCCGCCGGCACCTCCCGTTTCGGAACCGCCGGCTCCTCCGGTGCTCGATCCTCCGGCTCCTCCGGTGCTCGATCCTCCGGCTCCTCCTCCGCCGGTTCCATCCGGGTCCGTTTTCTTGATATGACATGCGGCAAGCGTTGACAGAAGCATAACAGCGACCGCCCACCGAGGATTCGACAGGGGAGACCAATACGATACGCCCGTTTGCAAGTTATTCGGCATGACGTTCTGCACTCCTACCCCCCGAAGGCATTTGGACACACGTCGAACCTGAGAGGTAAAATCGATCACGAACTTGGAGGCATTGACTGAATCAGCGTAGGCAGCTCAGATTGCTCTCGCCACGGGTACTCACCAGGCTACCGGCAAATTTGTCCAAGTGAAATCAACCACGTACAGGCAAGCTCGCCAGCCAATCACGAATCTCTTGTCGCGAACGTAATCGAATCCAATTTGGCCCCATGATCGCCAAATACTTGGCTTGTCGGGCCTTGTGGCTCGAAAACGCCCAACGAATGGGATGCGCCGGATCGAGCCAACCCCGTATATCCTCTTTGTTGCCATTCCATAACTCGCGACGAGTCACCACCCGCGCCACGGATCGCCAAATGACTTGCGCCATAATCAGTGGATGCGGCGGATCAATCCAAACAACAAGCGTCGCTCGCTCCCAAACCAATTCCCGTACGACTGCGTAATTGCCGTCGATGACCCAATTCGGCTCCGCGGCACGCGCCGCCACTTGGCGCCGAAAATCGTCATCGGGTATTTCGACCCAATTCGGCCCCTGGCGCAGCGCATCGAGCTCGATATGCGGAATACCCAGCCGCTTCGCGGCCATTGCCGCAACGGTGGACTTTCCGGCTCCGGACGTCCCTACGATTGATATTCGATGTTCGATCTGCATCGTCCCCGCCAAACGTATAGCCTTGTACAGCGAACCCGCCAAGCATGAAAATACTCCGCGACGTTGGGTCGCGTTTCCGCCCTCGGAACGGATTCACGGGGCTTCGAATTGCTCGACGCTCCGCATGAACTCCAGTTCGAATTCATCCCACGAGCCCCAGCGCGTAATGCCGACGACCTGATACACGTACCCGTTTTTCGCGAAGATCCAATACAGATATTGGTACGAGACCCCGTCGGTATGGCCTTTGGCCCTCAAGATTCGCCCGTGTCCGGGTCGTGACTTCAGCGTTTCCCTCGAAATCAAGGTCATGTTCGTCTCGGTCGCGATGGTCGTCGCAACGCTGTTCGTGTATGCTTCGAGACTCACCGCATCATTCGTATTTTCTTCGACGAAAATCGAGATAGAGGCGCCTTTGTCCGGACGAACAAGCGACCGATCGACCGTCGGATTGTCTTTTTTCGCCGCCTCGGCTTTACGGACAAACCAATACTCTCCCGGCGCCGGCATGACGTACTTTCGCGCCAACCCCTCGATCCGCGTCACCGCCTGCTCCTCGCAATCGTCCGGCGCACGCAAGGGTTTGGCCGGAGGTAACTCGAACGATTCGATGATGCCACGCAGCTCGGATTCCAACTCCGGGAAAACCTTACGCGGAGCGGATGCATGAATCACATAACGATACCCGTACGTCGTCACGACGCCAATCAATGAATCATTGGGCTTGTACTTCACGGTATCTTGGAACTGGAGCAACCGTCCGTGTTCCGGGTGAGTACGCAGCGGTTGCCGAGACTGAAGAAGCATGTGGCTCTTCGTCGCGTAGTGTTTGACCACGGCATCGGTGTATTCGTCGACGACGTCAACCATCCCTGAAACTTCATTGACTGCGACCGTGACATAGGCATCCACGTTGGGGCGCATGAGCACCCGATCGTTTTCCTCCCCGTCAACAGCTGCGGTGTACGTCGCGACATACCATTGATCCGCGGGCAACGTCAATTTGTAAGGAACGAGTCTACCGACGACGGTTTCGGTCGGTTCGGATTCGATGTTTCCGAAACCTTTTTGAACAATCGCCCCCAATGGATTGATCCCCGTAACTTCGACGCCAATCCCCCACACGCTCAACAACGCATTCATCCCAAAAAGGGTCGTGCCGGCAACGAGGCGCAATCGTTCTGCCCGAGCCCCCAAAAGAAGCAGCAACGCCGCGCTCCCCAATAGCTCCACCGCAATGAATGCCACCCCGAACGTGAACTCACGGACGTAATAAAATTGAACCGCGGAAAAACAAATCATTCCCAAGACGAGGCGAATCGCCGTCACCCGTACCGCCCGCTTTTTCTTGGCCACCAGCAATCCACCAAGAACAATATCGACGACGATGAAAACGAACGGCGTGACGAGCACGGCCGCAAGGAACATCGCTTGTGGGCGCACCCGGAACATTTCGAGCATCGACCAGCGGAAAGAAAGATCAGGCTTGGTCAACTTTTCAGCCAACCTGAGCAACGCTCCGAGAATCAGCAGCGCCCCGGCAAGGCGCTGACCCGACGTGATCGACTGCGGTTCGAGCGTCTCGGCAGGCGCAGGAGGCGCATACGCATTGGGCTCCGCAACCGGTTCGTCTTGTTCCGTTGTTTCCATCGATTTTTAATCGAGCCTACACCAGTTCGTCCACGTACGCCAGTTTTTCTTGACCAGATGAACTACGAAAATTGGCGTACTCGATCCGGCATTTACACGGAATGCTCACGCGGCCCCTGCTCGAGCCGCGGCAACAATCCATCGGAGGCCGCGTTCAATGCGACTGTTGACATCTTCGCGGAATTCGGCGACCATGCTTCAATGCACTTCGCAAAAACATGGGGCACCGCAGCCATTGTGCTGGGATTGGGCACGATCATTTCAGCATGTACGGGCGGGCCGCCGGAAGTCCCGCGCAACGTGACGACCGTCGCCGCGCGTCACGATCATGACGGCACCGAGGTGCAACTGAATCTGGACACGGCCAAATTGCTCGCATGCCTCGAAACGTCGCATTCGATCCCCATCGGCGAGGCGCATAAATGCAAAGTCGAAGACAGCGACTACTCGGTCACGTTGAATGACGGCGCAACGGTGATCACGATCCACACCTTCAAGCAATTCACCGTCGACCATCAAGGCTTCTTTACCAATGATTGCCTATTCCCCCTGTTGTACAAAGCCGCCCACGGTAAAGATCCCGAGCCGAGCGATTGCTGACGAAGATGCATTTACTTCCGCGGCAAGTGTGAAGCACACTTGGAGAACCAAACGTCCCAAATACGATCGTTGGAAAGGACAAACTCATGCCCGGAATCTCATTACGCGGTGGCCTCGTCGCGTGCACGTTCATGTTGCACCTCGGCTGTAGCAATGAAATCCGCATCGAACATCAACCGGTGCCGACCCAGCCGTCTCCAACCGAGCCGCCTCCGTGCGACCCGACCTCCGTACCTGATTCGCCCATTGTGTCCCTCGAAGCGGTGACGTCCGGGATATTCATCGGCGACACTTTGCACCTCGCCGCCCGTATTGACGGCGTGGAGTCTTATGTCGTATTGGGATTTGCCGGCGACTACGCCTGGATCGCCAATCAGCCCGCGGAATTGCTCGGTCCTGCCAATCTCGTGCCGGTTTCTCCGGATACGCATACCCGTTTTCAAGCCGATGGTTTGTCGATCAAGGTCGACCTCATCGACACGTCATCCGCCGACAAACCAATCTTGAAGCAATCCTTTTCGTACATGGCCGAAGTGCCGACGGCTTGGCAATCGGTGTTCTCGGTCATCGATGATCACTTGCTCTTTTGCGGCGCATTGACGCCGAATCCTCCGCCCGAATTGCATAGCCTGGCGCTCGATGGATCGGCGCCGCCATTTCCCGTCATGGGTGGCGGATTCAATCCGTGCAGCGGTTCGAGTCACGATGCGGGAGCCGCTTTGGGAAAAACGTGGATGACCTGGGGAACATCGTCGGATCTGTTCCTCTACGAAGCGACGGCGACGACGGTCAAACCCATGGCCGATTATCAATACAATCCCGATGGCATTCACGCGTATGGCCCCGTCGTCACGGCGGCGACGGACGGCGAACGAATTGTCTTCGATCCCGGAAATGAAAACGAGTTTTTCCTGTATTCCGTCGGCTCGAACGCGGTCACCATCACGCACACGGTGTTTGGCCTCGCCGGTCCCAAGCGATTGCTCGGCGTCGCGGACCATATCGTGTACCTCACGACGCCCACGGGCATTCGCGCTTATGACGCATCGACGATCGGTCCGCCTACGAATTGGGATTCATTGAAGCTCTTGGATTACAACGTGGAAATCCCGTTCGGCCCGGGGCTTGGTCGTCTCATCGCCGCAAATGCCAAATACCTCGCGGTCGTCGACGAATCCAATACGTTGTATGTGGCGCCTCGAGACAAGTCCGGAGCGGTCAAACCCCTCGAAGTTCATCGGGATGCTCCGTCCGATCCCGTTTGTCCCGACGGGCCATGAACCTTCATCGCTCCTGAACGCCGGCCGTCATCTTGCATCTTGTCACGACACCGCATTTGCGATAGCCTGCGATGATGAGCTACTCGCAAACCATTCCGCAAAAATCGAAATTCGCGCCGGCCTTGCTTTTGGTCGCTCTGAATGCAGGCTGCGGGAGCACCTCCGAACAACCGTTGCCCACGGCGGCGGAGAAAGAAGCCGCGGATATCGCCGCCGCAGCGACGTTATGCATGGATACGTTGCATGGAAAGGTCGAGCTGCGAGCGGAGGCCATCGACGCGTTGCTCACCGTCACCGACACGTATCCGAACAATGCGTACGGGCATTATTTTTTGGGTATGTGTTCCCTCGCCGCGTTCGTGGAAGATGGCTCGATCGCCGGTCGCGGGCGGGTCGAACCGGCGCTCTCCCGAACCGTGGAGCTTGATCCCGGCATCATCAATGCCGTCGGAAATCTCGCTTTGCAGCGATTCAATACGGCGTTGTTCCTAAAAAACCCCATGGATATCGACGCGGCCACGAAGGAGCTCATCGCCGCCGCAGACGCGGATGTTTTTAATACGTTTGTCCTGTCGTTCGGGCTGATACAGCTGGGGCGGGACACACCTTACCCACAAATGGCCGCCGATCGCCTCGATGCTTACAATGCGGAGTGTTCGAAACACGCTTATTGTCGAAATTCCGAAGACGTGCCGCACCATGACGCCGGATTGTTCATGCATAGCGGAGACGCGCACGTGCGTGTCGGCAATCAAGCGAAGGCCGATGAATATTATCAAAAAGCGCTGGCAGCCGACGGCGGTGATTCGTGGGCGTTTTTGGCCGATGCGCAGGCCTGGGCCGCCGGAACGGCGGATCGCATCGCCCTGCACGCCGATGCGGACCCGACAAACGATCCGCCATTGTTTCTTTCGGGCCGGCGAACCTGCCAAGGGTGTCATCAATGACGGTGCTCGCGGCGAATCAGCGCCAATACACGGTCGTTCGTCCAATGACCGTTCGCGGCCGGCCAGGGACGAGCGCATCGAAAGAAACACGGACGACGAAGCTATTTCGTCGAGCGACTGGGAACGTCGCGCGCCTTTGATTGCGCGCAAAATGCGTCGCCGGATGTTGCTCGTGCGTGGAGACGAGATCCCCAATTGATGCCCTGGCGGCTCGGACCTCCATCCCTGGAGGCTCGTCCCGACAAGGCCAAATATCTTATCGGGAAAATATCGGGAAAATTGCATTGATTCGCGTTGGCCCGCCGCTTGCTATTCGTCTTCGTGCCACCCGCAAGGAGACCTCGAATGACGATGGTGCAACATACCCCGGTCCACGATGCAATCGACGCAGCTTATGGCCGCCTTGTCGCCTCCCTTCCGGCTCGATTGGCAACGGTTGCCATGGATCTTCCGCATCGTTTTGGCCTCACGCCGAACCCGGGGACCCCATGGAGTCGTGTCTTCAATAATCCTGCGGTCCTTGGTTTCCCGGCGCTTTTGCTCGGCGATCCGCGGGCATCGAAAGAAATTCGACAAAGTGCCCTCGAGGCGCATCTTTTTGCGATCATCGCCGCGTTTGGCATGGACCGCATCGACGACGGACAAATCACGGTCGGCGCCGCCGAAGTTGCGCTCATCGATATCATTCGTCGCGCACGTGATCGGGCGCTTGCTCGATTGAATGCGGGGACGGCCAATGAAATGCATTGCTTTTCCTGGGGCGAACGAGTCACCCAAGAATCGGTGGCCGAGGAACGCGCGGTGTTTGTCCGAGGTGAATCGGCGACGATGGAACGTTATCGCGCCGTTTCGTGGAAAAAACAAGGTTTGGCATTTCCGGCCAGTCTGGCGGCGGTGGCTGCGGCCGGTTGGAATGAAACCGAGCAAAAACTCGTGGAACGGCTCGTCGCCGGCGCCGCGCTCGGACTGCAATACCGCGACGACGTCGTCGATTGGATGGATGATTTCGAGGTCGATGCGTCCTGGCCCGTCGCCATGTTGCAAGACGCGCCGCAAGAGGCGACCGTGGAAGAAATTGAAGAGCGATTGCATATCAAAGGCGGATTGGTGCGACTTTTGGAGATGTCGAGCGACGCATTTCATGACGCCGGATGTGCCGCGGAAGCGCTCGGTGTTGCGGCATTGGCGTCCTGGGCGTTTGGCCAGGCCGAACACACGGCGGCATTGGCCGAACGAGAAGCCGTCAGCCCGGGTTATGCCGTGCGCTGGGAACGCGCGCGTCGGGCTCAACGCGAACAGCAACAAGCGCAACTCGTGGCCGAAAAGGTCGCGCAGGCCGGCTGACGAACGACGTTCTCGCTGCTCACGATGCTGGGAATCCACGAAGCCGGAAACGGCGCGCTCTTTCGCTTCGGAGGACCACGCGCCGAGAGCCCCGCTCGCGCCAAACCCGTCACGTTCCCTGCACCTACGAGACAAAATAGTTGCCCCCGTCTATATTTTTCAGCAATACTGCCGACGCGATGCTGACTGATTTCAACGTCCGCGGTTTTCGGTGCTTCGAACAGCTCGAAATCCCCAGACTTCGCAGGCTCAATCTGATTACCGGGAAAAACGGCACCGGAAAAACCACGCTCCTCGAAGCGCTCCGCGTCTACGCTTGCGACGGGTCGCCGGACGACCTTTCCGCCATGCTCGACGCTCGGGGCGAATCCGGTATCCCCTCGGCCGTGGATGCGTTGGCGACGATCTTCGGCGTCTCCTCGAGCCCCTTTGATTGGTCCACCAAAACCTGCGAACTCGGGCCCAGTGCAACACCATTGCAGCTTCGGATGCGCTGGTATCAGTGGCGGAAAAAAGAGGGCCGTGCCGCCGGCGGGGATTGGATTGAAACGACGGAACGTGCTGGAAGTGAAGCGTTTGTCATCGTAGTGCGCAGCGAGAAATCTGCCGAAGAACATCTCCCTGTAGATTGGGCGACCCTTCGCAAACCAACGTCGGCTTGGAATCCCTTGTTGCCGTCGTTCTTCGTCGGTTTGTCCGGCGTCTCCGTCGAAACCATGGATTCCATTTGGCAGCAGATCGTGCTCGAAGGAAAAGATACCGAGGTCCTTCAAGCCGTCGGGCTGCTCGAACCCCGCATCGCGCGCTTGGCCTTTGTTCGCGATACACGATCCAACTCGACACAAGCCCGCATTGCATTTCATGATTCTCGCACGCCCCGACCGCTCTCCGCACTAGGAGCCGGTGTTCATCGTTTTCTTGGGCTGTTGCTCGCATGTCATGCAGCGCGAGGTGGCTTGTTGCTGATCGATGAAATCGATACCGGGCTTCACTATTCGGTGCAAACGCGGGTTTGGGAGCTGTTGACCGCATGGGCAAACCAATTCGATGTGCAAGTTTTTGCGACGACCCATAGCTTGGATTGCGTGCGCGCTTTTGCGGAAGTCGCCAAACGAGACGAATCCGCCCAAAGCAACGACGGTATGGGTTTGGCGCAGGTCATTCGACTCGGTCGACGCGGTGATTCGGCGCTTCGGGCTTTTCTCTTTGAAGATGCCGAAACCTTCGAAATGGTCGCCGACGATGAACTCGAGGTGCGGTGATGAAAATCGTCTTCCTTTACGAGGACGAGGACGACATGCACCTCGTGGGTCAACTGGCCCGCTGGCTGCGAATCGAGATAAAGCCCCAGTGCGTTCCCCTCAAAGGAAACGATGGGAAGACATTGCGGAAGATGCTTGCGGCGCAATCCAAGTCCGATCACGATCGGTTGGTGCTCGTGCTCGATGCGGATCACGAGCCCACAGGTGGTCCGGTCAAACGCTGGCACGAAGTGCTTACCATTCTTCGCGAAACTGGATTCGCCATTCCCGAGGGTGTATCGACGGACAACGGGCTGATTCACGACCTCGAAGACAAGCGTCGTGTTGCGGTTTGGCTTTTCCCGGATTGCAAGTCGTCCGGAGCGCTCGAGGATTTCATTCTGCAATCGCTTATTCCCCCGACGGACGGCTTGTTGCAGGACGCTCGAGACGTCGTGCGCGACCTTCGAGAACGACGCTTCCCCTCGAAGTACGATCGAAAAGCCGAAGTTCGGACGTGGCTCTCGTGGCAAAAGCGTCCCGGATTGCCTCCGGGTCGGGCCATTGCGGAGAAAATCCTCATTCCGGATGAAACGCGACTCGGTGGGTTCTTGACGTGGTTGCGTGCGGCCTTTGGTTGAACCACCCGAATTCTCTGCAATCCACGCCCGTCGCCTGCATCGCGTCCGACCAATGCCAGGTCATGCTCGCGGCGAATCACCGCCAATACACGGTCGCTCGTCCGATGACCGTTCGCGGCCAGCCCGGCGTGTAATGAATTCCCGTGACCGGCGCGGGCTCGTACGCCAATCGCGATTCCGTCGCAAATTGCACCTCGCGCCACGTCGCCCCCAAAAGGTTCTGCGCGTCGACGGCCATTTCGATGTTTTTCCAGCGTAACCCGGCGTTGGCATCGACAACGGTAAAACCTTGCGCGACGAGCGATCCGTCTTCCGTAGCCGGACGATCGGCGATCGATTTCACGCGCAACGCGACAAACGGCGTGAAGTTTCCGAATGTCGGTCGAGCGGCCACACCGGCCGTGAACGTGCGCGTCGGAGCCAAAGCCACGGCATCGCCATTGCCCGCATTGTTGCGAAAACGGGCCCGAACAAAGGTCGCGTCGATATCGGCGAAGAACCAATTCTTCAGGCGATAACGCGCCCCGACTTCCAGACCGTAACGCCGAGTTTGTCCGGAAGCTTCGGTGATACCTTCGTCACCCACCCAAACCAGCTCCGACGCCAAGTCCAGCAAAAACCCCGCCGCGGTCACGTTCAAATCGCGTAAAGGCGTCGCGCGAAGGCCGATTTCATAACCCGTCGCCGGCGTCATCAGCGTCGCCGCTTCGCGCGCACGCACGACCCCTCGAGCATCATTCGAATGAACCCCTCGACCATACGAAGCATACAAATTCAATTGCGGAATGGGAGTAACCGCCGCCAGAAACTTGGGCAAGAATTCCGTTGCTCCTTTGGCGCCGCTCGTTGCATTCTCAGCCGTCGATGAATCCTCCAAAGGGTCGTCCACTTGAACATCCATTCGTTGCACACGCGCTCCGGCCACGAGACGCAGCCATTTTCTGAGACGCGCATCTTCTTCGACGTACACGCCCACTTGGCTCTCGCCGATCGTCGCATTCACCCGCGTTTCGAGCCGCTCGCGAGCCCGATCGTGATAAAGTCCGTTATCGATGCCATCCGCGCGAATCTGCGCCCCGAGGGACGTCGTGAACAAAGCCCCTCGATACGGCAATTGTCGCCGCAAACGCATATCGAGTCCGCCGAAGACCCGCGCATCCGTTTGCTCGATTTCGTCGCCATTCACCGGATCATCGCGATAAAACGTGAAATTGGAATAGAGACCGAATCGATATCGCACGAGATACGCCATGACGTTGAGGTCCGTGCCTTGCCAAACGCTCGAAAAAGCCAATTGTGCCGATTGACGTTGCGTCGAACCTCCTTCGGTGGGATCCACCGTTCCAAAGCGAGGCAGACATGGTTGTCCAAACGTCTCCGGCGCCGCAATGCCCGGCTCGCCTTCGCCGCAAACGGCCCGCGCCGGAATTTGCCCCGAACTGTTCCAGGTGGATCCGTACGCCATCAAGGTCAAGGAAACCTTCGAACGATGGCTCAAATCATGTGTCGCCCGGGCAAACAAATTGAGCCGCCCCAATTTCTGGGCATTGAGGAACGGACCATTGTCTTGATAATACTCCGCGGCCATGACCGCTCGCCAATGGTCGCCCAAGTCCGGCGATTCAATCACGAGCCCCCGGAAAATGCCGAATTGCCCGATTTGCCCCTGCGCGTAACTCTCGTCGAATTTCTCGGCCAAGCTCAGGTTCACGGCCCCCGCGGTCGCGAAATCGCCCAAATGGGCGTAATACGGGCCTTTGTAGCCTTCGAGCGCGACGACGAGCTCGGGAATGAGGAAATGAAAATCGGTATAACCCTGACCGTGCCCGTGGCTGACGTTGTTCACCGGGATCCCATCGACGAAAAATGCGACGTCCGTTCCATGGTCCGCATCGAAACCGCGCAAAAAGTATTGATTGGCTTTACCTCCGCCCGCATGTTGCACAGCGAAAAGCCCGGGCACCGCTTCCAAAACATCGCCCGGTCGCAATCGAGGCCGCAACTCGAGCTCGCGCCGCCCCACCACCGTTCGCGATGCCGCCTCCGTGCCCGTTTTTTCAGCCCGCACCGTCACTTCAATGGTTTCGTTCTGCTTCGTGTCGGCACTTGGCCGCCCCTCGCCCGAAAGCGCAACGGAGTCCTCCGAAACGGCTGCGTTCGCGTCGGGCGTTTTCGCCACAGGTTTTACCACGCGCGGCTCGTGAGCGTGCGTTTCGGAAGCAAACGTCACCGCTATCGCAAGCGCCTGAAAAGTAACCAAGCGGAATCGTGGATTCGAGTGCATGACGCGCTCATAGCACGACATGGCCGAATCGTGCCACGGAATTCGTCGTGTTTGTTTGAGTGCAGCCTAAGCCACGGCAGCAACCGTTGTGGGATTGTCTGCCCCAGCTGCCGGCCGGACTTATCCCATGGAGCCCGAAGAACCCATCATTGCGGAGAACGACGAATCACGGCGGCCGTACGTCGTACCACCATACGGTCATGCCAAACCTTGGCCGAACATCCGCGGTGCCGACCGATAAATCGCGCAACCGTGCAACGTTCGGTTGACATCATGCACGGCGTGCGCAACAGTCGCAGCTCGTCGAGGTTCTCCATGAACAAGTTCGTCCCGGCCATTGGTCACTCCGACTTTCTCATCCTTCGCGAGGCCAACCTTGGTTACATCGACAAGTCAAACTTCATCCGGGAAGTTTTGGCGGATCCGGCCTTGGTGCTCCTTTTTCCGCGCCCCCGCAGGTTTGGCAAGACGCTCGCCTTGTCCATGTTGAATTACTTCTTCCGCAAATCGAACCGCGATCTTTCTCATCTTTTCGCGGGACTCGACGTCACGCGCGATGCGCAAGCCATGCGCCATTTTCAAAAGTATCCCGTCCTCTTTGTCACGTTCAAAGATGTCAAGGCGCGATCGTTTGCGGCGGCCATGACGGGGATTCGTGAGCAGCTCGTCAGTGCGTTCGCGGAGCATCGTTATCTGCTCGATGAAGGCAAACTCGACCCGACACAAGCAAAGCGTTTCCAACGGGTTCTCAGCGGCGAAGCCGACGAAGTCGAACTCCACTATGCGTTCAAATGGCTTTCGCAAGCGCTCCACGAACACCACGGCGAACGCGTCGTGATTCTCATCGACGAATACGACACGCCCGTGCAATCCGGCTACGCGAACGGCTTTTTCGATGACGTGGTCGGCTTTTTTCGCAACTTCTTTTCAGCCGCGCTCAAAGACAATTCGTCTCTTTTCAAAGCCGTCATGACGGGCATCTTGCGTGTCTCGCGCGAAAATATGTTTTCCGGGTTGAATCATATCATGGTCCATTCGATCATGGATACGCGCTATTCAACCTCCTTTGGTTTTACCGAAGAAGAAGTCGCCTCCATCATCGAGCCCGAACGATTGCAAGAAGTTCGTTCCTGGTACAATGGATATCTCTTCGGGGGCAACGTCATTTACAATCCTTGGTCGATTCTTTATTACATTCGTGAAGGGTTGCTCAAACCCTACTGGGTGAATACGGCCTCCAACGAACTCATTGAAACGCTCGCGCTCAAACGAGGCTTGGGTCTGTCCGAGCAATCCGAAGCGCTCTTGCGCGGCGAAACCATCGAAGTCCCCATCGATTCCAACATCGTCCTGCGCGACATCGAACTGCGCCCCGAAGCCTTCTGGAATTTTTTGTTGTTTTCCGGATACTTGAAACTCGTCGACCTAAAACTCGAAGTCGGTGAATACAGTGGCCGGCTCGCCATTCCCAACATCGAAGTGAGTATTGTTTATCGCTCGATGTTCAAACTTTGGCTTGAAAGGTCCGATCCGCAATTCGCCTACACCGACGGCCTCGTTCGAGCGCTCCTCGAGGGCGATCCCGGGACCGTGCAAGAAACGCTCGAACACATCCTCCTCAAGGCGATGTCCTATTTCGATGCCGGAGGAGACAAACCCGAAAAGCTTTACCACGGCCTGATGTTGGGCCTTCTGCTGCACTTGGAGAAACAATACGATATTCGGTCCAATCGCGAATCCGGCTTCGGCCGCGCCGATATGCTCATGATCCCCAAGACCCCCGGCAAACCCGGCGTCGTCTTGGAGTTCAAGGTCCCCGACAAACGAAAATCCGTCGACGCGACCTTGAAAGACGCAGCCACGCAAGTACGCAAGCGCAAGGATGCAACCGAAGTCGCCGCGGCCGGCGCCGACCCCGTGTATGAATATGCCATTGTCTTCGATGGCAAAGAAGCTTGGGTCAAGCTCGTCGATGATGCGTTGGCTGTAACGTAGTCGCGGCTCGCGCATGGGGTGATCCGGCACGAGCTTCACCCCGACGAACGTTTGTCGGCGTGAAGCGGAAATGCATCCATGGACGCTTATCCGTCCGTTGCATTATCGTCCCGAACGGCCGACGATTTCGGGTGCGAGCAGATAAATCAAAGGGTGTGTACGTCATCGTTCCGCTGAGCTTGTAGGACTTGACGCGCGACCAGATGCGCTTTGCAAACCATCGGAAGAACGGATCATGCATTTGTTCCGAGATTTTGCCGGGTACAGGCACGTTGGATCGAAGGTATCGCCGGACATCAATACGGAGCTTTGAGGGCCTCGAATTGGAGCGCATTGAAGTCGAAAAGCATTTTCGTATTCGTCAATCCTCCGGCTTCGAGGCGTCCGGCGTGTAGAACGCCGCCCGAGACCCACACCAATCGCGTCCCATCGATATCCGCCCATTCCCAATCGGGCAAATCGATCACCGTCGAGCCATCGAGCGTCTTCAATCGATGCGTATCGTAGTAGCACCCTTTGCCGGCGGTATGCGACGTCGTCTCGTGCGCGGTTTTCTCCAGGATCCAGCGTACCGCCACTTGTTTCTCGAATATCGTCGGATGATCCACGCCTTGTTTTTCCTGCCGCATGAGCTGCCAGCCGTCGCGCTGCAGGCGCACGTAATAGACGCCCGGACATTCGCCGCCGTAACTTTCGTGAAAAGGAAACGCGTCCTGCTCCAAGCCTTTGGGTTTACGTAGTTCCTGGTGCCCAAAAGGAAATGCATTCAGCCAAAACTGTTTGTCCGACGTGAACAATCCGCCACCATTCCAACCGCTGCCATTGGCCCACAATCCCACGGCTTTCAAGTACGGCGCGATGGAGACGGCGGTCCACGAGCCTTTGACCTTGGTATTCCATTTGCCGTTCATGGCGAAGTAAATGAAATGGCGCCCGTTCGGAGAAAGATCGCAACGTCGCTCATAGATGCGACCTTTGATCCATTGACCGACCTGAAATGTATCGTTTGTCCGGTCCCAGCCGACGGTGCAAACGCGTTTGGAAGGACCTCGGCGAATTGCAATCGCGACCGGGGCCTTTCGCGCGAGAATGATGTGCACACGAGAGGGAACGAATTCGGGTTTGGCCATGGAAGTGCTCGCGGAGGTTTGTCGCGCTGGAGGATACCTCAAAAGGGCTCGCGCAGAACAGGCAAATCGACGCGTGGGGGATAACGTCATCCCTGCCCGGCTCGGCCCTTCAATGGCACCTCGCCCCACGACGCTGGACAATGCGGTTCCGATCCGATATCGTGCATGATGGGAGGCTTGCCGATGAAGTTATCGTCTACGCGCGTCGCGCCTGAGCTTCCTCCGCCTCCCAGGATCGCTCACTCTCATTGCGCCTGAGCTTCCTCCGCCTTCGGGGATCGCTCACGCTCATTGCGCCTGAGCTTCCTCCGCCTCCCAGGATCGCTCACTCTCATTGCGCCTGGGCTTCCTCCGCCTCCCAGGATCGCTCACTCTCATTGCGCCTGAGCTTCCTCCGCCTTCCGGGATGCCGAGAGCGCAAAATTTTGTCGCAGTCGCCATGAATGTCGGCGTGTGATCCGGCAACGGAGGAACTGTTCGACGCGAATGGAAGCGACACGCATGGAGGCGACAACGTCGAACGGGAAGGACAAGACCATGAGACTCTTGGGAATTGACGGTAGTTTGGGCATGTTCAAATGGGATTTTGTCTATTTGCTCGCGCAACTCACCACGGATGAGCGTCCTGGTATTCCGGCGCTCGCGGGGCCGATTGAAAGTGCGATGAATGATGTGGAAGTGCGTCGAGGGGCCTTGGAACAAGCGCAATCGACGGCGGTGATGACGACCGCATTGGTGGCCAAACGGGACAAAGGGCGCGATCGATTGATTATCAAAATGGGCGGCGTTGCCCGAGCCACCGATCGTGATGTGTACGAGCGATTGTTTCCAAAACTCAGTCCGAGTCAAACGACGAAATTGGGCACCGATGCGGAAACGACGGAAGTGACGCGTATTCTGGCGGAATTGAAAGGGCTCGAAGCGACGCATCCGGTGCGGACGGCGTACGAATCGAGCCTGACGGACGCGCAAGCGGCGCTGGCCTTGGCGAAGTCGCAAGCGGACGCGGCGGAGATTGCATTGACGCTGGAGCGGTCGCACGTGACGCGGAGCAAGCAGGAATGGGACAAACTGCGCCTCGAGACGCACGGGAAACTCGTGGCGTTGCTCGGCGATAAGACGGAAGCGGAGGCATTCTTTCGGCCCGCGGTGAGTTCGCCGGAGGAGAAGAATGAGGCGCCGGTGGAGACGGCCAACGGCTGATGATCCATTCGCGCGCCCGCCCTGATTGATCGTTTCCCACCTTTGCTGATTCCACCAAAGTGAATCGCCTGCATTCACGACGATTTGCCGGCTTTGCCCGGACCGGTAGACGCTCAACGCCCCTCGCCACCACGAGACCTCTATACTTCTCGCCAATGGCCCAGCCGGTTGATCCCGCCAAGAATATCTGATAGAGCGTACAAAGTATGAACACGCCCAAAGATCTGGCGCTCGACGCGTCACTACGCCTGCCTGCGGAGCAATTCAAGCGATCCATGGTCATTGCCTTGGCAATCTCGACGGTAACCTTGTCCGGTTGCAGCGATGACGCCGATTTTGGTCTGATCGACTTCGAACCCACAGTCGACTATACACGCTCTGTGCAATTGATTGCGGTAACAACCGAGTTGGCGTCGGGACTCGGAGACGTCGTCACGCACGAAGAAGCGGCCTTGGCCATAAAAACCACCATCGAAACGGAGCTGCCTTGCGCGTCCGTCGCGGTGTCGGGCACGACGGTTACGGTGGAATATGGAGCGAATGGCTCATGCGCGCTTCATGGAATCACCCTTCAGGGGACACACGCGATGACCCTGAAAGCCAAAGA
This sequence comes from uncultured Polyangium sp., assembly GCA_964435055.1. GTDB lineage: Bacteria > Myxococcota_A > Polyangia > Polyangiales > Polyangiaceae > Polyangium. The sequence continues at coordinate 6,075 of CAYSYX010000044.1, read as the reverse complement.
ACACGCCCCCGACACGGGAGCGCTGATCATTGATCACGCTTGGACAAACGTATCCGATGGTCGGACGTCGATCTCCGGAACCGGGTGGATGTTGCGCTCGAGCACCAAACAATTCCGAACGGTTGAATTCTTCCTCCACGCCGACCCGTCTTCCGCTGGAGATGCAGGCCGGTGGGTATTTAGCACAACGACGGACCCGCAAGTGTTGGCTTTGAATGGTACAGCCGCTTGGGGTGAAAACAGCGGAACGACTTGTACTACGAACGATGCAGAGATTCGTTGGGGAGATCCGGCGCCGCAAGTGGGAACCTACGTATTAAGCCTACCGGACACCAGCGGAAGAGGCGGCTCGAGCGACAGGACGATTCTTTTCAAGAGAATCGACGACACGACGATTGAAGCGAAGGTGCTGGGGTACAGCAATCCGCCGGATGCATTTCACATCGCGCAGGACGGAACGTACATTCGCGTGCAATGAGTTCGCTCTTATCACCGCTGCCGAAAGAGAGGGGCGACTTTAACGCCCTATACAATCGCCTCTCAACCCATCGCCCGCATTCATCGCATTGCCGTCGCCTTCCCCGCACATCATATCACTCCGACGAACCTTCCGTGCGAAAACGTTCGTCGAACTGGTACACCTTTTCGGGAGAAACCCGGCACAATTTTCTTTACACGCCTTGCCAGCGGTGGTAGAGGTGCCGTCGCGAGGACACGTGCGTCATGAAGATTCCCTACGGCACCGCAGACTTTGCCGATATTCGTCGCGGCGGTAACTTTTACGTCGACAAGACGGTTTACCTTCCGCTGCTCGAGCGGGCAGATTTGCGCCACGTGGTTTTCCTGCGTCCGCGGCGGATGGGCAAGTCATCGTTGATCAGCATGCTGGCGCATTATTACGACCTGGCGCGAGCGGACGAATTCGACGCCTTGTTCTCCGGATTGTGGGTGCACGAGCATCCTACGGCCGAGAAAAACGCGCACGTCGTATTGCATTTGAATCTGGGCAGCGTTCGAGGAACGACGGAGGCGGCAGTCCAGCACGGGTTCGTGATTGCAATGCGGGAGGCCGTCAAGGCCTTATTGCCGCGTTATTTCGCGCACGGCAGCGTGTTCACGCAATTGTACGAGCGGGTGGGAAGTTTGTCATTTCCGGTCGACATTCTTTTCGAGATGGTCAGCGCAGCCCGAACGATCAAGCAACGTTTGTACGTCCTGATCGACGAATACGATACATTTGCCAATGGCTTGATCTCGGCGGGAAGTCGCGACGTGTATGAATCCGTTACGGATCACACGGGATTCGTGCGAGAATTCTATTCGGCGCTCAAGGCGGCCGGCGAGACCGGCGGTATGTCGCGTCTTTTTATCACCGGCGTTTCCCCCATGTTGCTCGACGACTTGTACACGGGCTTCAACATCTCGACGAACATCACGACCCTTCCGCAATATCATGCCTTGGCGGGTTTTACGCACGCCGATGTCGAACGCGGTTTGGACGAACTTTTGCTCTCCGAGCCCGAGTTGGCGAACGATGAACGCATTGGTCGTCGCACCGAATTGATGCGGACGTTGGAGCGGTATTTCGACGGATATCGATTCAGTCCCGAGGCTGAGGAGCGTATCTTCAATTCCGACATGGTGCTCTATTTTTTCGCGCAAATGCAAAGAAAACGCGCGTACCCCAGCGTCATGCTCGATCCGAATGCGCGCACCGATTACAAAAAGCTTTACGGGTTGTTTCAAGCGACGGGTCAACCGGCCGAAGAACGGCGCGAGGTGCTCAACCAGGTGCTCACGGAAGGCCATGTCGTTGGGCTGTTGCTGGAAACATTCGGTCGAGTGCCCCCGCCCCCATTGCGCGAACAATTCATTTCGCTCTTGTTTTACACGGGTATGGTGACGCTGAGTCCCCAACCCAAGCTGGGAAACCTGGTGCAATTCGAAGTGCCCAACCAGGTCATACGCGAATTGCAATGGGAACACTTCAGCTCGTTGCTGAAGGAATCGACGGGCGTAGAAATAGGTTTGTCGGTCCTGATCGCGACGCAAGCAGCCATGGGTCGTGAAGGAGCGATGCGTCCGTACTTGGAAGCGCTTCACGAACACGTCATCAAAATCCTGGGCCTCAAAGACTTGCGCAACTTCAATGAAAAATCGTTGAAGATGATCCTGATCACCAGCGCGGTGCTTTCGGGGCTCTTCCAGGTATTGAGCGAAAAAGAAGTCGCCCAAGGTTTCTGCGATTTGTTTTGGGTGCCGCGGTATGACAACACGACGGCCAAGTATTCGTGGATGCTCGAATTGAAGTACGTTCGCGCGGGCGCGACGGAAAGCGAAATTGAAAAAGCCTTCGCCGACGCCGAAGCGCAATTGGAAAAATATTCGCAGGATTCGACGCTCGTGCCGCTCTTGACGAAACAGCATGCGCTGAAAGCAGCCACGTGGGTGTTCGTTGGGGCCAAAGAGATTCGGTGCCGTTCGTGGCCCAAAGGTTCGGGCGAGGATTTTGTCATTCCCGAAAGAAAAACGCCGAAGAAGACCACTGCGAAAAAGGCTACGAAAAAGGCCACGAAAAAGGCCACGAAAAAGGCCACGAAAAAGGCCACGAAAAAGCCGACACGGCGGTAGGTTGTCATTTCCCACATCGGCGCACTTCACCGGAACGGCGCGGCAATTCCAAGCAAAGCCTCGCAGCCTCGAGGAAATACCGATCCCCATACACGAGCGACCTTTGCGGGCTGCCAAAAGCTGTCGCGCCACGCGCCAGAATCGCTTCGCCCGAACGCTCCAGCGCCAAATACGCCAATGCCCCATCCGCATCGCGAAACGTCAACAAGCATTCGAGGATATCTTCCGCCGCCCCGAGATAACGATCGCGTAATGCGGAGTCCTCGACGATGGCGCCCAATTTCAACAGTCCCGCGGCCGCAACGGCGGCGGCCGATGTATCCCGCGGCGTAAATACATGCGTTCCCGCGCGTCGATCGCCCAACACGTCGTCACCATTGGCATCATTCCACGGCCCCGCGGGTTCACCCAACGCCGCATCGAAATCCGTCGGCGGCACGAAATCCCCCACGACATGATTGTACGGATCTTTCAGGTCGTAGTGTGGCAAGTGATTGATGAAGTAATCGGCCGCTCGTTTGGCCGCATCGAGAAAACGCGTCGCCAAAATCGCATCGGTGTCCTTCGTGTAATGGTGCGTCGTGGTAAACCCATGAATGGCCCACGCTTGACCACGCGACCACGTCGATTCGGCGGCAAACCCTTGATCGCTTATCTTCTTGTACACGAGGCCCGCCATCGGGCCTGTCTCTGCATATTGCACGATGTGGTACGTGCTGCCGTCGGAGCGCAGATGCTCATCCAATACGGTCTGCGCGTGCTTCACCGCATGATCATAAAACCGCCCCAGCGGCCCGGATGTCGGTCGTCCGGCTTGATTCCAAGCGAAAAACAATAACTCGATGTTCATCATGCTGTCGATGTACACCGGATAAGGAGCCAGGTAATCATTGGCCAGGGGAAATGCCCGCAAGGCGCCGACCGGCACATTTCCCACATCAAAGAGCTGATCGAGCGCCAATGCCGCGTGCGCCATGACGTCTTGGGCATGGTCTCGCCAAACCGAATGCGACTCGTCTTGCAACGCAAATCCCACACCAAAACTCGATACGAAACGAAATCCAAGATCATGATCGATCGGATTGTCCTGCAAGATCGCCAGCCCCTCGGTCCACGCAATGGCGGCGTCATGCAGGCGAGCATTGCCCGAATGACCTTCGAGTTCCCAAAGCACGCCCGGGAAAAACCCACTTCGCCAATCTTCGACGGGTCGCAAGGACCAACGCCCGATATCGGGCGACACGACGCCCGTTTCCACCGGATAAAACGCCGTCGCCGAAGCTCCGTGTTCATCTTCGATCCGCTTCACGACGGCCAAGATCCTCGGCTCGGCTATGTCGAACAACGCTTCGATGCGTGGATACAGAGAATTCTGAGTGTCCGGCGAGCAGCCGCCTGCACAAACCAAGACAATCGTGCCCGCCCGGCTGAAGCGAATGGATTTGCTTTTTATCACAAACGTCACAACGCCCGAACGAGCGGCAATTCACGAATTCGACGCCCGGTCAAAGCAAAGACGGCATTGGCCACCGCGGGCGCAACAGGAGGAACCCCGGGTTCACCCACGCCGCACGGGGCTTCACGACTGGGAACCAAGTCGACGTGAATATGCCGCGGCGCTTCGTTCATGCGGACGATACGCATATCGTGGAAATTCGATTGCTCGGTCGCACCATTTTTGATGGTAATGCCGCCGAATAAAGCATTGCTGATGCCCATGATGACCGCTCCGGCCATTTGTGCTCGAACACGTTCCTGATTGACGACCAGGCCCGAATCCATGGAAATCCAAGCTTCGTCGACGCGGATCTTGTTTCGTTCGTCCGGAACGACCGATACGACGACCGCCGTATACGCCACGAAACTTCGATGCGCCGCCAATCCCAACGCTCGGCCCGCTTTTCTTTGCGAGCTGAATCGCGAAGCCGCCGTGACCCTTTCAATCACGCCTCGCAAACGCCCCGCATCGACCGGATGCCGTTCCAGTGATTCGCCATAATTGACCAGCTCGTCGACGCCCAGATCCTCGAGGCTCATTTTGCGCGCAGGTCCAATCACATCGAGCCAATTGTCGCGCGGATCCATTCCTCGGGCCGACGCGATTTCATCCATGAACGAACCAATCGCAAACGCCTGGAAGATATTGTACACCGATCGATACCAGCCGATGCGCACCTGTCCTTTCGCCGAACAAGCTTCGGCCCGTACATTCGGAGCATTCACGGCGAAATCGAGCACGCCTTGCTGAAGGTCATTGTTGTCCGCAAGCTCCTTTCCTTTGAATGTCCAATCAATGGGCGGAAATGCCGAACGATGCAGCCAAGCGAGCAGTTTGCCCCGTTCGTCGAATCCAGCCTTCAAATGGAGAAGCGCCACGGTATTGTAATAATCGTGCCGAACATCATCTTCGCGCGTCCATTGCACACGCACGGGAACGCCCGTTGCTCGAGCCAAATATGCAGCTTCATTGGTGAAGTCGGCCTTGGATTTTCGCCCGAATGCTCCTCCGAGAAGCATGACGTGCACCGTGACGTTCTCCGGCGCCATTTCGAGCGTCTGTGCGGCTTGGGCTTGGCAAGCTTGAGGATGCTGCGTCGGCGCCCATATTTCACAACGTCCATCGGCGACGCGGGCCAGCGCTGCCAAGGGCTCCATCGCCAAATGCGCCAAGTGCGGAACGTAATAGTCCGCTTCCACCGTACGCGCAGCTCGAGCGAATGCCGCATTGACATCCCCGACATTACGGCGTGTCGTCCCCGGAGCATGCGCCGAAACCAAAAGTTGCTCGCGCAGGGCCGCCGACGAGTTATTCGCATTTTCGCCCGAATCCCAACGAATCTCGAGAGCGGCTCGTCCACGCATGGCCGCCCAAGTATTTTCCGCGAGAATGGCGAGACCTCCCCACGGCTTCATTCCATAAGGGCGATTCGGCGCCGCGGGCATTTCGATGACGCGTTTGACGCCAGCAATGGCGAGCGCCGCCTTTGCATCGTAATGCGCCACTTTTCCCCCGGGAACGGGCGGTCGCGCGATCACCGCAATGAGCATGTTCGGGAGCTTCATATCGGTGACGTAAAGAGGCGACCCTTTGACGATCGCCGGAGCGTCGAGCACCGGAAGCGACGGATTACGCAAATGCTCGAGATCCGAATCCGGACGCAGTTTTACATCATTCGGCTTGGGCAGCGGGAGCTTGGCCGCGATTTCGGAGACTTCACCAAAATCGAGCGTCCGACCGGTCGTCGGCTGGATGATTCGGTTGTTTTTCGTGATGAGCGAATCCGGTTTTACTTTCCATTGTTTTGCCGCCGCCGCCACGAGCATCATTCGGGCAACGGCGCCGATTTGCCGATAGGTATCGTAAAACTTGCGAATGCTGGCAGAACCATCGGTGTTTTGATCGCCAAACTTCGCGTCGCCATCGGCCTGCTTCACGACCATACG
>CAYSYX010000043.1:0-36869 GCA_964435055.1 uncultured Polyangium sp. | reverse complement strand
GCGTCGCGCAGCCATAAACACGTCCGGGGCGATGGCGACACGACAAAAGCATTTTGTGGTGAAGGATCGGCCTTCGAGCGGCGAATAGAGGTGCATCCACTCATGTTGCGCCGATTCGTCGCTCGATCGTCGATTGCCATTGGACTAGCCGTATCGGCTATTTCAACGCCGGCGATCGTGTCCGCCGAGACCGGGTGCCCGATTCAAGTCGAGCCCCGGGAAACGGAAACGAAATGGCACGAAAAAGGTCGCGAAGCGGAAAGTCTCTTCGCAAAACCGCGAGAGATTCAGCACGATTGTCGATCGATACGCATCGAAGTGCAGCCGGAAGGCAATGCGCTGCTGACGTTCACGACCACCGACGGACGCATCGCGGTGCGTCTCTTGCATTCTCCGGACGATATCGCCTCGACCATTGAAGCGCTTCTCGTCACCTCCCCCGTGGACAAACCGCTCGAAACGCCGGCCCGAACGGTCGAAACAAAACCGGACAAACCCGCTGCGGTTCAACCGGGACCATCGACTCGAACCAATCGACAACCCGTCGCGCCCATGTCGAAAGCGATCGCTCCGGCTGCGCAAATTGTGTTTCGAGGCCTGGCGGGATTGCGCTTGGGCATCGAGGGGCAGGTGTTTGCCCCGGCCATCGGTCTACAAGCGGCGATGCAATTCGCGCCGTGGGAACTTGGATTCGGAGGCGAATTCAATCCCCAGCATTTACCGTTGGCCGGCTCGGCGCCCGCGGGATATTCGATGCGCTCATTTCAGGGCCATTTTCTTTTCGGGCGCATATTTCCTCGCCAAACCTTTTCCTTTCGCGCGGGAGCGTCCATCGGCGTGGCCATCGTGCACGAAGAGACGGATTCCGATCCCGGCGTCAAAGGTCGGATCAACATCGACGCATTTCAACCGCGCGTGGGTGTCCACGCAGGCGCGGCGATTCCTCGTGAAGGACGATTTCGATTTTACCTTGGACTGCTCGGAGACATGGCGGTTTGGGGAGTGCGGGCCAATGGAACCATCAAGCGCGATTTGCCCAATTTGTCGCGTTTCGGTTTGGGTCTTTCTTTGGGCGTCGAGGTTGCACCATGATCGCTGTGGCGGACAAACGTCGCCGGCCGGCATTCGCCGTGGAATCGAGCGATCCACGATTGCTCGAGCGCATGCGTGATGGCGACATGGGCGCGCTCGGCATGCTTTTCGATCGTTATGCGCCGGATGTACGGCGCGTGATTTCGCGGCTTGGCATTGCGCCCGCCGATGTCGACGATTTGGTGCAACTTACGTTTCTCGAAGCCATGCGGGGAGCCGGGCAATACGATGGGCGTGAGAATGCAAAACCGTGGCTCGCGGGTATTGCGGTGATGATGGTGCGGCGACATCGAAGATCGCTCGGAAGGCTCGTGCAGCGTCTTGCGGATTGGGCGCGAGAACCCGGGCAGGAAAAACCCGAGCCCTCGCCCGCGGATGCGTACGAAACGAATGAAATGGCGCATCGGGCGCATCAGGCATTGGCCAAATTATCGGATAAAAAACGTGAAGTATTCATTCTGGTGGCGCTCGAAGGTTTGCCCGGAGATCAAGTGGCGGCGGCCTTGTCGATTCCGGTCGCCACGGTTTGGACTCGATTGCATCATGCTCGTCTCGATTTGCGCAAGCTCTTGGCCGAGGAGGAAACATGAATCGTTCCCGCTGCGATAGGACCTGGCAGGCCGGAGCGCGCGAAGACGGGCGTCTCGACAAACGCGATCTGGAATCGTTCGAGCGGCATGCGCAACATTGCCCGGAGTGCACGCGCGAAATCGCGGCGCTGGCCAAAATTGCGCAAACGATGGCTGCTCTGACGGACGGCAAACGAACGGATCTGGAACATCGCCGAGCTCGACAAGAACTTCTGCGTCGGGCGAATGAACAATTCTTGACGGACAAACCATCGCCCAAGCCGTGGAGAATGTGGGTCTTGGCCGGCTCGGTAGCGCTCGCTTCGATGGGATTGATTTGGCAACGGTTTGCAGCGGCGCCCGTGCATGCGCCGACGTTCGACGTTGCCGATGTAGCTCATGCTGTTTGGCAAACCGAAACCATTGCGTCGACATCCCGAGTGACGCTGCGCTCGGGAACCGCGGCATTTCATGTCGAACACCTCGAACGCGAGGAAAAGTTTTTCGTGGATTTGCCCGACGGCCGGATCGAAGTACGCGGGACTCGTTTCGTCGTGGATGTCGTCGAAGGAAAAACGCATTCGGTCGAAGTGACGGAAGGCATCGTTTGGCTCGACATACCGTCGTTTCACGGGCTGTTGCACGCGGGCGAACGTTGGCCGAGCATGGAAACGGCCCATGTCGACAAAGCTGAATCCCCATTGCCCATTCCAGCCGCTGCTCAGACGGAAACGGCCGCCCCAGAACCCATGACGGCAACCGAAAAGACGAACGGCGCGGTGGATGTATCCGGGCCAAACCTTCCCAAATCAACGGCCCCCAAGAATGCATCGCCGGAACCATCGGCCGACGATGCTCCGACGCCTGCCGGTTCGGCGATGACGGCCAAAAAGGACGACGCCGGGCCGCGATTTGCCGAGGCCATGTCTGCGTTTTCCGCTGGAAATGATGCTCGAGCCGAACAACTGTTCGTCGAATTCATTCGCGACTTTCCGCGTGACGGTCGTGCGGAAGATGCCATGTTTTTGCGGGCAAAATCACGCGCACGGCGAGGCGACGCCGCCGGCGCTGCGACCATTGCGCGAGAATACTTGAAAGCGTTTCCTCGAGGTTTCCGGCGTCCGGAAGCGGAACGATTGGCGGGAGAAACGACATCGGCGCCCCGGAATTGATGGCGAAGTTCGTAACGGATCGTTTTACTTGGTACGCGTGAGCCACTTACGCTCGATTTGTCGCGCCATAAAAGCAAATGTCAGGGACATGATGAAAAGCCCGCCCATGACCATCCAAGCTCGCGGTTTGAGTTGTCCGGTCGGTTCGAATACTTCCGAAGTGAAATAACTGACGACGAAGAGCGGCGGAATGTAACCGAAAAAAGATCCCCACACGTGCGTCCAGAAGGGCACTTTGGAGACGCCCAAAAAACCGTGTAGGACCTGCGGCATCCAGAGAATCATGCGCAGGGTGAATACGGTGCGAAATCCGTGTTTTTCAAGGGCTTCGTCGTATTTGTGGAATCGTTTGGGAATCCGCGCGGCAACCCAATCGCGGGCAATGAAACGGGCAAAGGAAAAACCGACGATGCTGGCGTTCATCGTGCCGATCATGGACAAGACAAACGCGACGTTCCAAGGCCAGATCAAAGGTGCGGCAACGATGAATACCGTCCCGGGCACGCCAAAGGGCTGCAAACATGTGTAGGCAACGATAAACCCGACATAACCCCAAATGCCCATCGCGAGAACGGCTCGCGCAAATTCCTGCGGATTCGATACTTGGCTGAACAAACCATTTCGGTAGGCCAAGAACAGCATGCCCAGCACGAGCGAAAACAGGGCAAACCTGGCCCAGCGTAATCGCCGTACGGCGACGACGTTTTCGGATTGTGCGTCGGAATCGGTCATCGTTTGCTCTTTTGCACTTCTTTCCACCAAGGCGACGGACCTTCGACATGTGCCGGTTCGAATGTTTGTCCGAGTTTCGGGGTCAAGACGCGCAAGTTTTGTTCGGATGCCAAGCGCAAAAGGGTCTCCGCGGGTTCGTCCCAATCGTGCAAAGCCAAATTGAACGTGCCCCAATGCACCGGAAGGAGCGTCCCACGGCCGAGCATTTCGAATGCTTTGAGGGCATTTTCGGGGCCCAAGTGAATATCGCCCCAACTGTGATGAAATGCGCCGACCTCGAGCATGACCAAGTCGAACGGCCCATGATGCGCGCCGATGGTTTGGAATTGATCGGTGAGCCCCGTATCGCCGGAGAAGAAGACTTTGTGCCGATCCGTTTGAATGACCCAGGACGACCATAACGTCCGATTGCGATCGGTCGTGCTGCGGCCGGAAAAGTGTTGGCACGGCGTGGCGGTGATCCGAAGTCCGAGAATATCGACGCATTCGTCCCAATCGAGCTCGTGAATACGTTCGTGGGCGATACCCATGGATTCGAGGCGCGCGCCGACGCCGAGCGAAGTGACGATGGGCATGGTTTTACCCGCCAAAGCCGTCATCGTTTCGCGGCATAGATGATCGTAATGGTCGTGCGATAAAACGACGACATCGACGGGCGGCAATTCGTCGATGCCCGCCGGGACGGGATGAAATCGTTTCGGTCCGGCAAACCTCACCGGGGACGCTCGTTCACCGAAAACGGGATCCGTCAAAATGGTAAAGCCGTCCATTTCAACGAGAACGGTGGAATGCCCGAGCCACGTCACGCGCAAGCCTGATTGCACCCGCCCACGCCAGGATTCATGCGGGCGGACGAGCGGCAATGGCCCCGGGGGCATGCGTTGACCGCCGCCGAAAAAGAATTCGCCGAGCACGGGGAGCGGATTGCCCTTGAGTCCCGCGGTTTTACCGGTTGGGTTCTTGAATGTCGAACCGTCGAATTGCTTGGATGCGCGCACGCGTTCGAGCCGCAAACCGTGAAACGACGTTTCTTTGCAACGCATCATGGAGATACCTCGTTTGCCTCAAGGAATGAGTGAGAAACAATAAAATCCGCCGTAGCCGCCGCCGGATCCAACGGTGACCTCACCTGGAACCGGGGGGCCCATTTCGATGAGATTGCCGCCCGGCGCGCAACCCGCTTCGTTGAGCGCGGACATCCAATTTGCTCCGCCTCCCGGACCAAACCTTGGCCAAGAATGTCCCACGCGCGGCCGTCCCTCGGTGGCCAAGTCTCCAATGGCGCTCGTCCAGTCTTTGCAGGTCGCCGTTGCGCTGTAGAGCGTGCCCAAATCGTTTGTCCCCGTCAACATGTTGTGATTATCCACCTGCCCTTGATTGGGATCCGGTTGATGATTCGGAACGCCATCTTCATTGGGCAAATCGTTCAAGATGGCCGGATCAGCACCCAAAGGTCGGTCATTGAGCAGATTGACTTTGCTGTCGGCAACCAATCGACCGAGTCGATCATACCAGGGACCATCGCCGATACGATCGCGAGCATCCACTTGATTACCATTCTCGTCGGCGACGGCACTCAAGAAAGCGCGCCAAGGTTTTTGTCCGGCGCCGGGCATACTTTTTTCAGCAATCGTGGTGCAAATTTTATCCGCTCCGCGAAGCCCGGCACCGGGCCCCGATTCGCCAAATCGAAGATCTCCTCCGAATCCCTCGGAACTACCCGACAAATCCTGTAATGCCTTGAGGCTCGTCACGAAGAAGCTGAACTTATCGAACGGAGCGCCGGAGCTGCTACTGGAACCGGTTGAACTGCTCGTCATTGCACCACTCGACGAACTGCTGCTCGATGAACCGGTGCTCGACGAACTGCCGGTCGAAATGGTCCCGCCTTCACCGGACGCCGAAGACGCCGAAGACGCCGAAGACGACGATGTCGCGCCGCCTCCGCCGCTCGAGGAATAATTTCGCTCCTGCGGGGTACATGCAATGCCGACGATGACCGGCAAACTTGCGGCGAGCGAGCCGATGAATAGACGGGAAAATCCTTGCTGAAAATCGAAGAAGGATGCACTCATGACGACCTCGGGTTGCTACCGTATCATGGAGAATGCGCGGGACCAAGATGCATGGGATAAGGCGGCAAGCGGCCGGCATAGACATGACGAACCTGAGGGACGTTGTTGCACTTACTGGAAAAGGCGTGTTTCCAACGGGTGTGAGTCGTGATAATGTCGACGTATGCCGAGATCCCTTCGTCGTCGGGTGATTTTGGGTGCGATTGCATCCGGAATGTTTGCGTCGACCGTCGGCTGTCAGAGTGGGCGGTTATCCGCGGCCAAATTTGCGGAAAACTTCATTCGCGCCAAGGTCGACAAAGAGCGGCTCATTGGGGAAACATGCGCGGCATTCGTGAAGCATGACGACCAGCCGGCGAACGTGGCATTGCGGCGGGATCTTCTTGCGGCCAAGCAGCACGATTTGAATGTTTTGGCGCGAGCGGTTTGTCAAGGTGAAGGATGTTCGGTCGATTTGGCCGACATGACGATTCACATGTCGACGAATCCGAAGCCGAATGCGCTGCTGCGGGTGGTTCTGCGCGAAATCGACAAACAAGCCAAGTCCGGCGAGAATCTCGAAAAAGCAGCCGCTCGGTTATTGGCCGATAGCAAGGCCATGGGGCAAATCCTCTTCAAAATGAACGTGGCGCGAGCGGGCGTCTTCGTGGCATTGAAATTGGGCGATGCCACGCAGAACCTTTCGGACAAACTCGCCGATTCATTCGGTGTGGCGAGTGGTTTTGCGCGCCCGGTGCTCGAAGCCGTGACCGGCGAAATCGTCGCCGCAACCATGGATCAAACCTTTGCGCTCGTGGAAAGCGGTTTTCATGTTCCACGGGCGAATTTCACGGAAGAAGCGTGCGCCATTTACCGACGCAGCGAACCGCGGTCGAACGTCGCCGCATTCATTTTGGAACGGGCCATCTTGCGGTATGCACCCAAAGAGAAGCTCGATGCTCTGATTCGGCAGGGAATTTCGGTCGACTGCGCCAACTTGAACGAGTGGATTCCCGGAGCGCCGCTCGACGAGTCCGTTTGCGAACGCATTCGTTTGTCACTCGACACCAAAACAACGACCGCGACGATACAACCCGGCAAACCGCCGCCGACGCCTGAAGAAGCATTGCATCGGCTGGTCGAACCCACGCCGCCGGCTCCCGACGCGGCGGACGTCGAAACGTATGTCCAAATGGAGGCTGAAGCATTGCAGAAAAGCGCCGACGCTTGTGCCGAGGCCTATCCGAACGATCGTGAAGGCGCCTGCACGCTCGACCGTGTCATACCTGTCGCGAGCGACGTGTATGCGCGAGCGATTGCGAATCAAACGAGCATCGCGACGGACTCGTTGCAATTCGACGATATGGAGCAGCGCCTGGCCGCGATTGAAAACGAACTGGTCCGCACGACCGAACGATTGATGTCGGACGAACAACGAATGCAAAAACACGAGGCGGATCAAAAATCGCTTCGGGAGCTCGTGGAATTGCAGCAGCAACGCATGAGCCGCCTCGAGGTGGATTTTGCGCAACGCGAGCGGCTTGTGAATACGGTGTTGGCCCAAGACGAAGCTTTGCGAAAATTGTCCGGACAAATGGCGGAGTTGGCCGTGGCCGCATTTCGCGAGAAATGCAAGAAACCTCATGACGATGCTTACGAAGCCCGGATGCGTTTTGCGCAGAATCTGGGTTTTCCGCAGAACGTATGTGCACAACCGCAATCGTTGGTACCTATTACGGCGAATGGAATGCAGATTCAACCGGCGACCTTTTGTCGCGCGGATTTGCCGATGACCATCGATTTTACGTTTCGTTTCGATGCTCAGATTCAAAACGGCGCGGTGAAAGAATGCGATGCGAAGGTGCGTTGCAATGACGCGCATTATCAAGGGCTTTGCACGGCGATGCGCAGCATTGCGAACGAGCTTTTGCCGCCGGATTTTTCACCTGCCGGCGAAACGAATCGACCGCCGTATCGATTCATCGGCCACGCGAGCATGTTGCCCGTGCAAGCTTGCGAAACGACGAGCCAAGAAGGGGTCGTGGAAATGGGTCGGATGGGTATCGTGGGTTTGGGAAGAGATTCGTTTCAGAATGGCCTGTCGTACGTGCGAGCGAAATCGGTGGCGGAGGAATTTGGAAAACTGGCGACCAATAAAACATCGACATTCGATTCGGGAAAGCATTTTGATTTGGTCGCGGCCGGAACGACCCACGTGACCGGAATTGGAAATACGGCAAAACCTAGTGAGCACGAAACATTTCAACGGGAATTCCAACGTGTGTCGATGGAGGTTCACGCCCGAAGGTTTGTCTTCACCGTGCACGATTGTATGGATATCCGCTGATTTTTACGATTTTTTGGTTTGTCCAATTACCGGTTGCGCACCGGGAAAAACTCGTCTAGGTTCGAACCATGTCTGAAGCGGCGTTACGTCGAGGCAAGATCACCCCGGAAGATCGGGCGGCTTATCCGCCTTATCCGTCTAATTGGTACATCCAAGACGAGGAGCAAGTGCCTGAATCGCGTCCTCACGACCTGGAAGGCGAACATTTGCGGCAGCTTTTGCTCGGCTGGCAGATGCGCTTTCAACAACGTTTTGCCATTGGGCGAAACATTGCCGTTCGCGCGGACGAATCGTACCGCGGCGTAGGCGTCGATCCGGACGTGTACGTCCTGGAAAACCCCCCGCCGGGCTTTGATTATGAAACGAGCTTGCGGCTTTGGGAATCCGGTACATCGCCGCTCTTGTTGGCGATCGAGATCGTGAGCGAATCGCGACCCGAGAAGGACTACAAGGCTTCGCCGATCAAGTATTCGCTCAATGGCACGCAGGAATTGTGGATCTTCGACCCGAAGATGTGCGGCAAGGGGAAAGACGGCACACCGATCCGTTTGCAGATCTGGCGACGCGACGAGGACACGAACTTCACTTGCGTCTACGCCGGAGAAGGACCGGCGTATTCGGAAGCTGTGCACGGCTGGCTATTCGTCACGAAGGAAGGCCGGCGGTTGAACATCGCCGACGATGCCGAAGGCACGCAGTGGTGGATGACGCCCGAAGAATTTCAACGCAACGAAAAACGGCTGGAACGCAAGGCGAAAGAAGAAGAGCGCAAGGCGAAAGAAGACGCGCTGCGGCTTCATGAAGACGCGCTCCGGCTTCATGAAGAGGCGCTCAAGCGAAGCGAGGAAGAGCGCAAGGCGAAAGAAGAAGAGCGCAAGGCGAAAGAAGACGCGCTCGCGCTGCTCGAACGAGAGCGTGCCGAGAAAGAACGCATGCTCGCGCGTCTTGCCGAAGTCGAAGCTCTGCTCGCCAAAAGTGCGTGACCACCGCCAGCGTCACGACGACATCACCCAAACATCATCCAAACAGGACGATGCCGAGTTTCGTCAAGACGAAGTCGGCGATGAGGATCGAGATCGTCACGCCCACGACGGCACGTGTCGTGGATTGACCAACGCCTTCGGTACCTCCACGGGTGATCATGCCAAAGTGACAACCCACGAGCGCCGTGATGGCCCCGAAAAACGGGCACTTCATGATGCCCATCGCAAAGTCGCGAAAGCGGATCGATCCCAGCGCGGTGCGCAGGAAAAACCCCGACGGAATTCCAAACTGCAAGTCGGCGATGAACATCGCCCCGGAAAAACCCAAGACGAGCGCCAACGCGCCGAGCACCGGCATGAGGATCGTGCCGGCCAAGAGCCTTGGAACGACGAGCTTTTTCACCGGATCCGCGCCGAGCGCGCGAATCGCGTCGATCTGTTCGGTCACCGCCATCGAACCGACTTCGGCCGCGATGCCCGAACCAATTCGACCTCCAACGATCACGGCGGTGAGGGTCGGCGCAAGCTCGCGCGAGAAGGACAAACCGATGACGCGACCGGTGTACTCCATGCCGCCGAACTGCTGCAAACTAAAGGCAAATTGCACGGACATGACCATGCCCGTGAAGACCGCCGTCGCGACGGCGATGCCCAGGGAACGAACGCCGAGTTGTTCCAACTGGTACACCGTTGATTCGAACTCAAACGGTTTTTTGAAAACCGCAACGGTCGCCTCGTAGAGCATCCGACCGATTTGCCCCATGTGGACGAGGAAATTCCCGCTTCGCTCGGCAAGCGACACCCAAAACGGAGGCGATGGTTTGCGCGCGAGCTTGTTGCGATCGAGGCTCGAGGGACCCGATTCGAGACGCGGACGCTTGGGATCCGGGGCAACGTTAGTCGTCATCGGCGGGCACCGTGGAGAAGCCTTGGACAAACTGCCGAAAACTCCCGACGGAATCGTTGAAATGTTCGGGGTCGGCGATGCAATACAGGTCGTACACGCAGCCGTCTTTTTTCAGCACCCACACATCGAATTGCTTGGGCACGCCATCGAGTTTCGCAATGACGACGGTGTGCAGAGCTTCACGACCATCGAACGGAACGATCTCTTCGCTCACCACTTCGCGATCGGTGAATTGCAGGAAAAGATGCTGAACGAGTGAACGCAAAGGAACGTCTTCACCATCGACTTTGCATCGACCCGACGCAGCAATGAGCGTTCCCGACGACTCGTCGATGAAGGACAACGCCTTGCCATCCAGCTCGATCCGCTTCCACGTCCCGGGGGGCTGAGGCACCTGGAAGGCAAATCCGGGCCCTCGATACACCGAGCCGTTGAAGCTCGGGCCGGCGCATCCCACCACGCCGAGGACAAACCCTACGGCAGAGATGCACCCAATCGAGCGGATTTTATGTCGCAACCAGGCGGCTGCTCGCATCGCGCGGAACCTATCACGCTCGCGTTGCGCCACTACGAGAAACTTGTCGGGATGACAGTCCTGTGACGAAACGTCGCGTTCTTGCTGGGTCGAACGTGGTCGGCGCCTTCTGAAGCGGCGCGTCTTGACGCACGCGTGGCTCTTGAACCTCACCAGCCCCATGGATCACCTGGACCACGGCGCGCCACGCTGCGATTCGACGGGCGAGGTCGAGCGCGAAACTGCGACCAGTGTTCATATTCTTTCGGTGCGGACTCGACAAACAGGCGAACCAGCAGCAGTCCCGCGACAAACCCACCCAAATGAGCGAAGAATGCAACACCTCCGCCGGACCCTCCGAGCGACGACAAACCGCTCAGGAGGTTCACGAGGAAGTATTGGAGAATCAGAATCCACGCGGGTAGTTCCAGGAACAACCCGAAGAACAACCAAAGCGGCAGAAACGGATTGATCACCGTGATCGGTGACCGTGGGTATCGCGAACCGTACGCGGCCAAGACTCCGGAGATCGCTCCGGACGCCCCCACCATGGGCACGACCGAGTTTGGATCGACAAGCACTTGCGCCAACGCGGCGAACACGCCGCAAAGCACGTAAAACAGCGCGTAACGAAAGTGGCCCAAGGCATCTTCGACGTTGTCCCCGAAGATCCACAGGTAGAGCATGTTGCCGCCGATATGCGCCAACCCCGCCGGATCATGCGTGAACATGCTCGTGAAAATACTGGGCAACGCGTCGATGGGGTGCTGCACGATGAACCGCGGCACAAGTCCCCAATGCGAAACGAGTTCATGCGCCCGAGCCTCGGCGCCTCGAGGCCCCGCGACCGACAAAAGCGCCTGCATCCACACGAAGGCACCAATGTTGACGGCGATGATCGCCCAATTGACGATCGGTGGACGTCGCGTGGGCAAACGGTCACGTATGGGCAGCACGTCCGAGGCTTACCACGCCCGCGATTCAATCGCCGCTGATGGACTCGATGGTTGCTTACGGACACGACCAGCGCTAGACGACGTAGCCATGCCGAACATCAGCCTGCGCCTTTACGACACGATGACGGGAAAACTCGTGCCACTGGTCCCCAAACGGGCCGGCGAAGTGCGCGTGTACTGTTGCGGTCCGACAACCTACGATATCTCGCACGTGGGTCACGCGCGCGCCGCCCTCATGCCGGACATTCTCGTGCGGCATCTACGCGGCCAGGGACTGAGCGTTATTTACACGCGGAACATCACGGACGTCGACGACAAGATCCTCGCCCGTTCCAAGGAAAACGGCGAAATGCCCATGGCCTTGTCCGCGCGAATGGCCGAGGCTTACAAAGAAGACATCACGGCGCTTGGTTGCCGCGAACCGGACCATACGCCGCGCGTATCGGATCACATCGCGGAGATCATTCAGCTCATCGAAGCGCTCATCACGAACGGCTCGGCGTATCCCGCCGATATGCCCGCAGGCTTGCGCGACGTTTATTATGCGGTCCGGACATTTCGCGAATACGGAAAACTTTCGCATCGGCAATTGGATGATTTGGTGTCGGGCGCTCGGGTCGAAGTTTCGGATGTAAAACGCGATCCGCTCGATTTTGCGCTTTGGAAAGGCGCTCCGGAAGACGCTTGGGGCTGGGACAGTCCGTGGGGTCGAGGGCGACCGGGCTGGCATATCGAATGCTCGGCGATGTCCGAAAAGTACCTCGGGTTTGGCTTTGATATCCATTGCGGCGGGATGGACCTGATTTTCCCGCATCACGAAAACGAAATCGCCCAAAGCGAAGCGGCTCATCCGGGTGAAGGAAACTTTGCGAATATTTGGATTCACAACGGATTCGTAAATGTCGACAAAGAAAAAATGGCGAAATCGCTGGGCAATTTCGTCACGATTCGCGACGTCTACAACCGCAATGATCCGGAAGCTCTGCGCTATTTCCTGCTCACGGTACATTATCGCGGCCCCATCCAGTTCGAAACGGAGAAACTCGACAATGGCCGTGTGGTTTTTCCGGGCATTCTCGAAGCCGAACGGCGCGTGGATTATCTCTACCAAACCATCGGCCGCTTGAGTTCTCTCGGGGAATTGGCCGGAGGTACGGACGAGGCCAACTCAGCCCCGGCGCCGACGGCGCGCGTCCCCAAAGAATTGGCGCCCGTCATGGAGCTGGTTTCGACGGCGCGAACGCGTGTCGATGCGGCGCTCGATGATGACCTGAATACGCCGGTGGCTTTGGCGGTCGTCGGTGAAGTGGCTCGCGCCGGCAATGAAGTGGTCGATTTGGCGCAGAAACGACGCAAAGATCCGGATGTCGCCAAAAGCTCGCCGCTCATCGCCCGCATGTTGCTCAAGACGTTGTGGTCGTGCGTGGAGCCTTTGGGCATCTTGCAAACGCCCCTGGACGAGTATCGCGCGCGCACGCGAACGCGACGCCTTGCGCTTCTCGGCAAAACCGCCGAAGACATCGACGCCCGTATCGAAGAGCGTCAGCAGGCGCGGGTCGCGAAAGACTTTGCTCGGGCCGATGTGGTTCGAAAAGAGCTCGAGTCCATGGGCGTCGAGGTTGCCGACGGAGCAACGGGAACGACGTGGCGCATAGGTGTGTAAACTCTTTGCAGGTCCCCCCGTGACGAACGCCCGATCGCGATTTAGGCTTTGGGCCCAAACGGGGTGGCTCTGTGGTCACAGGCGTCATCCTCTTGTTCGGCGAATCGAAAACTCAACGGTCGAGATGACCATTCGCATGGCGGAAAAACGTTATGGCTCGTGATCTCTACGCAGTCCTCGGTGTTTCCAAAGATGCCGACGAAGACGCGATCAAAAAAGCATTCCGCAAGCTCGCCGTGCAATATCACCCGGACAAAAATCCGGGCAAAGCGAGCGAAGCGAAATTCAAGGAGATCAATCAGGCGTACGAGGTCCTTTCGGATAAGGACAAACGCGCGCTTTATGATGAATTCGGTGAAGAAAGCCTCCATCAGGGGTTTGACGCGGAACGAGCCCGGTACGTCCGTCAATACGCCGGTCGGGGACCTCGCGGCGGTGGCGGTGGCGGGCCGGGATTCAACGTTCAGGACATTTTCGGCGGCGGCGGAGGCATGGGGGACCTCTTCGGCAATCTCGGAGACATGTTCGGCGGCCGAGGCGGCGTGCGCATGGGTCGCAAAGGCCAAGATGTCGAAGCGGAAGTGACCATTGATTTCGTTTCGGCCATCAAAGGCACGATGATCGATATTCGCCCCGAAGGCGGCGAAGCCAAAACGATTCGCATTCCTGCGGGCGCGAGCGAAGGCAGTCGAATTCGCGTCGCAGGTCAAGGGGGACCGGGCATGGGCCAAGCGCCTGCGGGCGACTTGATCATTACGATTCACGTGACCCCGCATCCGCATTTTCAGCGCGACGGCGATGATTTGAAAATCGAGGTGCCCATCAGCGTGCGCGAAGCGTATGCAGGCGGAAAGATTCGCGTTCCCACGCCGGACGGTGAAGTGACGCTGAAGATTCCGGCGCGGGCGCAAAGCGGGCAACAAGTGCGGCTCAAGGGGAAAGGCGTTCAGCGCAAAGGGAAAGAACCCGGCGACTTGTACGTGCGGTTTTTGATTCACATTCCCATGGGCGAGGATCCGGCCTTCGAACAAGCGGCGATCGCGCTGGATTTACCGGGCGACGAATTGCGCAAAGAGCTGAAGTTTTGACGTTATGGTTTCGCTTCGGCCAAGATACGCCAAAAAGAAAGCCCTTTGGCATCTTTGGCGCGTGGAGCTTTCGCTTTATGGCGAAAACGCGGCGTTTGTTGCGGTTCGTCCAGGAACTTGATCAAATCCGGAAGCATTTCGGCCACCGCTTCGCGATGCGGATAATGCCCCACGTTCGGATAGCGCCGCACGAGCGCCCCTTCGATATAATGATGCACGCGTTCGGCATGACGCACCGGCAAAACGGGATCGTCATTTCCCCAATATACGGCAATCGGCGGCAGATCGCCCAAGCGTGAAGCATAATCCATCATGTGCTCGCGTTGGCCCTTCAAATCGACCGCGCCACGCAGCGTCCGATACAGCGTTCGCGCCGTCCCGGGACGCGCATTCACTTCGGCCAAATGCCGCCGCTCTTCATCATTGAAATTGCCTCCGAGCACGCGTACGCCCGCATGCGTACCCATACCCATCAATTCCGGCACGACCTTATCGAGCAATCCAGTCGTCGCCGCCAATCGCAAAGGCATAGCCACTTCGAGGCCCAATCCGCCGGCGGCCACGAGCGCCAAGCGATGAATCTTGGCGGGTTTTTCCAAAAGCACCCGCATCGCAATGCCCCCGCCGAGCGAATGACCCATCAAATCGAAATCGGCGAGGTCGAGCGACCGAATCCATTCCGAAATCAGCTCGCCGTACCAATGCACGTCATAGTTGCTGTCATATCGCGAAGAATCGCCGTGCCCCGGCAAATCCAGCGCATAGACGCGTCGATCCCGCCCGAGCACGGGCGCGATGTGATTCCACGTGCGGCACGTGTCCGCAAGACCGTGCAGCAATACGATCGGCCTCCGATCAGGATGCTCGCGGCCTCCTTTCGGAATCCATTCTTCCCAATGAACCACCCCCCCGCGAAACGAACTGCGATGATTACGACGCGTGGCATTCGGCATGGCGGTCATCCATGATTACACCAAAACGTCATCGGATGTCCACAACAGAGTCAACTTTCTTTCAGGATCCATCCTCACGAATGCGCCCGAGTGCATACGAATTTATGCGGCCCTTGGAATTTCCGCGAATTCGCATTCGCATGCGCAAAAAAGACCGACGTCCGTTTTCGATGATCAGACGTTCCGGCCAAACTTTTCCGCAAAAATAGCGTTGAGCCTTTTCGACTTTCGATTTTTTACAATCTCCGCCACGCGGACGGCCAATCGCTCTTCATGACGATGCAATCCAAGCGCTTCAATCGACTTCGCCGCTCGATGCTCGGAGCCTTCTTCGACGAGTTTCAACAAATAATCGGTGGCTTCTTCCAACCGCAAAAGCCCGATACTCAAAAGCACCGTGGCTTCCAGGTCACCGGTCGCCGTGCGCAGCGCATCCCGAAGAACGGGAAACGCCGTGGAAAGTCGCGATTCACCGAGCGCCAATGCGGCGGCCTCTTCTCCCTTTTCGAGCGCTTTTGCCACGACGGTCAAATACCGCCTCGTATCGAATGACAACATCGTGCGATATAACGCCTCGAGAACATCCGGTTTGTCCTCGCCGGCCATCAAGCGCACGTGCAAAATCGCGGCGCACGTGCGATCGCCGGTGACGGCCAAGGCTTCGGCCGCCGCAATACGAACTTCGGGCAAATGGTCATAAAGCAGCGGCGCTATTTCCAAGATCGCGTCGGGAAAATCGATTCGGACCAGCGCATGCGCACACAATCCTCGAACGCTGCCCGCCGTGTCTTCCGGCGGACCGACGGAATACTCCATTTGTACATGCCGCAGTCCCTCCAAATAGAGATCCGGCACATGCGCCTCGAACGTGACGAGCGCGTCCAGAATGCAACGCTTGGCAATGCAGCCGCGATCCGCGATTTCTTTCGACAAGAGTTTTCGGCACGCTTGAACGAGGTCGGGTTCGAGTCCGCGCAATTCCAAGGTTTTGGCCATTTTTGCGGCTTCACCCAGGAAAAACGCATCCTTTTCAGCCAAGAACAACCGCAATTCGTGAACGGCATGGCCTTCGGGGACATCCGCGAGCGCACGCAAACGAGCCAACTTGTCGTCGAATTTGTTTTTCTTGGCCACCATCGACGATGGTCGTAGCTCGAATCCGCTTCTCTGGCAAGCCGACCTATCGACGGAATCTCACGCCGTGCGCGCGGCTTCCGCCAATGCTTCATCGAGCGCCTTACGAGCATGTCGCGAGACGAGAAATACAGCACCGAGCGTCAATACGAGTCCGCAAGCGGCGGTCACCCAAGCCAAGGGGCCACGTTTCGTCGATTCTCCGGCCACGAGCTGCGCGGCGCTTTCGAATTGCGAACCCAAGTAAACGTGAGCAATGGTCGCCGGCAAATATCCCAAAAAAGAACCGACCGCAAAATCCCGCACCTTGATCGATGTCGCCGAAAGAGCATACGTGAGCAAATTTTGCGGCAAGGCGACGGCCAAGCGCATGAGCAAGGCGATTTTGAAGCCGTCTTTGTGCACCGCTCGATTCACGGCCTTCCAAAAATGCGCCTCCGCCGTTCGCGCGGCAAACCATTTTCGAGCAAATGCTCGAGTCATGACGAGGATCAACGTCGCGGATATCGTCACCGCAGGCCAAGCCAATACAAATCCCCACGCAAATCCATAAGCATACCCCGCCAGCCCGGACATGAGCCACGTCGGTGTCGTCAAAAGCAATGCGAGCACTTCGATGGCCAAAAACAAACCAATGCCTTGAAGCGGCGTTTCCCGCATGAAGGCCACAAGATCCACGAGCGATTTACGGACGACAGGCACGCGCATCACGACGAGCGGAAACAAAAGCACCAGCCCCAGCAAAAGGAGCCGCTTGATGCGTTTCTCATTTTTCGTCCAAAACGTCATGAATCGCTCGATACGACCGGAACAGTCGAACCCGTACGGACGTTATCACGAAATTGGCCGCCCTCGACGCTGGAAAAAAACGGCGATTCCCATCATCATTCTTGGAAAGGTGGATTTTCATGTCTTCGGCTACCCTCGAAAAACTTCTGGGGCTCTTCGATCGCCGAGAACAGCGAACGCTTCCACCGATCATCCGCGGCGATACGCGCGCCGAACGAATGAAGCTTCGCGAAAACCTACGAATCGCGCTCGAATCATTGGAATCGTCAGGGATGTTCGAACAACGCGATTCGACGGGAAAAACCCTCGTGGATTCTTTGCTCCGGCTGGCCGAAGAAACGCTTTGGGATCCATTTGCGCGTGAGCCCGGACGAACACGCATTTTTTTCGAGCTGGTTTTTAACGTATTCGACCCCAAACGTATCAATCAGGGCCTCAAGGGCACCTGCGCCGCGGCCTGCATCGAAGGTTATCTTGCGGAACGCGACCCGGCGGAATACTCGCGGATCGTCGCGGGCCTCGTGACGCGCGAAGGCCTGGTCACCATGAAGAGCGGCCAGATGCTCGTGTGCAATGAAGATGTCCTCGCGCCGCACGAACGAGAACAAAGGCGCAACGCCGTGAGTCGCATTTTTCAAGCGGCGTGCATGGAGTTTGCCTATCCAAACATGCCTTACGACAACGTCGTCGACGGCCACTTCCACGGAGACGACAACGTCGGGTCGGGCTTGGAAATCAACGCCTTCGAACGGCTGTTGCAGGCCATCACCGGACAAACCTGGAAGACGATCACCGTGATGCATTCGCGCCTGGCCAAGCAGTTTGCGAGTTTCGGCGTCGAGACACGGGACGTCGTCGACATCGGACGTGACGGCGTGGCGATCATCGATCAAGCAGCGCGGCAAAACGAGCAGGTGTTTGTCACGCTGGAACTACCGTCCATGCCGAACCCCATCCCTCACGCCGAACCGCCGGTCCTGTACAACATGCCGCACAAGGTTCGAGCGCTGCGTGTCGATTGGACAAACCGTGTCGTGCATTATGACGACCCGATGGATCCCGATCGTCGCTGGTTCGACGGAGCCGAGATGACACTCCACGACTCGTTCGGGCATTGCAGCATGCCCATCGACGACTTCTCGAGACTGATGACGGAGATGAGTTACCGGCCTGAATTCTTCACACGCGAAGCAGATCAGCAGGCGCCGGCGCAACCGCGGACCGAGTGAAACCACAAGCCGCCTTGAGCTTCGCACTCGTCACGCTCGAACTTGATCGTACAGCAACGTTCGGCATCGCCGCCGCACACCTGCTTGACCGGCCCGCTGCGCAAACAACAGATCGCTTGGTCTTCATCGAGCGGCACGTCGACCTTGGGTTTTTCCGGAGCGGACGGCAGCGAAGGCGATGGAAGACTTGGAGCTTGAACCTGCGGGATTTCCGGCGGTTGTGGGACCTGCGGCAGCTCGAACTTCGGCGCCGGGGGAATCGTCGGCAATGGAGGGACGCCGAGCAACTGACAGCCAAGCGGACCGCCCGCGAAAACGACGGCGGCAAACGGCACGCAAAGAGCAACGAATTGGCGTAGCGACTTCACGATTTCCTTCGGTCGCCAAGGGACGAACCTCGAGCGACAGTTCCTGGATCACGTGTCGCATGAACGCGCGCGCATGGCAAGATATCGGACGAACATCCCCACAGGCTGAACACTCGCCGCGTCTGGCAACGCTCATCGTGACCACAACATCCGCCGCTCCCGTCCCCCCTCGTCGGTCTCTCGCCCCACGTGAACATGGTGCCTACGGGCAACTTGGCGTCCCGCTCGTCGCCGGCCTCGCGTCGACCACGCCGACCCTCCCCGCCATCGGCCTTGCGATCGGCGCCGTCGCAACGTTTCTCGCGCATGAACCGCTGCTCGTGCTCATCGGACAACGCGGCGCCAAAGCCCGCAAACAGGACGGCCCACGCGCCGCCAAACGTCTACGCATCCTCGCCGCCGTCGCCATCGTGTGCGGAGGTCTCGGACTCGTTGGTGCTCCAACGATTGTGCGTATCGGAGCCATTCCACCCATCGTGCTCGGTGTTGTCGTGGGGTGGTTTGTCTGGCGAAAAGAGGAGAAGACGACGCTTGGCGAAGTCATCGCGGCGATGGCGCTTTCGGGCGCGGCATTTCCCGTCGCCTTGGCGTCGGGCATCGCCGTGTTCGACGCGGCCCTCGTGTGGTTCGTCTGGACAATTGCGTTCGGCATCGCGACCGTGGCGGTGCGCGCGGTGATCGCTCGAGCGAAGGACGAAGGACCGTTGCCGGTGATGTTGGCGTACGTCGTGACAATCGGAGCGCTTGTCTCGAGCGTCGGGTTGGCGCTGGTCAATCAGCTTCCGTCAGCGGTGCCGATTGCGCTTCTGCCGTTTGAATTGCTGGGGCTCGGCGTGCTCGTCGCGGACGTGCATACGAAGCATTTACGCCGCGTCGGATGGGGCCTCGTGGCTTCGAGTCTGCTGACGGGCGTGTTTGTCGTGACGATGTTTCGGTGACGCTCAGTTGTTTTGGCAACTGACGTTTTGCGTGCCGCAGTTTGCCTGGACGCACGCCGAACAATCGGTCGTCGCGGCCATGCCTTGGCAGATGTTTCCGCCGCACTCGACCATGCAGGCGTCGGTGCACACGCAGGTCTTGAGCGCATCGAAGTCCTGTTGACCCGCCGTCGAGCAGAACGGTTGAGCGGGAGCAGTGAGGCCCGTCATGGTCACGGCGTCGTTGCACGTGATGCAAGGTCCTCCGCTGCTGCTGCTGCTGCTCATGCCGGCATCGACGTCCGATGCATTGCCGTCGACGCCATCGCAGTTTTGATCGACGCCATCACCGACCGAGTCGGGCGCTCCGGGATGAATCGCAGCATCGTTGTCGTTGCAATCGCCGGAAAAGTCTCCGTAGCCATCACCGTCTTGGTCGTAGTCGCCCTCGGGCGCGCCGTAACACGCCATGAGCGTCACGGCGACAAGCCCGCTCGCCGCAACAGCCGCGACACCTTTCGCCAACGAACCGAACTTCGAATTTGTTTTGACGTCCAACGATTCCGTGCCGCAGTGCGGACACGCGGCAACGTTTGTGGGGACGAACCCTTCGCAGTGAGTGCAAGTAAGAAGCATGGGTAAGTTCCTTTTCGACACGGGCGCATTTGAGAAACGTCCGAATTGAATTAGCCTATTCCAATGGCGCTTCGACGTGTACCCATCGTTGCGGGTGAATTTTATCCGGCCTACGTCGTCTGGGAAATCACGCTGCGTTGCGACCAACCTTGCGCTCATTGTGGTTCGCGGGCCGGAGGTCCTCGAAGCGACGAGGTATCGACGGAAGAGGCGTTGCGTATCGTCGATCAATTGGCGGCGATGGGCACACGCGAGGTCGTGTTGATCGGCGGCGAAGCCTATTTGCACGACGGGTTTCTCGACATCACTCGCGCCCTGCATAACGCGGGAATTCGGGCGTCGATGACGACCGGCGGTCGAGGGATCGACGCGGAATTGGCCAAAGCCATGAAAAGCGCGGGCATGCATACGGTTTCCGTGAGCGTCGACGGGCTGGAAAAAAGTCATGATTTGATTCGCCGCGCCAAATCGAGTTTTCAAAGCGCGACGCGGGCGCTCGAACACCTGCGCGCCGCGGGAATCCATATCGCCGCGAATACGCATATCAATCGTGTCAATCGCGACGACCTCGAAGCTTTGTATGACCACCTGAAGACGCTGGGCATTCGAGCGTGGCAAGTACAAATCACCGCGCCGCTGGGACGAGCGGCGGATCGGCCGGCGATGCTTTTGCAGCCGTACGACTTGCTGGACGTGATGCCGCGAATCGCGGAAATTAAAAAGCGGGCCTATCGCGATCGCATAACCGTTTTACCCGGCAACAATTTGGGTTATTTCGGCCCGGAAGAGGCTCTTTTGCGTTCGCTCAAAGAAGGCGGACGCGACCATTTCGTCGGTTGCCAAGCCGGTCAACGCGTGCTCGGGATCGAATCCGACGGCGCCGTCAAAGGATGTCCGTCTCTCCAAACCTATGCCTACGTGGGTGGAAATCTTCGCGACAAACCATTGGCCGAGCTTTGGAATGATTCTCCGGAAATCACCTTTACGCGCCGACGCACCATCGACGATTTGTGGGGATTTTGTCGCACGTGCCCATTTGCCTCGGTGTGCATGGGCGGATGCTCTTTTACGGCGCATTCACTTTTTGGAAAACCGGGCAACAATCCGTATTGCCATTTTCGAGCGCGAACGCTGGCGGCTCAAAACAAACGCGAACGGCTTGTCCCGACAACCCCGGCTGAGGGCAAACCATTTGATCACGGACGCTTCGAGATTGTCGAGGAACCGCTGGACGCCCCCGAACCGGCCCAGGAAACACGGCCGGAAAAGCTGGTGCAATTGACGCGGGTTCCAAAAGACGAACGATTGGCGGAGTGAAGAGGTGTCGCCTCGAAAAACTTCCCTTGCCGTCGCGGTGCAAGTCGTACAAACTGAAACCATGGATGAGCAACTTGGGCGCGCAGAACAGACTTGTGCAGGCTTCGACGAACCTGCATCTGAAACGAGCCGTGCCGATTGTTCGCTTGATCGTGAAGATGATCCGGTGCTTGCCGCACTCGCGGCGGCTCCGTGGGTTCCGCTCCCGTCCGATGACGAAGCTACTCTCGAGGAAATCGAGCGCAGCGTCGTGCGCTGGATTCCGGCAAGCGAATTCGTAGCCGCCCTCGGTACGTCCTCCGCAGCAACCGAGTGAGCGAATGTGGACGGTCGAGTTTGCCGATGCCTGCACGGCGCAAGCGCGCAACATGCATTGGCGAGTTGCGGGCGCTATTTGCGCGGGCGTGATCCAGTTTGCCCAAAGCGGTCAGGGACGGATTGAATGGTGTACCCGCGATTGTATACGACTGAAGGCGCATGGCGGAATCGCTGATATCCGCGTGAATCGCAAAGAACGGCGCCTCCTGGTGATTCGCCTTTTAGCTGATTCATAGACCTTCGAGGCACACGAAGGTCGCGATTGCAAAACCTCTCACGGCATCGGCGGAGGCACCAACGGCCGAGCCGTACGCAATTCTTCCTCGAAAAACTTTTCAATCACCCCGCGCGCCGACTTGCCCGCATCCAGGTCCCCCAAATCCGCCGCAATATGATCATGCAACATCGCGAGTTCGGCACGACGAACATACGAGGGATCGATCCGTAGCGCGGCAATCCAGGACAAACCGAGCACGGCATCCCGAGTTTTCCGATCCACCACGTGTTTTTTCGACAGCACGACTTTGCTCACGACACTCACCGCGGTCATCGCCGCGCTCCGGTGACTCATGGGCAACGTCAGCTTGGCTGCGGCAACGGCCAAAAGATCGCTCGTCATGCGATCACCCTCGAGCACATATCGAATTGCATCGACCGCGGGTAATCCAAACGCACGCGCGGCGTCCATGCGTTGACGCGCCTCCCCATGCGCGGCCGTGATGTCCTCCGCGGGCAAACCCGTTTTCTTGCCGATCGAAAGCACGGCTTGCTCTTCGCGAGGATCGGTTCCTTCGAGCATCGCCGCGACAAACGCCCCGCGCAAGACCGCTCGAGCCACCTTCGGCGGCAAACCTTCGGGCACGTCGATTGCCGCCGCAACCACCGGTTCCTCGGCGCTCAACGCCTTTTGATCGGCTTCCGACAGACCCAACGACGCGACGAAACAACCCCGCTGCGCTCGCGCTTCGGGATGAAATTCCCCCGTCGCCGCAAGAACCGACGCCAAGGCTCGCGCGGCAAACCCTCCGAAAGACTGCACACGCGCCACGTCTTTTTCGCTCGGCTTGCTCGTGAACAACGAACGAACACCGCGCGCTCCGTGCTCGAGCGACACGCCTTCATCGATCACGTCGGACATCGCCAACCACCGCGGAGGCGCCAAAGGCGCGATCGCCGCCGACATCTTCACGAGCCAACCATCCCACGATCCGAGATGCTCGGGCCCGGCTCCACGCGCTACCGCTTGAAGCACCGGCGATCTGCGCTTGGCGAAATCGCGGAGCAAATCGTCATCGAGACGCGCGGTCGAAGCGATGAGGAAAAACGCGTCGTCGCACAAGTTGAGGTGAGTATTCGCGAGGCATTCGTTCGGTGAGCTGGCCACGAACGACTTCTATCAAAAGCGCATGAAAGACAGAAGCGTCGCGACAACCTCGACTCAACGTTCTTTCGACCGCAGCGCCGAACGTAATCCTTCATCGAGCGTCGAAAACGTGCGCGTACCCGGAAAAACCTCACCCATGAGCACGAGCACCCGCGCAACCTCGCCCCGCACGCCGACGATCATCGTTTGAGCACCAAGCAACCCGACGGCTCGAATGATGGATCCCAACACGCCCGCGGAGTGTTCATCCACGACGCTCAGTCCGGTAACGTCGATGAGAACGCTCCGAGCTTGATGGCGCACGACGGCTTCGAGCAATTCACTGCGCGCATGCTCGGCTCGGTCCGCCGTGATTTCACCGATGAGCGGAACGAGGAGCACGCCTTTCCAAACACGCAATATCGGCAACGACAGGGCGATGAGCCGATTGCGAAGAAGCTCCACTTCGTCCGTAGCCCGATCGAGTTCTTCACGCTTGTGTGACAGCTCGACTTCGATCTCATCCCGGCGAGCCTTGATGGCTTGGACGAGCTTGCCGCCGTAAACATCGCACGTTTCGAAAATAGCTTCGTAATAGATCTCGTCGACGAGGCCCAACATCGCGAGTTTGTCTCGCGCACCCACGGGTTCGTCTTTCAGAACATCCGACAATCCTCGCTTGAATGAAAGCCATCCACGCAGAAGAGTGGACACTCGAAATTCGAGTGACGCGCGCAGCTTCGTGACGTACTGGACGAACACCTGCAACGGTTGACGGTCATCCGCATGGATGATCGCTCGATTCACTTCGAGGACGCGTTCGACGAGTCTTCGCGTCTCTTCCCGAGGCCGTTTTCCTTGAAGATCGACTGCGGTGCTGATGACCCAATCGGTACCTCGATCGATGATCTCATCGCGATGACGATCGAGAATGTCGAGCAATTTTGTCGATGGTCCGACGCGTGATTTTTCCAAACCACGCGCACGACGACGCCTTATCCCCTCTACGAGCCGCCCCCTGATACGAGGCGATCGGCTCACGTGCCCAGCGCCGCCAAAAACGCTTCGAGCACCGCGGCGGTTTCGCGCGGTCGCTCAACCTGCACGTAATGGCCGGGCCCGGGCAGGTAGGCAAAACGCGACCCGCGAACTTTGGCGATGACTTCCGCCTTCAGAAATGACGGAGGGAGAAATGGGTCGTCCGTTCCAAGACAAACCAGCGGCGCCTTGATGTCGGCCAAAGACGCGCTGAATCCACCCGCGGTCCACGCCTCGAAACCAAGCTTTACCGCGACGGCAGACGTGCGCATCGCAATGTCGACGAGCCCATCCATCGCGCCCTCGGGCAGCTCTTTGCAGGCCATCGAAAGGATTGTCTTGGTTGATTCACGATTGCCACCCGAAGTGGAAAACAGGCCGACGGCCTCCGGAGGTAACTGCATCCCGCACGCCGGCACCGGACACAAAAGGACCGCTCCGGCCACTCGATCAGCATGCTTCGCTGCGAGCCATTGGACGATTTGTCCTCCCATGCTGTGCCCGACAAGAACGAATGATTCCGCCTTTTCCGCATCGGCGACCGTGAGAACATCGCCTGCGTAACGAGCAATCGAATGCGCCTCGGATGCCTCAGGTTTGTCCGAATCACCCGCGCCGCGTAAATCAACGACGAGCAGCGTCAAACCGGACCGATCGAGATGCTCGAGCAAACGGTCGTAAACTTGGCCCGACATGGTCCAACCATGCACGAAGATGACGACCCGCGAACCTTCACCGTATTTGCGATAAGCGACCTTCGTTCCGTCTTTTGCCGTTGCGAAATGCATAAGAGCCTCCCTCCTTGACTGCGACGATTTCATTCTCCGGTCGCCGAATCAAGTCTTTCATTTTCATGACGATGCGTTGCCAATGGCAAAACGTCATCCAATTGACGTTGCCCCTGGAAACTCGACCTGCCAAGGCAAACCGTTGCGGCGCTAGAAGACGCGATTTAGGCCATTGAGTGCGGCCACGCGGTACGCCTCGGCCATGGTCGGGTAATTGAATGTCGTGTTGACGAAATACAGGAGGGTATTCGCTTGGCCTTTTTGCGACATGATCGCTTGCCCGATATGGATGATTTCGCTTGCATTGTCGCCGAAGCAATGCACACCGAGAAGTTCCAGCGTTTGGCGGTGAAACAGGATTTTGAGCATGCCGACGGTGCGTCCGGTGATTTGGGCTCGCGCGAGGGATTTGAATTGAGCGTGGCCGACTTCATAAGGAATTCCGGCATTGGTCAATTCGCGCTCGGTCTTGCCGATGGACGAGATTTCCGGCGAAGTGTAAATGCCGTTCGGAATATCGGCGACGAGACCGAATTCGAGCCTTCCTTCGACGATGTGCGTCGCGGCGAACCGACCTTGGTCGTACGCGGCGCTGGCGAGCGCGGGAAAACCAACGACGTCGCCGACGGCATAAATATGCGGCACGGCCGTTTGATATC
Source organism: uncultured Polyangium sp. (assembly GCA_964435055.1). Taxonomy (GTDB): domain Bacteria; phylum Myxococcota_A; class Polyangia; order Polyangiales; family Polyangiaceae; genus Polyangium. The sequence goes on along the minus strand of CAYSYX010000043.1, from coordinate 11,283 downwards.
CTTCATTGACGCGAATATTTCCGCGCGAATCAATGGCGATGCCCAATCCTTCGAGGCCCAAATCGTTGGAATTGCCGGTACGACCGTTGGCCCATAAGAGCACGTCCGCTTTGATTTTCTTGCCGCTCTTCAAATGCAGAATGACGCCGTCGTCGAGCCCTTCGACGCGCTCGTATTCTTCATTATGACGAATCAAGCATCCGAGGTCCCGCAGATGATACGCCAAGGCATCGACGATCTCGTCGTCCAAAAATGACAGCATACGGTCCCGCGTATTGACCAAATTCAGCTTGACTCCGAGCATGCGGAACATGCTGGCGTATTCGCATCCAATCACGCCGGCGCCGTACACGATCATCGATTGCGGCGTATCGGTCATTTTGAGAATGCGATCGGAATCGTAAATCCGCGGGTGATTAAAATCGACGTCCGGGGGATGATAAGGACGCGAGCCCACGGCAATGACGAAATGCGGCGCCGTGAGGACATCGGTTGCTCCTTTGGGTTGGCTGACTTCGATCGTGTGCGCATCGACGAAACGCGCATGACCTTCGACGACTTCCACGTCGTTTCGCTCGTAAAACGTTTGGCGCATGCCGGTTTGTCGTCCGATAACACTCGCCGCCGTTCGGCACAAATCTCCGAAGGAAGGCTGCGCCGACGGAGCACCGCGAAGTCCCGGCACATCCCGCATCTCGACGAGGCGCTGAATGGCATGCCGCAGAGCTTTCGACGGAATCGTCGCGGTATGAGTGCACGCACCGCCGACCTCCGCGCGTTCGTCGACGACACACACGCGCTTGCCTTCTTTGGCGCATTTCATCGCGGCCCCTTCACCTCCGGGACCGGTACCAATCACGATGACATCAAACGGTCGAGCATTCATGGGCGCGCATACTACGCCGATGAATAGAACGAAGCAATGCCTCAAATGCACATTGCCGCCGAAATCGTCGAACGGGCAAAACAAAACGACTTGGCTCGAGACACGTATGGCATACAACGCTCATCTCGCCCGGCAAAACATGATCGCCGTAACGAACTGGAAACGTCGTAAAACGTTCGTCTTTCCAAATCATCGTGAAATCCGCCCAAATCGCGCGGATTTCACAACGCAACAATGGGGTCGCATTCGAGGCCCAGCAATTCCGAGCGCACTTCCCCCACCAAAAATATCGATCCCGTCACGAGCACGAGCTCACCCGCCTGCGCCCATGCAAGCGCCCGAGCAATCGCTTCCCGAGGTTCGACCACCGTTGTTCCTGAAAAACGAGCGGTCATTTCTTCGAGCGGCGCAGGCGCTCGCCCCTTCGGCGACGCATACACACGACGCTCGGCCAAAGGTCCTACCAAATCGAGCATTGCACTCCACGATTTATCCGCCAATGCGCCAAATACCAGCACGACGCGCTCGGCCGACCAACCCTGCTTTTGCACATACGTAGCCAAGGCTTCAGCTCCATGCGGATTATGCGCGCAATCGAGCAATACCGTTTTGCCCTCGAGTTCGATTCGTTCAAGCCGCCCCGGCCACTGTGTCTTTGACAAACCTTCGCCAATCACCGGCAAAATCTGCGGAAATGCCTTCGCCGCACACTCGGCCAAACCCACCGCGACCGCCGCGTTGGCCATCTGATGCGTCCCCGCCAAACTCAGCTTCGAGCGTACCTGTATTCCGGAAGGTAAAACGATTTCCGTCTCATCGTCCCGCAAATTCACAGAAATTCGCCCGTCTCCCGCCGAATTTTCAACGCAAACCACGGGCGATGCACCGACACTTCGCGCCGTATCGAGCGCGACCGTCAATGCTTCCGGGTCGAGAGGTCCAAGAACCACGGGAACATCTTTCTTGAAAATCCCCGCCTTTTCTCGCGCAATCGCCGATAACGTCGATCCCAGAATCGCCGTATGATCAAAAGCAATCGACGTAATCGCCGTGCCGAGCGGCTTGGGCACGACGTTTGTCGCATCTAAACGCCCGCCAAGCCCAACTTCCAATACACCCACGTCCACGCGCGCCAATTCGAATACGACAAATGCCGCCAGCGTCAATATCTCGAAAAATGTTGCGTTCTCCGGCGCCGCCATCATGACGCGTTCGAACGCCTCCGCGAAAACCTCGTCCTCCACAGGCTCACCATCGATACGCACGCGTTCGGCCAAACGACACAAATGCGGCGACGTATAAAGACCCGTGCGCAATCCCGCCGATTGCAGAATTTGCGCCACCATGGCGCTCGTGGAACCTTTTCCGTTTGTCCCGGCAATATGGACGAACGGAATGACCAGGTGCGGATTTCCCAGCTTGGCCAAGGCGTCGACCATGCGATCGAGACCAAGGACCATGCCGAAGCGAGCCCGTCGGGGCAATGATTCGAGAAATGGGAGCAATCGCGCAGAAGTCATCGCCTGGGTGACGAGGCGCGAGCGGCGGGAATTTTGTCGCGCCGAAGCTGCTCGCCGTGACGCAAATGTTCGAGCAAAAGGCCAATCGATTGCTTCATTTCCAACCGTGAGACGATCATGTCGATCATGCCGTGCTCGAGCAGAAATTCCGACCGCTGAAATCCGGGTGGCAGCGTTTGTCGGATCGTATTCTCAATGACGCGCGGGCCGGCAAAACCAATGAGCGCTTTGGGTTCGGCGATGTTCACATCGCCCAAGAATGCGAAACTCGCGGCGACTCCGCCAGTGGTGGGATGAAGCAAAACCGACAGGAAGGGCAACTTTCGTTGACGAAATCGTTCGAGCGCCGAAACGCTTTTCGCCATTTGCATGAGCGATAAAATGCCCTCTTGCATACGAGCGCCCCCGGATGCCGAAAGAAGGACGACCGGCAATGCGTCGTCGGTCGCTCGCTCGAAGAGCCGCGTGATTTTCTCGCCGACGACCGAACCCATGCTTCCGCCCATGAAAGCGAAAACGAAGGCGCCGTAAGCAATGGGACGGCCATTCAATTGCGCCCGGCCGATTTCAATGGCTTCCCGGGCGCCCGTTTTCTTTTGCGCTACGGCGACACGCTCTTTGTACGAGCGACCGTCACTGAAATGCAAGGGATCGCCTGGTTCGAGGTGTTCGTCCCACCGTTCGAGCTCCCCTCCATCGCAGAGCAATTCGCGAAAACCCGCCGCCGAGAGCTTGTGATGGTGGCCGCATCGCGGACAAACTTCGAAGTTGTTTGCAAGTTCGTCCGCGGTCAGCGTTTCGGCACATCCTTCACAACGCCGAAATACGCCCGCACCAATGGTGCGTTTTTCTGATGCGGTGGGCGGCGTTTTTTCGGGCCAACTCATCGTCAGGCACCAATGTCGATTTCTTTGATGTCGTGAGGAATGAGCAACGACGGCTCGGTTTTTCCTTGCACCTCGCGTGCAGTCACGCCCGGAGCAAGCTCGCGCAAAATGAGCCCCTCGGAGGTGACATCCACAACGGCCAAGTCCGTGATGATGCGATGAACGACCCGGCGACCCGTCAAGGGCAGAGCGCATTCTTTGAGGATTTTCGGCGCTCCGTTTTTCGCGGCGTGATCCATGATGACGACGACTCGCCGCGCCGAAGCGACGAGATCCATTGCGCCGCCCATACCTTTGACCATTTTTCCGGGAACCATCCAATTGGCGAGGTCCCCTTTTTCGGAAACTTCGAGCGCCCCGAGAATGGCCAAATCGATATGGCCTCCTCGAATCATCTCGAAACTTTCCGCGCTGGAAAACGTGGCCGCGCCAGTCACCATCGTCACCGTTTCTTTGCCGGCATTGATGAGATCGGCGTCTTCGGACCCCTCGACGGGCCACGGCCCAATCCCGAGGAGTCCATTTTCACTCTGCAAAACGACATTCATTCCATCGGGAATGTAGTTCGCCACGAGCGTCGGCATGCCAATGCCGAGATTGACGTAAAAACCATCTCGAAGCTCGGCCGCCGCACGGCGGGCAATTTGCTCTCGCGAAAGGCCCATGATGACTCCTTATGCCGAAGCTCCGGCCGGTTTACGCACCGTCCGACGTTCGATACGCTTTTCGTACTTTTCGCCCTGAATCAACCGCTGCACGTAAATGCCCGGCGTGTGAATCGTATCCGGATCCAGCGTCCCGATATCGACGATTTCTTCGACTTCGGCAATGGTGATTTTCGCCGCCGTCGCCATCATCGGATTGAAGTTCCGCGCCGTGCGCCGATAAATCAAATTCCCACTGCGATCCGCTTTCCAAGCTTTCACAATGGCAAAGTCGCCGCGAATCGCCGGTTCGAGCACGTAATCGCGCCCGTCGAACGTGCGCACTTCCTTTTTATCGGAATACTTTTTCACCGTCCCGTCGGCATTGTACAGAACGGGCAAACCACCTTCACTGATGGCCGTATGCGCCCCGGTTGGCGTGTAAAACGCCGGAATCCCCGCCCCGCCGGCCCGAATGCGCTCCGCAAGCGTACCTTGCGGCGTCAATTCCACTTCGAGCTCCCCCGTCAGGTACAGCCGCTCGAACTCTTTGTTATCACCGACATACGATGAAATCATCTTTCGGATCTGCTTGTTTCTAAGCAAAATGCCGAGACCAAAGTCGTCGACCCCGCAGTTGTTCGACACGACCACGAGGTTTTTCGTGCCGAGTTCCCGCAGAGCCGCGATACAATTTTCGGGGATGCCGCAAAGGCCGAATCCACCCGCGAGAATCGTCGCGCCATCGGGGATGTCCCGACACGCATCCAGTGCGCTCTGGTAGACCTTGTTCATACGCGCCGAGTGCTACCAGAGCCGCGCGTCGGGTGCCAGGGCGATCGAAGAAATGATCGATCGCGAAATTTGGCCCGCGAAAGACAAGGGGCTTATATCCCACAAGGTGCGAAGCCCGTTTCGATTCATTGCCCTCACCTTCACGTTGACGCTCCTCGGCTTGCCGCTGCAAACAGCACTCGCGGCGCCACCTGCCCCAACGGCACGTGCGAGCGCACCAAAACATACAACCCCCGTTCGACGCGCCAAGTCGGATACCTCCGCGATCACTCGGCCCGGACGAACCACGAAGCCGGTGGCCTTCGTCAAAGCGCCCGAGCCTCCGACCCGCGCGGATTCCGTTGGACCTCCAAATGAAGGACGTCTCGAAGGCGGTATTCGACTGGATATCTCGAAGCCGTATCTTCGAGGTGCGCCGATGCATCCGTCGGCGGATACCCGTTGGGGTTTGCCCGCGCTCGTCAATGCGATCGATCATGCCGCCAAAGCAGTGGCCAAGAAGTACCCGGGCTCGGCGCTCAATGTGGGCGATTTGTCGCGGCGCCACGGGGGCGAGCTGCCGAAACACCATTCCCACGAAAGTGGTCGCGACGCGGACCTCGGATTTTACGTGGTCGATGGCCAGGGAAAACCTTTGTCTCGACCAACCTTCACGAAGATCGACGACAAACTCGCCGCTCCCGACGTGGCCGGTGCGCGCTTCGATGTGGCCAAAAACTGGCTCTTTTTGCAGAATTTGCTGCTCGATCGCGAAGCTCGAGTGAGCCACGTCTTCGTCGCGAATCCGATCAAACAGGCGCTGCTCGCCCACGCGCGATCGCGAGGCGTTGCGCACGCACTCTATGTACGCGCGGCGCTCGCGATGATGCAACCGACGGGCGGATTGCCGCACGACGATCACTTTCACGTGCGTATTTCGTGCCCGGCGTCGATGCGAAAATCTTGTGTCGAACACGCGAAAAATGCGCCCAGCAAAGCGCGACTTGCCAAGAAAGGCAAACAACGGCCGGCGATGCAAACCCCACCGCGGCGCACGGCGACAAACCCAAAGAACGCCAAACCGAATCCGCCTTCGACAAACCCTCGGCAACGTACCGCGAGCTCGACGAATCGCCCCGCCGGGATTTTCCTTTCCCGCGAAGCGAAAGCCGAAGGTGAACCGATTCCGGGGGTTCCTGCGTCTTTGTGGGCTTTGGCCGATGCCGCTTTGGTCAATGGGAGCGAAGCCGCTCCGCGACGCGAAGCCCAAGACGAAGCGGAGAGCGACAACGTCGACGTGAAAGAAGCGCTCGACGAAGGCGGCGAAACACGCATTACGCGTTAGCCGAAAACTTGGCCCGCATTTCGTCCAGCCACGCACGCGCCGCAAGTTCGTCCGGGAAATACCGATGGACGATCTTCGATGACGAAAGCACCGACGCGGCTCGAACGATAAGGTCCAAGACGATCGAGTATTCCCGAGGTATCCCGACGTAAGCGATCCAATGCGGCGGAAGCTTTTTGGGCCGTTCCTTCAATTCTTGCCGAGCTGCATACGATGGCGGCTCCGCCGCAGTAACATCAACCAAGACAAACAGACGCCCCCGCTCGAGCAATCGAGCATCGTGCACACGAGCGATCGCGCCCATTTCTCCGGGCAACAAAGCTCCGCGCATACGCAGGACCAGCAGTTCGTCATTCTCAAACAGGACGACATGCCGACCAACATCAACCACTTCCACCGGCAACTCTCCCGCCATCGAAGGCTAAGCTGGAACAAGAAACGATGAACAAGGTTTTCACCGACGGCGTGAGGAAATCACATTCGCGCATAAATCAATCTCGAAAACCGCGATGCGCTTGGGCCATCGTGTTGCTCGTCATAACGATCCAGGCCGTCGGCTGTAGTGATGATCCGCCCAAAACCGCGTGCGACGACAATATTTCCGGAAAGGCCGTACCGGTCGAGTTCGTCATTCACAATGCGGGGACGACGATGCGTCATTACGCAACGAAATGCGATTCTCCGTTCCGCGTGCTTTCTCCAAACTTCGGTTATGCGCCCGCCAACCCGAATGTGCTCCTTTGTGATTCGACACCGGCATCGTGTGATTCGACATGCATGGATGTGGGTTTGATGCCTTTTGCTCCCGATGCATCGCAATCCTTTCATTGGGACGGCGTGGTGTACGTGGCGCTGAATGCGGCGGACAATGCGTGTCCTGCGGCAAACGCAGGCGATAACTGCTTTTCGAATTGCGTACGCCGACAAGACGGCGACGCGGGCGATTACAAATTGACCGTGCGGGTTTACGAAGAAGATTTGACTCTGACCGAATACAAAGCGACGTTTCAATATCCGGAACAAATGAAAGTCGTTGTGGACGTACCATGAGCATTCGTCAATGGTTTGTCCTAGGCAAGCAACTGCGATAAATTCGCAAATCCGTGCGTTCGTCCAAAACCGGCTCGATCCACCCGCATTCGGGCAGCGGCAAATCCAAAGTACAAACCCAAATCATGCGCCTTTGAGCCACTTTTTCGAGCATTGCCAAAGTTCTCAGCAAACGCTCTCCGCTGAAAGGGCAATACAAGAAAAACACCGTCCCCCGGGCAAACTCGGGTTCGACCTCCAAAACGTCGCCCTGGACAAACGACACGTCCGACAAACCAAGTCGCTCCACAAGTGCTTTCGCAGCATGCAGATGCGCCGATTGAACTTCAATGCCCAACACCGGCACGCCTTTCAGCAAATGCATGAAAACAGCGGCGCGACCGACGCCCGAACCAACATCCACCCATACGTCGCCCGATTGCATCGGAACCTTGTCCGCCAAGCAATGCAATGCCTCCACCGCACTCGGAAGATAAGGCACGCACCCTTTGGGTAGTTCCGCACCATCAGGCAATAGTTCGTCCAATCCAAACACCGCGTCGACCCAGGCATCTCGATCGAGAAATGGAACGTCGAGAAAAGCAGCTCGGAAATCGTCCGGCGAACACGAATGCGCGACAATCGCCGCCCGTATACGCGCGGCTGATTGCAGACATCCTTCGTTCATGGCTCAAGCAAACAAAGCCATGAGGTCTTCGCGCGTGATGCTCGTGGCCCGGCCCGCTTCGCCCAACGCGGCATCGGCCACGGCCCGCTTCTTTTCTTGCAAGACCAAAATGCGCTCTTCCACCGTGTCCTTCGCGACGACGCGATACACGAATACGGGTTTGTCCTGGCCAATGCGGTGCGTTCGATCCGCCGCCTGATCTTCGACCGCGGGATTCCACCACGGATCGAGCAAGAAGACGTGATCGGCCGCCGTCAAATTCAGACCCACACCACCGGCTTTGAGCGACAAGAGCATGACCGACGGGCCGCCTTCGGCTTGGAATGCATTGACCACCGAACCGCGATCGGTCGTCGAACCATCGAGCCGATTAAACGTAATGCCCGCGCTCTTCAAATGCGGCTCGACCAAGTCCAAGAGCGACGTCCATTGCGAAAACACGAGCGATTTATGGCCGTCCGCCGAAGCATCGGAAAGCGCCTCGACCAATGCATCGATTTTGGACGACGTGGCTGCCGTTTGTCCCGGGACGAGCTGCGGATGACAGCAAGCTTGACGCATGCGCAAGAGCGCCTCGAGCGCGAGAATCACGTTGCCCCCCTCGGACAAACGCTTCACGACCTCGGGCAACGTCGCCGCGCGCACGGTGTCGTACACGGCGCGTTCGTTATCATCGAGCTCCACCATGAGGACCCGTTCGGTTCGCGGCGGCAATTCGGGAGCGACTTCCCGCTTCATTCGGCGTAAAACGAAGGGGCGGATTTTTTCCCGTAATCGTCGCGAGACCTCCAAATCCCCCGCTTCGACCGGCAATGCATAACGCTCGCGAAAATCACTGCGCCCTCCAAGCAATCCGCGATTGGCAAAATGCATTTGGCTCCAAAGTTCGTCGAGACGATTTTCAACGGGTGTGCCGCTCAAGGAGAGTTTGAATTTGCCGCGCAACGTAAAGGCCGCTCGGGAGACTTGGCTGTCCGGGTTTTTGATGGCTTGCGCTTCATCGAGGACGATGGAGTCCCATTCGATATTGGACAAGATATCCACGTCCATACGCAGCATGGAGTAACTGGTGAGCGTGACGTGAGCCGTTTCGTCGAGGGATCGCTTGGGACCGTGGTACAGCGCCGTTTTGAGGTTCGGACGAAACTTGCGAATTTCCGCCTCCCAATTAAAAAGAACCGTTTTGGGACAAATGACGAGCGTCCGACCACTGATGGCGCACAACGCTTGCAGGGTTTTTCCAAGACCCATATCATCGGCGAGGATGCATCCGAGGCCCGTATTGCGCACGAAGGACAACCAATCGACGCCGCGAACTTGATAATGTCGCAATGTGGCCTGCAAGTCTTCGGGAAGCGGGGCTTCGGGGATACCGTCGAATCCATCGAGCAAGGGCAAGAGCTGCGATAAACCGGGCGGTTTGGGTGCATCGAGCTCGTCGCACAATCGCGCGAGCGTCGGAAGCAACGCCGGCGGAATCGATTGGTCGTCCGTTTCGGCGCGTGCCGCCAACAAATCGGCGACACGATCGCCATATTTATCGAGAAAATCGGATGGCAATGGCGCATATCCGCCACCTTCGAGCGGCACGATATCAAGACCATCTTTCCAAGCGCGAATCACCGCATCCCCGGTGGCTCGACGCGGAACGCCGCCGTCGGATTCGTCCGGTTTGCATTCGAATGTAACGTTGAACGAATTGCCCTGAATGTCGAATTTTGCCGTGAGCCGACGATGACCAAACAATTCCTCGAATGTTTCGCCATCTTCACCGGCCTGAAAGTCCTTGAGCTTTTGAACGAAACGCAGCGCGGCCTCGCCGTCGAAATGGACGCGCCGACCAAACACCATGTTGAGCTCGTTGCGCAATTTATCCGCCAACCGCCGCTCTTCGACTTCATTGCGAACCGGCACCGGTCCCTGCACGTGAACCAATACTTTTCCGTCGACCCGAGCTTGTATCGGGCGACCATAAACGAGTCGCGGCAAGACCGATAGAGCGTGTTTGTCTTGGAACAATTCCATGTCGATATACGGGGGCGTCTTCTTGCCTACGCCGGGCAAACGCTTGGTGACGATCGACAACCGCGTTTTCTCTTCGAGCTCGGGGAGAATTTGAATGACGAATTGTCCGAGTTGTTCTTTGGCGACGTATTTTTCGAGCGGCAATCGTTCCCATTGTTCGCCGGGAAGCGACATATCGCCGAGAGGCCGTAAAACATCACCGCATTTGGCAATTCCACGAGCAATGACGCTCTCGACCGACGGATCTTTGTCCACGCGCACATGCACGCCATTGTCTTTGCCATCTTGAACGACCGTGCACGGACGAACGGCTTCTTTTGACGTGCGAATGGGCTTTCCTTCAAAATAGACGCATTTCGACGTTTCCAAAAGTCCCAATACTTCACGAATACGCGCCACCGGCACGACGTTACCTTTCCAGGTCACCATCATGCGATCGAGCGTCAAGTCTTCGTGCGTGGGAAGAAATGGCAAATCCGCTTTGGTTACGCGCGTGTTCAAAGGCCCCTTGAAAGCCTCACGCCGCTCATCCGGAAAAACGATCACGCGCTCCAGAAACAACGTATGCGCTTTGCGACTGAAGATATACCCGAGTTTGGCAAGCGGCTCGGCGGCATCTTCCGACGATTCACGTTCCGGATCCAATTTGACGGCTTTTGCAGATTTTTTCTTTTTTGCCGGTTCGCCCGCTGCATTTTGTGCGGCGAATATCGCGGCCGCGGCGACGTGTTGACACGGATCGAACTTTCCCCCGCAATCACAGCCCCATTCGCCATCTTTGAGGAAAAGCACGACGGTCGGAGCAACGACCGAACCCGGTGCCCGAACCCGAAGCGTCAATTCCGCAGGCGACGATTCCTCGACGACGACGGCCCCATCACGGGCGAGATTGACTCCTTGCGTATATAGCCCCGGCGGGCAAGCTTTGCGAACGGCTTCGAGCAGCGAATTCATCAGGCCACTTCGCTAGCACGAACAATCGAAGTTGTCTTGTACGGAGCGAAAGCAACGGCGAATCATTTCCAAGTCGAAAGGGAAATTACCGACCAAAGAATAGACGGACGCAGGCCCACGACAATGCGACCGTAGCGACTGCAGCCGCTGCCCACATCGGTCGTACGCCGTATGACTTGAGTGCGCTGTCCGTCAATGCCGGGTAATACATTTCCGCGACGATAATCAAAAACGACAATACCATGATTTGTGCCGGCCATCGCAAGCGCATCCAAATGTCCGTCCAATCGAATTGACGTTGCATTTCGGGCGTCGGTATTGCAGCAGGCACCGATGGAGCGCGATACGTGCCACTCGGTCTCTTTTCATTGGCACTTGGTCGCGCCGCGGTTTTCGCCGTCGGATTTACATCCAAGAGCAACGGCTCGATCGATTCCACCGCGGGAGCGGCCCGTTCATTCGCGGAAACGTTGATTCGCACCTGCGGCGCGGGACTTGTACGTTCATTCGGCGTTACATTGATTTTCGCCG
>CAYSYX010000042.1:0-36873 GCA_964435055.1 uncultured Polyangium sp. | reverse complement strand
ATCCGGTGACGTACGAGCCGATGCAATCGCCGCCGATTATCGTCGCTTCGGCGCTCAATCCGGATCCTCGCGGTATTTTGCGCATTGGTGGTGATGAAGGCGTATCGGAGATTGGAATCACGGCGTCGATTCTCTCCGAGGATGTCGACAAGAGCGTGAAAGTTGCATTGTACGTGGATTACGGCATGACGAACGCGCTGGGTCAGCCATTCCGTTTTGCATTGCAGACTTTTCCTGAATTGCCTTCGGGAACGATGGCTGATGGTCCAAGGCCGCTCGTGGGGATACGTTGGGTGGATGGATTGATTCCGATCCAGCCGGGATGTCATCGCTTGACGCTCGTCACGACGCACGAATTCGATACGGCCAGCGGTTGTCCCAAGAACCTCAATGATTCGAATCAAATCACGTGGCATTTTCGGCAATGCGACGTGGGAGAGTGCCCGCTTTCATTGGTGGATTGCCCAGCCACCGATGCGACCTGTCCTCTCGAACCTTGACCTTTTGAAAATCGCGTCGAAATCGCGAAACCAGGAGTCTTACGATGAAATACAAATCGATGTTTTTACATTTGACGGCGATCGGCGTGTTGTCGGGATGTGCCATTGGCGGCGCGGACGCCGACGCGGTATTGAATCGGTGTACGGGCAATTCGGATTGTCCGGGTGGAACGTGTGTGGATGTCGACGGCGTGGGCGCATGTGTGGCCAAACGCGTGGACCTGCCGGGGCTCATTTTGGAGGTCCAGCCTTCGACGGAAGCGCCTTATGGCGCAGGTTCGTCCTTCCTGGTTCCATTCGGGGGAACGGGTTTGACCGCGCAATCGGACAACGGAATCGTCGTGGCGCGCGACATCATGCTTCCGCGGTCGGTGGTTTCTCCCATCGAACTGTTTGTCGATTATGATTACAAGGATTGCCCTCTGCCGGACAATCACAAGCTGCCCGCGGATTTCTTTTTCTATCGCAATGCGCCTCATGACGGATTGCCGGATCATGAAGGGCAAGCTGTCGAATTGGATGGTTCCATCGACACGTACACCGTCGATTTGCCGCAAGGGATATACGACATGCACGTGGTTCCCCGGGCTCCGGAAGGATGCGCCGCCGCCGCTCCGCCGCCCACCTTTCATCGCGATCTCGACGTTTCTCAAGGCGGACAACTCGATTTGCACCTCACGACGACACCGCACGTGATTGCGGGGACGGTGGGTTTTCCCAAAGGCCAAGATTTGACCGATTGGTCCATTCAAGTCGTCGAACCCAAGCGCGGCAAGCCCATTTCGGCCACGCAAGTGCTCAAAGTCGACCCCTTCAACCTCTATGCGAGTTACAGCCTCGATTATTTCTGGAATGGTCCGCCCGACACGTCACCCGTTTTGCGTCTTCGTCCGCCGGACGGCGTGAATGCGCCGAAGTTTTTCTGGGAAATCGCCGGCTTGAGCCCGCTCAACCCCAATGCGGAAAACATCGAAGCCAACCTCGTGCTCGTCGATCTCGATGCCGCCGGGCGTGACGTCGACGCGTTCGTGGTCGATACGCAGGGAAATCCGGTTGTCGCGACAATCACCTTTCGCAGCCTGGAATTGTCCGGCAATGCTTCGAGCAGCGCAAACTTCACCATCGTCGTCGATACTGATCAAGGCGGAAGATTTTCAACGAAATTGCCCCCCGGTCGTTTCAAAGTCATTGCGCACCCCACGTTCGACACGACCAAAGCCGTGACGACCGATGATTGGACCATCAGCACGACCGACAATTGCATCTGCGGCAAAGGAATGGTCATTCGGGACAAATCCACGCTCGCGGGCATGGTTTCTCTTCCCGATGGCCTGCCTTTGACGGCCGGCGCGGCATCCGTTTACCCCTCCCGTTCACCCGCTCGACCCTACCTATCGAGCCACCTCGTCGCGGAAAACCCGACGTCACAAATTGCCTCCGCATCGCTCGGAGCAATGGGCGATTTTTCACTCCTCGCCGACCCCGGTCTCGTCGATCTGCTCGTCGTTCCACCACCGGATTCACTTCTGCCGTGGCTCGTGCGCTCGCAACTCGATGTGCAACCCAACGCCGACGGCACCGAAATGTTCAGCCTTCCGTCGCTCGTGCTTTCGTATCCGGCGATCGTTGGAGGTGTTCTGCGTAATCCCGATGAGAGCATCGTCCCGAGCGGTACGGTGCGTGCGTGGTTGCCGGTCACCGCCGTGGGTTTTGACAACACCGTCGTGATTCAAATCGGTGAAACGAGCATTCGTCCCGATGGACGCTTCACGCTGCCTTTGGCCCCGTCACTCGTGAAGTAAACGCACGTCCAAGGTGCACGCTTCGTGGTTTGTGAGCACTTCACTTTCCAGTGTATCCGTTCGCGGGCTTCTTGGAGTACGCTCTGCGTGTGGCAGAGTCCGACACGGGAGGCAATGACCAGAGGATCGGCTCTCCCGCGTTGCTACGGTTGCAAAGCGACGCACTCGGAGACGAACCGTCGAAGGTCGACGCGGATGCGACGGCACGAAAGCAAAGCGATCGTGACCTCGCCGGCGCGCTGCACGAAGTGTCGAATGCGTTGACCGTCGTGCTCGGATGGATCGATCGAGCGCGCAACGAAGTCGATCCCACCTCGTCCGTGGAACAAGCGTTGAGCATCGCGGCGGCCCGCGCCAGACACGCGCGACTCATCGTGCGTCGCGCCATCGGAGCCGACGTTCCCGACGACGCCCCGTGCAGCGCCGATTCCATCCTGCGCGATGCGCTCATGGGTTGCGAACCCGAAGCGACGCAAGCCGGCGTGCGTATCCGGATGTCGACCGATCCCGGACTCGAAGATGCGCAACTCATGGACGGTTCGATCATTCTGCAAATCCTCACGAACCTCCTGTTGAACGCGATCGCCGTATCACCACCTCGAGGAACGGTTTTTCTCGATGTAACCGCTGATTTGTCCGGACAACTGGTGTTTGGAGTGACAGACGAAGGTCCGGGTGTACCGGAAGAACGTCGCGCCAACTTGCTCGATGCCGGAGTCACGACGCGAGCCGGAGGAGCGGGCATCGGGCTCCGTTACGCCGCAGCGCTGGCGCGTGAACATCGTGGTTCGTTGCAGCTCGTTCGCGCCGAACCCGGAGCACGCTTCGAGCTGCATTGGCCGAGGCGCACGTCTCTTCTTCCACCGGCGCCGCGTTCGAGCGGCAAACCGGGCGCACGCATGGCCGGTCTGCGTGTCCTCGTCATCGAAGACGACGACGCAATCTTCGACTTGCTCGACACGACGCTCACGTATCGCGGAGCGCAACTCACGCTCGCTCGTTCACGTGCCGAACTGGAAACGACGCTCGCGCAAAATCATTTCGACGCCGTACTATGTGACTTGTCTCCGATCCGCGACGACATCGCCGGCGCTTTCGCGCGCATCCGACAAGCCAATCCAAACGCTCGTCTCATCGTCGTGTCGGGAAGTGCCAACCCGCTCGAAGGTTTGCCCGCGATGTCCAACATCACCTACGTGCGCAAGCCTTTTGAACTCCGCGAAATCGTGTCTGAAATTACCAAAAATCAGACATGAGCGCCTCGTTTCGGTGCCCATTCGTGGATCAGCTGACAGAAACAACACCTCGGGGACGCGAGGGAGATTGTTTTGCATCTGGGCGCAACTTTTTTTCTTGACACTGGTTTTGAAACCATTAGTGTCCGCGCCCGAGCCAAAACCAAGCGAAGGTGGCGGAATTGGCAGACGCACTAGCTTGAGGTGCTAGCGGGTAACACCGTGGGGGTTCAAGTCCCCCCCTTCGCACCCCGGTCGGGATCGGCAAAAACCGAGAACGACAACCGCAGTAAAAAGAAAACGGAACGAGAGCCGACAACCGAAAGGACGTCGGCTCTGTTCATTTCGGGCCTCTTGGAAGCGCGAAGCCCGTCCGTTGTTGCCGCAGGATTTCAGGCATTTCTTCAACCGGGCGAACTCTTTACGATCGCTTCGGGCGGGCGCAACTTCGCGCTCGACCTCGAACTTCGTACCTGAAAAGGGGCTTTCGATGCGCTTACTCCTTGGTTTGTCCGCTGGGCTCTTGTTTTCGTTGGTCGGCGGTGCCGCTCTTGCTGCGCCTCCAACATCCGTCTTCGATGTCGGAGCATCTTCGTCCGCGGTGCTTGCACCCAACGCCGACGAAGCGAAAGCCGACGCCGGCGCCAGGTTTGTCTTGGCAGAACGAGTCCCCATGACGAAGGGGCTTTCGTTTGGTTTGTCTCAGCTATCCAACCTTCGCGATGGTCGTCGCATCGTCAAGCTTCCGCAGATGCATCAAGGCATCCCGGTCATCGATCGCAGTGCGACGGTGACGTTCGATGCGGCGGGCGTGGCGCATGTCGTGGCGGCGAAACTGGCGAACGATTTGCCTTCGGATGTGACGCCGACGGTGGATGCGGCGACGGCTGCGGAGACGGCGAGTCGACGAGCAGGCGTTGCGATGCCTGGGCAATCGGGCCGGCTCGTGATTTGGCCGTCGGGCGACGGCGATCATCTCGCGTGGTCGTTTTACGCGCCGTCGATGGGTTTGCCCTACGCACCCGTGACGGTCGTCGATGCAAAAACGGGCGCGCTGCTTGCGCACTACAACGCCGCGGTGACGGTGCACAAGGCAAACGTTTTTCCTTCCAATCCCGTGCGTTCACCTCAGCTCACGAACGTCACGCTGCCTCTACCCACCGGCGCGACCGAATTGACCGATGAGCTCATCACGGCGAAGAATTGCGTCGACACGAAGATGACCATGCCCATTCCCGGTCTTCCGTTCAACGTGCATATCTGCGCATTGCAAAAGACGGCCGTCGCCGACGCAATGACGTTGGACTTCGGCGACAAACCGGCGGCCGACAGCGCGCCGCAAGATTCCTTCAGCGAATTGCACATCTATCACCACACGCGTGTCGTCTACGATTACTTCCGAGCGTTCGACCCGACGTTCAAAGTGCAGGCGACGCCCATTGATGCGGTGGCCAACTTGATGCTTCCCGCCGGACTTTTGGCCGGAGATCTCCAAAAAGCAGCGGATCCCAATATCCCGTTCGAACCGTTCCAAAATGCGTTTTTCGCACCGGCTGCTCCTCCGGGACAATTCTCGTTGCAGTCGGTCTTTGGAATCACCGGCGCGGCCATGATGTTCGGACAAGGGCCGATCAAGGATTACGCGTACGACGCCGACGTCATTTATCACGAATTCACGCACGCGGCCGTCAATGCGACGGTGGCTTTCGTGGGCACGGCGCATCACGACAAATACGGCATCAGCATGTCGCCCGGCGGCATGAATGAAGGCATTGCGGATTATTTCGCGACGGCGATCACCGGTGATCCCGATGTCGGCGAATACGCGGTGCTCGATGCCGATCCGTCGGCCGGATCCATTCGCAGTTTGGCCAATCCCGACGCATGTCCGTCGGCGATTGGTGGCGAAGTGCATCAAGACGCGACGCTGTTCTCCGGCGGCTTGTGGGATGTACGATCGAAATTGGCCCCCGAAGTTCAACGCGATTTCGATCTCGCCGTCTTCGCGGCGATGAAAGCCGCTCCATCCGGAGACCTTGGATATGAGGAATTCGCCAACATCATCATCGGACAAGTGAAAATGGCGCCGACGTTGGGTACAAACGTGGCCACGCAATTGACCAACGCATTCACGGGTCGCGGCGTATTGCCGGAATGCGCCCGCATCCTCGAATACCAAGGCAAACCCATGGCCGGTCCGCTCAACGCCGGCGGAGGGGTCAAAGTATGGTTTGGGCCGAGCACGTCGAGCGCAAACATTGCCAATAACAAGCTTGGTTATGTACCCGGCGTCGTTCAAATCCACGTCCCCCTGCCGGCAAACACCGATTCGCTCACCATTGATTTCCGCGGCGCCACGGCCGGTGGCGGCGGTGGGTTTGGCGGGCCGATGGGTTCCTTCACGCCCAAAATGCTCGTGCGTATCGCGGACGAACCCATTCAATTCACGTTTTCGCCATTCTCCGCAGGAGATGCGGCGGCCGTCGACTTGACGGACAATGGCAAAGACGGGCAGGGTTTGACGATGTATACGGCGACGACCGCGATCCCTGCGGGCGCGAAAAACGCTTATGTGATGATCGTCAACACGGCCGATGCGGACGGCTTGTACGCCGATATCGACTTCTCCACCACGCAAAGCGCCGGAACGGGCGGTGCCGGCGGCATGGGCGGAGCCGGCAGCGGCGGTTCGGGTACGGGCGCCGGACCGGTCATCAGTGAAGATACGGGCTGCGGCTGTGTTGTTCCCGGACAAACCAATGCCCCGATCGGCTTCTCGATGATCTCCCTCGCCGCCGTGGCCGGACTTCTCGCGCGCCGTCGTCGCAGCTGATCCGCCGTTTGTCAGGGCAATTCAACCAGCGCCCTGGCTTCATCCAGATTTCCCACCACCACATCCGCCAAAGACGCGAAATCTTCGCTCCGGATTTCCGGAACCGCGATCACCTGCATCCCGGCGGCTCGCGCCGCGCGGCAACCATTTCGCGAATCCTCCAGCGCCACACAAGACGTCGGCTCGACGCCGAGCAACTCGGCTGCGCGTAGGTACACATCCGGAAATGGTTTGGCTCGGGGAACTTCTTGCCCCGACACGGTCACGCGAAAATGATCTCGCAATTGAAATCGATGCAGAATGGTATCGATGAGCCTTCGCGTGGACGACGAAGCGAGCCCGACGGGGAGTTTGTCGTGGGCGATTTGTAGGAATTGCAAAGCGCCGGGCTTCAGTTCGACTTCATTCACGCGCGCCACGAAGCGATCTTCGAGCTCCACGACGTCGCGCGCTTCATCGACCTCGAAACCGCACGTTCTTCCCATGAGCTGAATGCCGGGGCCGATCCCCAGCCCCGTGCATTGCATGGCGAGTTCGTACGTCCAAACGCCTCCTCGCGCGCTGATGAAGTCCTTTTCGACTTCGTGCCATAACGGCTCGGAATCGACCAACAAGCCATCCATGTCGAAAACCAGCGCCCGAGGCCGGAGGTGCTTCACGAGGTTTGCCTTGGATAAACGATTTCAGGGATAGGGATTGTCGTCGAGTTTGCGTTGATTGGTCGGCGTTCGTCCGTCGGGTGGAGCTGTTCCTCCCGCCAGAGGCGCCAATTGCAACGTAATCGACGTGTCTTTCGAGAATAAGACGATTTCGCCGGCGGATTTGAATCCGCGCGCTTCGGCGTGCACCCGATGCCCCATACCGTCCTTGGGGACTTTGCCCGTATACGGGTTTGTCGGAATGCGTGCACCATCGAGAAAAATCGTGGCTGTGGTCGGAACGGCCGTGATTTGCAGCTCCATCATTTCCTTCGCGGGCGCGGATGCGGCGCTCGTCGCCGCGGAAGGGACGGGCACGGGTACGGGCGGAGCCGTTTCCGAGATTTGCGTCGTAATCGATTTCGGCGTTTCGACCGGCTGTCCGGTTTGTCCCTGATTGATGGCGTCTTGACGTCGCCCCAGCATCAAAAACGTTCCGACACCGGCGATGATGCACCCTGCGACGAGCAGCGCATAAAACGACATGGGCCGCGCTGCGGGCATATCCGGCACGGTTTGCGACGCCACGAGGCTGCGCGTTTCATTCGACGTCGGAGCTCCCGCAGCGGCATTGGCGGCGGCAAGCTTTTCAGCTTCGGCATTTAATGCCGCCCGGTCGATGCGCATCGTCATTTCCAAACCGATACGCGGCAAACCGGTACGCAAACTGATGGGCGCTCGCCCGTCGCCCGACACGGGTCCGTCCGTTTCTTCGCGCAATTTGGCAATTTGCTTTTCGATCAATTTCCGCATTTGCGCGCGTTTTTCGCCGAAGAGCAGGTGCACGTATTTCGAGATATCCTCGCTCGTCACCCGAATTTTGGACGCCCGCAAATAATCGTCGATATCGCCGGCCATCGCCGCAGCCGATGCATAACGATCCGCCGGATTCGCCGCCAATGATTTTTCGACGATTTCGAGCAATTTCGGATCGGTGATGTTTTGCTTGACGATATCGAGCCGGTCGATTTTTCCCGAATTGAGCTGGTCGAGAATTTCGAGGTCCGGCATGCCTTCCCAAAATCGCTTGCTGGTCAAAGCTTCGGCGAGCACGAGACCCATGGCGAATACGTCCGCCCGCCGATCGACTTTTTCCAGACGAACCTGCTCGGGCGACATGTACGCGATTTTGCCTTTGACCATTCCGGCCGCGGTTTGCACGACGTGACTGGCGGCTTTGGCGATGCCGAAATCCAATACCTTGGTGTGTCCGTCGAACGTCACGAATACATTGTGAGGGCTGACGTCGCGATGCACGATATTGAGTGGTTTGCCGTCGTAATTGTTCAATTCATGGGCATAATGCAAACCCGTCAATGCTTCGGCGATGATCTTCAACAAAATGCCCGGAGGTGGCGGCGTCGCTTTCGCTTTGGCCAACAAACGATTGAATGGCGTACCGTCGAGGTACTCCATAACCATGAAAAAATCCTGACCGTCTTCGCAAACTTCGAGCGTCGAAACGACGTTGGGATGATTCAGCTGCGCCGCAAGTCGCGCTTCATCGAGGAACATTTCGATGATGCCTTGTTCTTCGGCGCGATCCGGGCGGAGCCGCTTGAGCACCTGCAATTTGTTGAATCCACCGACACCGGACGCCACGGCCAAATACACATCCGCCATGCCGCCTTGCCCAAGACTTGCAATCAGCCTGAACTTCCCAACACTCAGCGGTTGACCTGACGAAGGTGCCGTATCGGACATATTGTTATCGTAAATTCCCTTGCTTCCTGCACCGATGCACCGGCGCACGAAACACGCAAAGAAAAATCAGATGCTCATGATCGCTCGATCCCGTGGAGAAAGCAAGTTTATTTCATGCTTGCCAATCGCGTTCGGGGGCATTTGGAACGCAACACGCAGACCGAGCGCCTGCTTGGAGCTGATTGCGATTTCAGGCGGAAAAAACGCGTTCGAGCAGCGCTTCAGGCCGCGCGCCATGAAGCACGTCGCTAAGCGCGCGAAACGTACTCGCTTGCACCCGACGCTCTTCCGCGAATGCCACGATGCGCGGAATGAGCGGAACAGCCTCGATCCGCAGCTGAGCCCGCGCTTGGGCTTCTTCGAGCGATACTCCTTGCGCCAACGCTTTGCCCAGAACGACTTCAGGTCGATCTTCGAGCGCAATCGACGCCAAAAGATCGCCATAACCTCCAAGGCCCAGCATGGTTCGTTCTTCGCCGCCTGCGGCCACCATGATTCGAGCAGCTTCGTCCACACCGCGTGAAATAAGCGCGGCAACGAGCCCCGGACCCGCGCCCGATGCTTCGGCAAACCCGACGCCAATCGACAAACACCCGACAAGCGCGGATGCCCATTCCAAACCCTTCAAATCCTGCGTCGACCAAACTCGCAAATGCGCGCTTTGAAATCCACGCACGACCGCCGTCGTCACTTCGGGAAAACGCGACCCGATGATCATCGCCGACGGCCGCGCCCGAAGCAGCTCACCCGCCTGCACGGGCCCGCCCAGCGCGCCCACGCGACGCACCGCCGTTTCTTCACGCACGACATCACTGACCGTCTCGAGCGTCTCCGTGCCGAGACCTCGAATTCCGTGGACCACCAAATGTTGGCCCGTCAAATGGTCTCCGAGCGCTGTTAGGACCGGACGAACCACGGAGGAAGGAACGGCCAAAACGACAAGAGGCGCTTTCGCCACCGTCGCATAATCGACCGTCATCGTCACGCCTTCGTCCGCATGCTCCTGCTCGCGGCGCGTGAACAAAATAACCTCGGATCCCGCACGACGCGCGGCTTTCGCGAGCGCCCTGCCCCACGGACCACCCCCGATCACCCCGACACTCGGATTTGTCACGACGCACCTCCCGCATTCCCTTTGTCAAACGACGGCGGTCGCGCCGGCGCCATGCCCGGAGGAGCAATGACGTCCCACGCCATTCCGTGCGCCGCAAGGCGGTTTTGATAATAAAACAGCAAGTTTGGATCGACAATCGCAATCCCGTCGTGGCGCGACGCGAGCACCGGCTGAGCGTGATAACCCGCAAATGCCGCCATCGCCCGCTCCACGATGTCCCCTCCGGATCCACGCCGCAAATGCTCGCCCACGATCACGCGTCCGTGCTTTTCCAATTCGACCAACCGATCGCGAAGACGAACCACATCCGCCGCAAGATCGTCGCGAGGAACGACGACCGCATCACGTTGACGCAGCACCATGAACAAATCCGACCCATGCGTGGCTCGACGCAATCGATCAAAACAGGCCGCCGCGACGACGTGCGTCGCCATGATCACGGTGTTTGTCAGGTACGATTTGCAAATTTCATCCGAAAGCTCGCGCGTATATTGCGCGTCACGCACCGGATCGATCACCACATTGCCCTGTGTGTCGCGTACGTACGTCGCGGGATCCACCTCGCGACCGCGTTTGTCGAAGCTTCTCCCGGCTTCGTCGACGCGATTGCCGAACGGATCCATCGGTTGTCCAAACCGAATGACGACCGCGCCTTGCATATCGAAGAGTTTGCGAATGAATGCGGCAACTCGGCCGATTCGTGAAGATTCGTCGTCTTCGATGATGTACCGACCTTTGCCCGCTTCCGCCAAAAAGTCGGCGATGAGCGTCTCGGCTTCGAGCGTGATGAGGTAATTGATCGTCGCCGGAACGAAATACACTCGCCGCTCACGACCCGCCAAAATCGTTCGCGCATACGCTTCGACCGCGGTGCCCATCAAACCAAGCTTCAATCGCCTCTCGATCCCGCCCGAACGCGAACGCGTACCGCCCGGAAAAAACAGCGAATGGTAACCCTGTTCGATCAACACCGAGGAATACGTCTTGAGCACGTCTTTGTACAGATTGTGCCGCACGCGCCGATCCACTCGATACGCGCCGAGATTGCGCATGAAGTACGAAAGCACCGGATTGGTGAACAGGTTTTTCCCGGCACCATACGTCGCCGGAGGCAAACCCGCTCGCTCGAGCGCATACCCGAAGACGATCGAGTCCATATTCGAAAGGTGCGTCGGGACATACACCGCCGTTCCCCGCCGAGCCAGCTCGCGAAGCTCGGCCAGCGGCCCCTCGACTTGCACTTTGTCGTCCAGCGCTTCGAGGCTCACGAGTTTTTGAGGATCGCCGGCAAGACGCGCGAGCGTTCGCGGCGACAAAAGATACGTCACGATCGGCGGCAGCAGCTTCGTGGAGACCTTGTACACGCGCTCGTCGAAATTGCCGGCCACGTCCCAAGCGAGCTGCTCGACGACGTGCGCAAGTTTGTCTCGACGCTCGCCTTCGCCCATGCGTGCAATCGTCCGAGCCACCCTTTGCCACTCGGCAAACTCCTTGCGTTCCTCGGGATTTCGGGACGTTTCAAGACGTTTGACCTCGTGATAGGCCGCGTCGTTGAGGGCGAGCAAAGGATCTTTGGTCGTCAAAACAACGCGCGACACGACGGCGCGCACGATGTCCTCACGCGCCGCGTTGAACCCGAAGATCGGAGCGTCATGGTGCATGGATTCGAGGTGTAGATAATTTTTCCGCCGCCGGCTATCGCGTCGAAAGGATGCATGACGAAATCTCGTTCCCGTGCGGTCTCGATACACGCTGCTCTTCGGACGAACCGGCGTTCGATCTCCACGATCCGCCGTGAACCGGCGTCAAGGGAACGCTTGTCGTTGAGGTTCCCCCGCTGCTCGCGCTAGCGTTTGAGAATGCTCTTTCGCCGGGACATGACGTGGTTTGTCTTGTTCATGCTGCCGGCGACGACGTCGGGTTGTTCGTCGCCCCCGGTTCCGATGGATCCCGCACCGGTAGCGCCGAAAGCGTCCGCGAGTCAGATCGTGATCGCGCCGCTCGTTTCTTCCGCGCCTGCGCCGATCGTTTCCATTGCCAAACCTGAGAGTTTGCCCGACAAACCCAAACCGGCCGCCGTTCCGCGAGCCCTCTCCGACACGATCCTCGCCGCAGATCCAGTCGCCACGGAGGCCTGCAAAGATGTCGACGACGGTGCTTTCACGCGGTGTTTGATCGCCAAACGTTACGAGCTTGAACCATCTGCACAGACGCTGGCGCTCGATCTCTTCGACAAGTCGGGACACGTCGCCGGTGTCGAAGCCGAACACACGATGGATGGTGGATTTCGCGGCTTGATTCATATCGTTCCCGAATGGCCGACACGGCAATACAAAAAGCACCTCGAATGGGTCGCGGCATCCGCGAACGATTTTCGTGTATTTTTCGACAAACTCGGTGCGAAAACCGATAAAACCATTCGATATCGCCACCAGGCGATTGCGTTCAAATTCATGCGCAGCGTCAATCGGCGCACGCCTTCCGCGTACGCTTCCGACTGGAGCATTGGATACAACGTCTCCGGCTCATTGCACGGATCCGTCGACGCCGTACGGGAAACGTTATTTCACGAGATATTTCATTTGAATGACGCCGATCGCACCGATGGCGGCAATTGGTCCGCGAAGCGATTACGCACGGTCCACGATGCCATCTTGGCGCAATGCGGTACGCGCATCGCTTGCCTCACGCCTTATGCGCCGATGCCCACGATGGTCCGCGGCGGCACGTATTATGCTTTTCAGCCCAACAACGGCGATGCCGTCCACGAATACGGCGCGGAGCTCGCGACGCGGTACTACCGTGAACACCGAGCTATTCTGCGCAATGAAAAACTCCCGAATCGCGCGTTCAAATGCGGTCCGAAAGAAAATGCCGAAGCCTGGAAGTTGCTCGTGGAGGAATTCTTTGCTGGAATCGATTTGACGCCGCCGTGTTGATCAACGTCAGGGCAGAGGCGAGACGCCGATCACCGTCTTGTGAAAATGCAGAATCGCGCCGTAGATCAACAAGCTGACCACGATGCGCGACGGGCCGATCTCCCGCAATGCTTTGCCGACGTTTCCTTTGGAAAACGGGACGAGCGGTGTTTTGTCGGCAAATGCTTTCCAGGCATCGCCGAGCTTCACTTGGCGGCGGCTGTCGATATGCAACATCCCCAAAATGGCGAGTGATGCAATACCCGCAAATAACGTAAGCGAAGCAATGTCGCCGTTGGCAGTGATATGCGCCAGTGCCCACATTGCGAAGGACCATAACATGGGATGACGCGTGATCCGCAAAATTCCCAGCGGTTCCTGATCGACAAACTTCTCTTGGCCGGCTGTCGTGGGATTACGTGTCGAGACGCTGCACAGGAAAAACAATAACGCAATGGGCATGATCGCGAGCGGAACGTACCGCGTCCACGGAGGCGCTCGGAACAATTCGATATATGGCGCCCCGCGATATGCATACATCATCCACCCCATGACCGCCATCGCGAACAGGGCATACAAACCTTGGTACGCATTGACGCCAAGGCGCTTTTCGAAGGGTGTGCGCACCCGAATCGTCGACAAAAACAAATGCCCGAAGACGAAAAGAAGCGTCGATGCGATCATCGACGTGAGGTCGCCGCGGGCTTTGACCCCCAGCGTCACCGGACCGCTCAATTTGACAATGGCCGCCGCGAGGTGTTGCGCTTCGTCCTGCGTCACGGGCAAACCAGGCATGGCCCCGGGAACGTACCCCTGCACGATATCGTAATTCGGTTCGAGAATGCTTCGGCGAATGTACACTTCGTCCGCTACGACTTCGCGAGGTTTTTCCGCGGTAATCACGGGACGGGTTTTTCCTACGAGACCCGCCAACGTCGGGCCCTGTTTGGGTGTGCCATCGAGCGAATGACACGACGTGCATCCGCGCTCGAAAAAAAGCTTTTGCCCGACTTCGGGATCACCATCCACGGGCCGCGCGGCGAATGCGCTCGATGTGTAAACCAAACCGAACGAAACCAGGAAAAGCGAAATCAAGCGTCGAGTCATCACAGACGCACGCTATAGACGAACTGGCTGCTTCTGAAAAGCCCCCACGATCAACAACCGCAAACGCTTGGCGTGAGGCACAAACACGTGGCAAATGAACGGTGCCCCTCGGTGTCTCTATTTTCCGGGGGCATCCGTGAACACCTACGGTGGCTCCGTTTTTGGAGACGAAGACATGAAACACAAATCGATCTCGCGTTACGCGCTCGCATTGGGCATTTTTTCAGTCGCCATCGCGTCCCTGCCTCTGGCGTGTAATTCAGTCGTCGGCATTCCTTCCAACAACTATCGCGCGGTCGGCGCTGCGTGCGCAATCGACGGGCAATGCGAAAGTGGCGTGTGCAGCGCCGATCAGGACACGGGTAGTTGCGGCGTGTGCCTCGAGCGCCTACGTCTGGGTGAACGTTGCGACAAACCACTTTCCGCATGCAGCGGTACCGCTGTATGCACCAATGGAGTTTGTCAAAGCACAAAAGGGACGGCAGGTGCACCATGCCAAATGCCCGCCAAGGGCCCCTCGGAAGATTGCGACGTCGACTTCTATTGCGCCAATGAAGGGGGAGGAAGCGGCGTATGCACCGCCAAACCAGATCTCGGTGAAGCTTGTGGGACGATTGCTTTCGCCAACTGTGTCGGAAGTGGCGATTGCGAGCGCGGGATCTGCGTTCCCAACAGTGAAGGTGCATTGGGAGAATCCTGCGACAGTCGCCCCTGTATGCAAGGTTTGGCCTGTCACTCCTATGAAGATGGGCATACTTGCGAAGAACCCAATATCGTCCCGCTGAACGAGTCGTGCGCCCCTCATATCGGCAATTTGGATTGCGAAAAAGGAACGGAATGCGAACTCACGGGAGGCCCCATGGGGCCGGACGGTTATTATCCCATGGCGTGTCTGGCCGGAAAAACGGAAGAACAAGAATGCGCCTCGAGCCATTGCGCCGAAGGATTGGTCTGTACCGAACTCGACGGGGAAACAGAATTCACCTGCCACCGGTTGGGTCTGGTGGGTGAGCAATGCCATTGGTTCTACGGCGCCTGTAGCGCCGGGCTCGAATGCCGAAATGGCACGTGCCTGGCGGAATGCCAATAATCGCGAAATCCCTTCAGCCTATTCGTTCGCGCAGGGGCACCGATGCAACCCGCTTCGGCTCTGCCGCTCGGTCGAATGGAGCTCCCGACGCTTCGAGCGCAATCACGGCATCCGCCGCGAATCGCATCGCGGCCAATCCATCCGCAGCAGAAACGACCGGCGGGGATCTCTCCGCAATGGTTTTTCTAAACTGAACCAATAACCGCTCGAGGTCCCCACCGCGCGGAGGGGTTCGCGTGCGCTTACCGCCGGCATCGGCCACTTCGACAACGTCGACGCCTTCGCTTCGCGTCCACGAGAACACACGCCCATCCGCCACTCGCACACGCACATCGAGCGCGTCCGCGGGTTCGGCAAGGCGTAACTCGATCGTCACGTTCGGGTTTGGCGCAGCCGCAGCTCGCGCACGAATGGATACGCGTTCGGGACGCCCGCCTCCGTGTGCGGTGGCTCGACGCACGGACAGGGTTTGGCCTGCCAGTACCCGCGCCAAGTCGCCCAAATGAATGAACAGTTCGTAAAACGCCGTGCGCGACCAAGCATGAAGGCCGGCAGGCGAATGCGGCGAAGCCCTGTAAATCACCTCGATTTCGACCGGACGGTCCGCCCCGGAACGATCCCCCAAGAGCGCCAGCAGTTCGTCGACGCCGCCCGCCAATCGCAACTGTTGGGCCACGGTGATCGACGCATTCGTTTGCGTACAAAGTTGTTCTGCTTCGACAATCGATGCGGCCAGCGGCTTCTCGACGAGGGACGGCAATCCTCGTTCCGTTGCTGTTCGAACGATCTCCGCATGGTGCCGAGTAGCGCAGGCAACGATGACAGCATCGACGTCGGCCTGCTCCAGCGCCTCGTCAAGTCGCCGAAAACGTCGCACTTCCGCTGGAATTTCGGGCAGTTCTTTGTCCGGTGCGTGAGGCGAAACGACGGCGGCCAAGGTGAACCCCGACAATCGACGCATGGCCATGCCAAACATCAGTGCGCGCGGGCCCGTGCCAACGAGAACGACGCGCAAGCGATGCTCGGCCTCGGACGTCGTGACGACGGGCAGGTGTACACGCGCGGGTGTCGTCGTCGGCAACGCGATCTCGTCACTGCGCGGAACGCGACCATCCCCGAAACGAAGTTCGTCAAGGCGATCGACACCTGGACGAAAGCGCGCGATCCGCACATCGGCAAAGGCTTTTTCCGGCGTGATTTTGTCTCCCGGAATGGCGCGCAGTTCGTCCGTACCATACAGCGCCGCGTAGGGTTTCCACACGCCCGTGCAGACGAGTTCGAAACGACAATCGGCACATGCGGGACCCTTTTGCTTTTGCGGAGCATCTTCCGTCAGCGCACCGCTGAGCGAGACGAGTACGTCACTCCAATACATGAACTCTTCGAGCTGACATGGCGGAACCCCTTGGCGCGAGCCCACGACGACGCCGATTCCGAGCTCACTTGCCCGCGCGATCGCGCGTTTCAAGTACGGCATCACGTCGCGATAACGCGGAACGAGATCGCCGAGTCGTTCGAGGGCCTTGTACTGAGGTGTTACGTACGCAAACGAAATGCCGATCTTCGTGCCAAACTCGGCGTGCAACCATTCGACGAAACGCACGAGGTGGCGATAGTTATGTGCGGAAACGACGTGGTTCACATCGATACGCAGATGGTCATGACGAACGAAATGGCGCAGGGCGGCAACCGTTCGGCCGTGATCCCCCACTTTGCGCGTTTCGAGGCGAGCCAGCGATTCTTCATGTCCGTGCAATGAAACGAAGACGTTGGTCAAACCGGCGTTCACCAACGCGTCGACCTTCTCGCGTTTGTCCAACAACACCGCGTTCGTGACGAGCTCGATCGCATACACACCGAGGCGATGGGCCACGGAAACGTAGTCGACGAGATGCTTCGAAATCGTAGGTTCTCCACCGCTGAAGGAGATTTGTTCGACCCCTGTACGCGCAAGTCGCGCGATGCGCCGCATCATGCGCCCGGGATCATCCTCGACGTTGTGCGATGTCTCGTTCGCGCTGCAAAACCAGCAGTCTTGGTTGCAGTTCACCGTCGGCCGGAGAACGACGAAAAATGCTGATTTCGCGGCGTTTTTGCGACGTTCGTCCCAACGATCACGTCGTGGCGCAAGAGGCGATCGCGGCAGCGGAGACAAACCGTGATCGCCGTGAGCGTTGAGCACGTGGGTCGTCGTTCCCGGGCAAACTCGTTCGGCCGCGCATGATGAACAGACAGGCGCAAGCGACGACGTCGAACGACGAGGCATCGGGCGACCTCCGCGATCCGCAAAAAGTCGCTCGGGAACGTGAACGGATCCGTCTTCGTCGACGCGCGCGACGGCGCACATCGGGACACCATCGCGCTCGGTCAGCGTGATCTCGATCTGTTTGTCCTGAGCGAACTTCACGGCCTCGAGCAGCCCCGGACGAACCACGCCCCAACGCGGCGGCGCAAGTTCACGAGGCACGCGCCCATCCACGGATCGCAGGGCATCTGGAGCGTAGAGACGCGCGCGACGCGCCGTCGGGGCGACTTCATGGAGCAACGCGAGCGTCGACGCGAGGTTCTGGAGGGACGGATCGAGGATCGGAATTTCGAACCGTACATCGAGACCCGCCGCAACGAGGCGTCGTAGCCCGGCCAAACCCGCGGCGTGCGCACCGCGAGCCCGGGAAATCGCGTCGTGAACGGCGGGCCTTTCACTGGCCAAGAAAAACACGACCCCGTCGACGCCCGTCGAACGCAGCTGTTGGGCCTTCGCCTCCGAGGTAAAACCCACGCCGTTTGTCCGAACGAATACGTGATGCCAACCGGCTTCACGCGCCTTGTGTACGGAATCGTCGAGCGACTTCAGAACCGCAGCTTCTCCGCGCAATTCCAGAACGCCACCGCCACGACGAAGTTCACGCTCGATCGCCTGCGTTGCCGGAGCCGCAGCTCGGCAATCGCACACGGGACAAGCAAGGTTGCAGCCGGGCGCGAGCAGCAGGCTCGTATCAGTCGTACCGGCACGCGAGCTCATGGCGCCGCCATGTTCGTCGGCACCACGCGTGAACGCAAGCTCTCGCGCGTTCGTCACGACGTTGCGGTAGGATGCCGCTCGATGCGCGTAGCGCGGGTGCTCACGAACGAAACGTGCAACCAGGCTTGCAGCTTCTGCACGGCCCGTCGTCCGGCGGAGCGTCGCGAGTTCATCGTTGTCGGCGCTGTCAAACAGCGGATTCATCGCGCGCTCACGGACGGGGCACGAGAAATCGTGTTCACCGGTGGCGAGCCGACGATGCGTCGCGACCTGGCCGAACTCGTTCGTTACGCTCGGGTGCAAGGCGCCGAGCGCGTGGTCGTCGAGACAAACGCAGCGCTGATCACGCGGGAAAAGGCGCTCGATCTTGCCCAAGCCGGGCTCGATGTCGCGCGAGTTCACCTACCCGGATTCGGGCCCGAGATGGACGCGATCACGCGCGACGAGGGAGGGTTTGTCGCAACACTCCAAGGTCTGCACGAACTTGCCGCAACCAAGGTTGCGATCGAGATCACCGTCCCGATTGTCGCGACGAACTTGACCGTGGTAGCGCAGATACCGTTCGGGCTTCGCGAAGCGGGCATCGACGTTGCGCGTATGATCGTCATGGCTGTCGTTGATGGTCCGGACCCTACGAGTTTGCCGGGCATCACGGACGCGACTCGGGCGATCGAAGCGCTCGATGAAGCAGCTCGGACAAACGGCATCGCCATGCAATTCGATCCGGGAGCGGTTTTGCCTCCGTGTCTGTTCGACAAACCCGTTCGAATTGCGCACCTTTACGCGCTCACCCCCGGAGGCGGAAATCGGCATGGATTTTCGCGAATAGCCGCGTGCTCGGCGTGTTTGGCGGCGGATCGTTGTCCCGGGATGCCTTCCGCGTTGCTCTCGCGCACACCAAATATACAAGTAAAACCCATCGTCGAAGATCGGCTGCGGCGCAAACTCACCGTGATTACGTCAACCCGCGAGCAGATTCGTCGGGAACTGGTAACGCGTGACGTATATCGATCTCCAACGGGAGAAAAGGTCCCATCGCATATCGTGCGCATTCATTTTCATTGCAATCAAGCGTGTGATTTTTGTTTTGTCTCGACGCACCTCCCGGCACCCGACGAAAATGACGTTCGAGAAGCCATCCTCGAGATCTCGCGGCAACATGGAGTCTTGCAATTGTCGGGCGGGGAACCGACGCTGAATTCGCGCGTTTGCGAGTATGTGCGACTGGGAAAAACCGAAGGCGCCGTGGCTGTCGAATTGCAGACCAATGCCATTCGTCTCGCTGATGAACGCTTGACGAAAAACCTGGAGGAAGCGGGGCTCGACGTAGCGTTCGTTTCGTTACACGGTGCACGAGCGGAGGTTTCCGATGCAATCACGCGAGCGCCGGGAACGTTTGAAAAAACGTTGCTCGGCCTGGACGCATTGGCACGAACCGCCATCCACATCCGCGTAAATTTCGTGTTTTGCGTGCCAAACTACCGAGACTTCCCGGACTTCGTGCGTCTCGTGGCTGCACGTTGGCCGAGGGCGCAGATCAATGTTTCCATTGCGTCCGCATTCACGGACTTGGTACCGCGAACGCCCGATTTGATTCCACGTTATGCGGATGTCTTGCCTTATCTCGAAGAAGGTCTTTCGATTGCGCAAAGAGCGGGCGTGGAAGTCTTCGGTTTTGAATCGATGTGCGGAATGCCGTTGTGTTTGGCGCCCGTGGACAAACGTGCGCAATTGATGTTGGCCGAGATTCCTGCGGGCCACGATGCCGGCGAATTCGTACGCACGGATGCGTGTGCGCAATGTGATCTTTCGACGCGATGTTTCGGCTTGCGCCGCAGTTATGCCGAGCTGCACGGAACCGGCGAACCCAGACCGATTCGTTTTTCTTCCCAAACCTCTCAACCTTGATGACGATCCATGACCGACGAAGCGACTCATTCCTGGTCTCCCCGAACTCACGGCGAACGCGATGATACTCGGACCGTGTTGTCCATGGTCGGATTGCCCGCGCGCGGAAAAACCTATATTGCTCGGCGCGTTGCCCGATATTTGAATTGGCTCGGGCACTCGACGCGGGTGTTCAACGTCGGCAATTATCGGCGAAATATTCTCGGAGCCAGCCAGCCTGCGGATTTCTTCGCACCATCCAATGTCGAAGGTCGGAGAGCTTTGAATGACTTGGCGATGCAAGCATTCGACGACATGCTGGCGTGGCTCGACGAGAGCGGCAAGGTCGGTATTTTCGACGCAACCAACAGCACGAGCGACCGCCGGCGCGAGGTCGAGGCTCGTTGTCGAAAGGCCGGGATTCCCCTCGTTTTCATTGAGAGTTTTTGCAACGACCCCGCGGTGATCGAGGCCAACGTCCGCGATACCAAGCTGAAATCACTCGATTACGTGAGCATGGATCCCGACGCCGCCGCGCACGACTTCGTGCGGCGTATTGCGCATTATGAGAGCATGTACGAAACGCTCGAAGATCCGGCGCAGAGCTACATCAAGATCATCGATGTCGGTCGGCAGGTGATTCTCAATCGCATTCACGGCTATTTGCCGGCGCGATTGGCACCTTTGCTCATCGATATGCACGTTTCGCCGCGCCCCATTTGGCTCACGCGCCATGGCCAAAGCATGTACAATCTCATGGGGCGCATCGGCGGAGATTCGGAATTGTCTCCCGCGGGTGAACAATACGCAAAGTCGTTGGCGGCGTTCGTCAAGCAGCATGCGCCGCGAGATCAAGAGGTGGCCATTTGGACGAGTACACTTCGACGAACCATTCAAACGGCGACATCCATTACCCGAACCCCACGGGCGTGGCGTGCGCTCGATGAAATCGACGCCGGGGTTTGCGATGGAATGACATACGATCAAATTCGATTGGAAATGCCGGACGTCTGGGGAGCTCGCGGCACGGATAAATTCCGTTATCGATATCCACGCGGAGAATCGTACGAAGACGTGATCCAAAGGCTCGATCCGGTCATCATCCAGCTCGAGCGGCAACGCACACCGATTCTCGTGGTTGCGCATCAAGCGGTGCTCCGAGCCATTTATGCGTATTTGATGGACTTGCCGCCGAGCAAATGTCCGAACATCAGCATGCCATTGCATACGGTGATTCAATTGACGCCGAATGCGTACGGTTGCGAAGAAAAACGATTCGTCTTGGAGCCGCGCGTCGAAGATCAAGGCGCGGGCGGATAAAACGCTACGTAGCCATTGACCTCATTCGGCGCTTGAGGATTCTCCGGTTCGCGCGTATCGTCGACCGATGGCGCGACGCGGGAAGATCAAAGTCAATGCCTGGGACCGATACACGAAATCGTCCGAAAGGCTCGTGCTCGAGGAATATTCCAGTTGCGAAGTTCCCGCCGGTTGCGGGGGCGCGATCATGCGCTGGATTCATCCCGGCGACGCCTTGCCCCTGCACTTTTGGTTCTATTCGTCGGGAAAATCCGAGGGCGTTTTTCTTGACGGTACGGCCTTGGCTTCGCCGTGTACCGATGTGCGTAAAGGCCGGCACATTCTAGCCGGCAGTTTTACGCCGAATGACAATGCTCAACCCTTGTTGGCCGTAGCGTTGCGTTTTGGAGATACCGATACGGTGTTTTCGGAGCCCGAGCGCTCACGCGCCATTGGACAAAAAATCGAGATTCTGTCCGGAAAAACAGCACACATTGTCGGTACCACCCTCGCCCCTACGGACGATTCTTGGAAACAGCTCGACTTCGATGATTCTGCTTGGAAAGAAATGATGAGTAAGGCTGTGAAGATACCACGGCCCGAGCAGGATTGGCACCTCGACCAAGTTGAAAAAACAGGCGCCCAACGTATTGCATTGGCCAAAGCGCGGGGTCGCTTGTGGTTTCGTTGTGTTTTTGAAGTGCAGCTCGGGGGAAAATCATGACCACGCGTCCGCCGCTTGTTTTGGTGCCGCAGTTTTTCGGGTCGACCGTATTTGATCGGCGCACGTCGAGGTATACGCCATTTGATCAAAAAGCGACGGATTTGCTGCAAAAGGCCCGTACGATGTCGATAGGCCAAATGGTCGACGAAGCTCCGCCGACCGATCGGGAAGCGATGGGAAGATTTGCCTCCGTTTTTTATCAGCGCGGCTTCTTTACGTACGATTTGCGATTTAATGGCGATGTGCTCGATGTGGAGCCTCCCGAGGATCATTTGACCGGGCCGCTCGCGGTGCATCTCGAAATTGCTGCCGCGTGCAATTTGAGTTGCAGTCATTGTTTTGCGGGAGAACTTCCACGCCGTGAACCGCCCTTGAGTTTGTCGGAACTGGATACGCTTTTTGCAACCTTGGCCCGCATGGGCGCATTTCGATTGGGTTTGACCGGGGGCGAACCGCTGCTGAGAAAAGACCTCTTCGATATTCTCGATCTCGCCACCCATCACGGACTGCACCCATGTTTGACGACGAACGGGCTTTTGCTGAATGAAACGACGGCCAAGAAGCTCGGGGCCAGGCCGCTCGTGTGGCTCAACGTGAGTCTCGATGGAGCAACGGCCGAGACAAACGATCGCGTTCGCGGAGAAGGCACGTTCGAGCGCGTGCTAGATAAAGTGGCCATGCTGCGCGAGCATGCGCGATTTACATTGGCGTTTACCGTCATGAAACACAATGCGCATGAAACTCGGGCATTTGCTGAATTTGCCGCGCGCGTCGGGGCGCATACGGCCGTGTTTCGACCTTTGTATCCGGTGGGTACAGCCGAGACAAACGCGGAGCTTTGGCCTTCTTTCGACGATTACGAACGTGCGCTCGATTCGATTTGGACCCTCGGAGACACCGCCTACGGTCGTTCGTCGGCCATTCGGACCTTGGATGCATTTTCGCCGCGGTTGCGGGACGAGACTCGCGCGGTGGTGCACGACAATTGGGGATGTGGCGCGGGCAATACGGTGTGTTCGATATCCGTCGGCGGTGACGTGAATCCATGCAG
Organism: uncultured Polyangium sp.; assembly: GCA_964435055.1. Classification (GTDB taxonomy): domain Bacteria; phylum Myxococcota_A; class Polyangia; order Polyangiales; family Polyangiaceae; genus Polyangium. The sequence continues at coordinate 13,889 of CAYSYX010000042.1, read as the reverse complement.
TTTTCTCGGACCAACGTTCGCAGCCGAGAATATTCGACGGAAATCGTTCGACGAAATATGGCATGCGAGCGAGAAATTCCGAATGATTCGCGGATTGCCGGGGGATGGCACGGGAACGGCGACATTCGGCGGTGGTTGTCGGGCACGCTCACTCGTGATGGCGGGAGATGTCAATGCGCCGGATCCCTGGCTGGCGGACCAAGAAAAGGCGCCCACGCTTCGACGTAATCCATTAAAGGTGCTGCGAACGCAAAAGGTGACGAGATGAAAGCGGACATCGCCTCGTGGTTGTTATCGGCGGAGCGCAAGCTGTTGTCCCCGACCGCAATGCTGGAAGTTGCGGCAAACCTCGTCGCCGCACGACGCTTTGATATGGCGGCGACGGCCTGCGACGCGGCGTATTCATTGGCGCCGGAGAGCCACGAAATCGTTTCAACACGTAAAACGATCCTCGAACGATTGCGTATCGAAGAACATGGCCTCGTGTTTCGTTACATTCCCGCAGGCCCGTTCGTTATGGGATCAAAACACGGAGACAACGATGAATCGCCTGAGCATCCCGTGGAATTGGAAGGATTTTGGATAACGGATGTGCCGCTCACTTGGGCTGCCTTCCACGACCTCATGGGATGGCCACCGCCGCCGAATGGTGTTCCGGACGAGAACAACAAAAAGAAGGGCAAGGCCGAATTCGATGCGGCGCTTTTTCATCTCTACCAGGATCACAAGATTCGCCGCCAATATTGCGAAACCGAAACCGTACGGGCGCGCGATTGGCACGCGCATGCCCCCGAAGCGTTATGGCAACAGGGGGACGTCATAAAAACGGCCCGAGAATTGTTTGGAGACGTGGCTCGAAAGGATACTGCCCGCCCCTGGACATACGACGAAAAACCCATGGTAGCCGTGTCGTGGGAACAAGCGACGGCATTGGGAAAAAAACTCACGACGTCCGGCGTGGACTATGGTTTGCCTACGGAAGCGGAATGGGAAAAAGCGGCCCGGGGAGGGCTCGTTGGATGTAAGTATGCTTGGGGGAATGAGCCGCCCACGCCCGAGCGTTGTGATTTCGATCGTTTTCGTCAATTCTCCATTCGACCGCCGCGAAGTTTGCCGCCCAACGGATATGGTCTCTTCGGCATGTGCGGCGGTGTTCGTGAATGGACGGCGGACGGTTACGACGCGACTTATTACGGCGAAAGTCCGCGTGTTTGTCCTACCGGCCCGACCGTGGTCAAACAACGCGTTTTGCGGGGTGGCTCATGGGCCGATTGCGCCGATGCCGTGCGTGTTTCATTTCGTATGGGCCTCGATCCGAAGAGCTCGGGAGATCCGACCATTGGATTCCGCTTGGTCCGCAGGCAACCGGTATCTCGCATCATGAAATGACTTCGGTCAATGACTCTGGTCCACGTCCGTGGCGATTGCGTCGATGACATCGCGACGGTTGCGTTGTTCCCGATTTGCGCATGGATGAACACATCGTGGAGCCAGCAATTGCAAGTTCATCAATGATTTTAGCAATTTGGATGAGCCGGGAGAACAAGCGTCAATCTCGCGCAGAATACGGCGGAAATTGTCTCGTCAAAGGCGCGCGTTATGATTTGCAGGTGCCTCACGTCGAGCGCAATGATTCCGGTTCGAACAATCGTTTCGGAACGACCAATTTTTGCTTGGTAGCCGTTGATCCCCTCAAATCGACGCCCTATGATTGCGCAGCAAATTCCTGCCGAATGCGTCATCCGTTCACGCTTGCCAAAAACCGCGCGACGCGCTCTTCTATGGGTTGCCCGCGCGGCTCGATGACGTGCCGATTGGAGCATAAACCATGCCTACGCTACTACAAAAACCAGAATTCCAACTCTTCGCCCTCGCAACTGTGGGCGCACTTGTACTTCTGGCTGCTTTTTTCGTTTCACTGGCCAAGTTTTACCGGCGATGCGGCGCGGACGAAGCGCTGGTTCGCACAGGATCGGGGGGAAACAAAGTCGTCATTGGTGGCGGTATCTTCGTATACCCAATCTTGCATCAGCTTTTGCGGGTTTCGCTTCATTCCATCAAGCTTTCGGTGGAGCGGAGCGGGAAAAACGCGCTCGTGACGAAAGACAAGATCAAAGCCAACGTCACGACCGAGCTTTACATCAAGGTCGAACCGCTGTCGGAAGACGTTTTGGCGGCGGCGCGATCGTTTGGCGAGCGAAACTTCGACGAACAAGCCATCGGCGATTTGATTGAAGGTAAATTGACGGACGCTTTGCGCAGCGTCTCGGCCAACCAAACGTTCATGGAATTGCACGGGCAGCGAAAACAATTCGCCGAACACATTCAGAGCACGCTCTCGGATGAATTGAAGAAAAACGGTTTGACGCTCGAAAACGTGTCCATCACGGCGCTGGCCATGGTTCCTGTCAAGGAGCTCGATCCGCACGACGTCTTCGATGCCGAAGGTTTGCGCGCCATTACGGATAGCGTTCAATCGAACGCGGAGCAGACGAACCGCATTCAACGCGAAAAAGAGCTCGCGATTCAATTGACCAATGCTGAAGCTCGCAAACGTGCATTGACGATCGAACAAGATCAGAAGCAGGCTGAAGCGGACCAAGCCCGTCGCGTTTCGGAATACGGCGCGACGCAAAAAGCTGAAACGGCAAAGGCCGTCTATATTCAGGAACAAGCGCAAGAACTGGCGGCATTGGAAAAACGCAAAGCGACGGAGACGGCTCGTATTCAGCAAGAGCAGGCCATTGCGGTGGCCGAAGCCGCCCGACAACGTGGCCAGCGTGAAGCACAAATCGCCGCGGAAAAGGCACAGCAAGCAGCTGAAATCGCCAAGCAACGCGAAATCGAAGCCGCCACGATCGAAAAGCAAAAAGTCGTGCAGGCGGCCGAAGTGGATCGGCAAAAGGCGCTCGAAACCGCGTCGATTGACCGGCAAAAAGCCGTCGAAAGCGCAGAAATCGTCAAACAACAGGCCGTCGAGACGGCGCGCATTGCGAAACAAATCGCCGTGACGCAAAGCGAAGAACAAGCTGCTCGTGCGGCGGCGCTCAAAGCCCAAGCCGAAGCCGAACAACAACAAGCCATGCAGGCGATTATCACGGTCGAAGAAACAGCCAAAGCAAATCGTGAAAAAGCCATTGCCGTCATCAAGTCTGAAGAAGATGCGCAACGATCACGCATTGCAGCCGAACGCGAAGCTTTCAAACTGAAGGTCGAAGCCGAAGCGCAAGCCGCGACGCTCAAAGCCCACGCCGAAGGTGAAGCTGCGGCAAAACGAGCTGCGGCCGAAGGTGAAATTGCCAAGGCCCAGGGTTTGGCGCAAGCACGTGAGCTCGAGGCGCAAGCCGGTGCCAATGTCATGCGTCTCGGAGCCGAAGCCAAAGCCGCGGCAGCCGCTCAAGAAGCGCAAGCGTTGATTTCGCTCGCCGAAGCGACGAAAAAGCGCGGCGAAGCCGAAGCCGATGCAAAACGCAAAATCGTCGAAGCGGAAAATGCCGTATCGACCAAGTTCCTCCTTCGCGACGTTGCCGTCAAAGCATTGGATGTTTTGCCGTCCGTCACGCGCGAGCTGATGACGCCCGCACGCGCCATCAGCGAAATCAAAGTGCTTCAATTGCAGGGCGGTCCGGGTTCGTCCGGTGCAAATGGAGAAAACGGTGGTTCGCCCCTCGGCAATGTGGCGTCTCCCGTGTTGAAGACCATTCTCGAAGCCGGTGCGGCATATCCGTTGCTTCGCGAAATGATGTCGTTTGCCCAGGTCGATAGCAATGCCATCGCCGACAAAGCGCGCTCGTTCCTGAACAACTTGCCCGCCGAATTGCGACAAACCCTCGAAAATGACCCGTCATTCGCGAAAAAATTGGAACAACTCGAGCGCCGGAGTGCCGCAGAAGCCCCTCCGAACATCGAGGTTCGTGACGCCGAACCTCCGACGATCCCGCCCGGTGGCCATGCGGCGTCTTGAGCCATGAATACGTCACGTCCCGATCCCGACCGCGCGGCATTGACAGCTTTGGCAAAAATTGCCGAAGGCTTGCTGGGCACGCGCGGCGGGGAACTCGGATACAATACTTGGAAATCTGGTTTTCGCGAGATTGTGCAGCGTGATCCCATCGACACGCTGCTCGTCTCGGTGCTGGGCGGTGCGTATTTGTTTTGGCTGGCCGAAAAAGACGTCAATCCGAAATGTCGAACATTTTGGGATGCCGCTGTTTTCGTGGCGACGAGTTTGTCCGTTGGTTACGATAACAAATTCGCCGAAACGGAAGCCGGCAAGGCGCTGGCGACGTTCTTGATGACGTTCGGTCCCGCCGTCGCCGCGGCAGCATTCGCCCCTCCCGCTGCGGAAGTCAACGCCGAAGCGGCAGCCGCAGCAAAAGCGCAAACGGAATCGATCGAAGTGCAAAAGGCTATCCTCGCCAAACTCGAAGCGATTCTCGTCCAGCTCGAACAACCCCGCTGAACAGCCACGTTACTCGATCATACACCCGCTCGGATTTCCTTGCGGGTGTTCGTGGTCTGTAATCAGCATTTACGGAGACGCCGAATTCGCGTTATCCGTCGCGGCTTTGGGTTTTGGAGCTGGAGGTGCCGCGAAGGTATACACGGCTCCGAGGCCGATCATCGTTGCGCCGGCGGCGTACGTTCCGCCATTGATGATATTGGGCGTGGGCGAAGGATTGGCAGTCACGGGGCTGACTTGACCGATTTTCGCCGTTTTCGGATCGACGTCTTGCGTCAGGAAAAACGCATGGGCCAAAACGGCATCGAATCGAAAAGGCCCCACGGTCAAACCCGCTCCGAGCGTCGGTGTAATCTTGTTGGAATCGATGGTCAAAACGGAGACGTATTCATTGGGCACGGCGCTCGTTTCGAATCCCGCGCCCGCCCGGACATCGAGCTTCATCTTACCGAGTGGAATGCGGTATTCAGCTCCAAGCCGCGCCGAAAATGCGCCTTGGAATTGCCGGGGCAAATTCACCGCCGGAATGTAGTACGTCTCGGGAAAACCCACGATGTTTTTCAGGGCCACACCTTGGGGGTCGACGCGAATGCTGTCGTGCACATCCCAACCATCGTAGGCCAAGGCCAATTCGAGGCGCAGATTGTCGATCGGACGAGATTCGACGCCCGCGCGCAAATTCCAGGGCAGTTCGAAGGCGACATCGGCGTCTTCACCTTCTTGCGTGGCGGTGGCGAACGGCGCAGCAGCCGGTAATCTGGTTTTGATGGTGCCGCTCGATCGAACCCAAAAGGGCAGGTGCCCGGAAAAACCCACCCGCACCTTGGGATGCGGGAGCCAAATGACGCCGGCATTGGCCGACGGAGCAATGATGGGCCCGACGTTCAATTCGGCCAAAACGTCCCAATCGGGTTGTTCCGGAGCGCAGAAAAACTTATCGGGCACGCAGCCGGAAAACACGACGGTGCTTTTGAAAGTGCCCGCCAAAACTTCAACCCCGGCGCCGATACGCAGCGTCGGTGATAGTTGATACGCCGCATAACCGCCGCCGACGGCGAGCACGGAGCCTTCGAGCGAAAGAAGCGAATAACGTTGGGGAGCCGGCTGCCCGTTCTGTTTTTCCGGGTACGTAGCGATCCCAGCGTAAGGTGCCCAGAGCCCGAACGCCACCGTCCATTTGTCTTTCGGAACGAAGGAAAAACCAACGGTCGGAATGGGCAGAAACGGAGTGCTTCCCTGAACGGGGGCAAACGATTGCACCTGCTCCGATACGGTCTCGCCGGTGTTCGGATCCGTTTGTCGCACAATGGTTCGTCGCGTATAATCGCTCGAGAAATTCACGTAGGTGCCGTCGAGCAAAAACGTCTTGCCCACATCGGCCAAACCTGCCGGATTGTAGACGATCGCGCTCAGATCGTCCGCGCCCGCCACGAATGCGCCGCCGCGCCCAAGCGGCCGTACGCCGCGCTCGGATAGGTAAAGCCCCGCCGCTTCCGCAGGTTTACCGATCGAAGCGATCGACAACGTTACCATCGCGCCGATCATGGCGCGTGCCAAACAGGTTCGAGAGCAAATCATTCGCGAGGTCGTTTCTGGACGATGGTGTAGATTTGTTCGAGTCCGCGTGTGTCACTGGTCAAGAAATCCCGCGTCGTGCGGAAAATCGCTTCATAATCCGTCGGAAGTTGCGGCGCCGTCGGCATGGACGCATCGATTCGATCGACTTCCGCCACGGTATCCATGATGATTTCGAGCGGCGTCAAACCTTTTCCGCCGTTGAGCGGCGTCACGAGGTTTGGCAGGACATGATCCATCACGTGATATTTGTCGTAAGTATCCGAATTCAGAGCCTTCAGCAATTGCATACTCGCCGGCAATGTTCCTTTGGCCCCCGACGCCAGTTCAGGCTCGGCCGCAGCGCTCACCGCATTGAGGATCGGCTCGATTTCCGCGTCCGCCAAAAGAACCTGCAATGCATCGGCAACCGACGACATCGTGCCTTCGAGCGCTTCGCCGGGCGAAGCCGACGAGAGGGTGTATTCCAATAGTTTTTCCACTTCCCGTCGAGCCGCGTCGTTTTGACGAATCTTTTCCAGCAAATCGACCGTCGCCGCCACCATCGGACCGCCCAACCCATCCGCCACGGTTTTACCCATTTCGGATTTCGCCCATTCGCACGTCACTCCATTTTCGCGATCCGGACACTGGGCATTGACCTGCTCGCGGAATACGCGGAGCGTCGTCGAAAGAAGCCGCGGAATTCCCGAATTGGCAAACTTGGAATTTTCACCCGTCCCTTCGATTCCCATGAATTGGTCCACGAGCTGCGAACGAGCCCGCTTCCATTGCCCTTTGCGTCGTTCGGCGTCGATTCGGCACGCATCATACCCCTGTTGACAATCGGACAACTCCTGCCCGGTCTTGCCATCGCATGCACACGCATTGTCGAATCGCAAATCCATGCCGTGAAATGCGTCCGCAAACAGTGTGAATCCAGTGACCTGATCTTGCGGCGTTCCATCGGTCCACACGGTCGATGTATTGCCGCGACGGTCCTTCATGCTCGCATTCTTCGCGTAGTCCTTGTTGAAGAGCACGCGGGCCGCCAATTCGAGAACGTCGGCCCCATTGAGCACTTGGCCGGCTTTTGGTCCACGCGCGGTCGTGACTTTCATGATATCCCGCGCGGCCGTGGCCAATTCCGCGAGCGCAGGCACCATATCCGTGACAAACGCATCGGCAATGATGGGTTCGTACGTATTGAGCCCCGCGCCCGAACAATACGCCGGGTTTGTCGCGGCATTGCCCGTACCGGTGCATTCGGGGCCGTGATCCGTTCCCGGCCAATGTCGCTTCATGACCTCGATCAAATCGAGCAACAAATCTTCACCGTCGGACTTGTAGTTCCCATTGGCGTCTTTTTCGCAGTTCGGATTGCACGTCGCGTTGGCGAAGGTCACCACGAGCGGTCGCAAATAATCATAGAATCCAAACCTCTCGAGCAAGAACAGCGTGTTTTTGCCGCGAATGCGCAAGGTCTGATCATTCGTGTCGCAATGGCGCGTGCCGAGCGGCGTCAAATTGCAAACGGGCGTCGTGACCGGCTCGATGAGGGCCGCGACGAAGTCGTTCGTCTTCTTGTTTTTACCGCCCACGTACGGGTCGAGGTCGGGCATGTTCGGGAATTGATCGGATGTGGACCCGAAAAATACCAATCGATTGAGCGCCGCTGCTTCGGGTTTCAGCGTCAATCCATTGATCCCCGATGAATCCTCGAAGAGTTTGTCTTTGCTCGTGAAGATGCCCAAGAAGTTCAAGAGCGCTTCGAGTTCCCCGGCTTTGATCTTGAATTCCGCCCGTTTTTGGTGATTCGCCGGAAGCACCGAATCCAGATAAAACACTGCGAGGTTTTCGAAGGAAAGGAGCTCGCATTCGTCGTAGCTACCAATCAAAGGCCACGTGAGATTGATGCCGCCGAGAGCCGCCTTCACCTTCGCGCCTTGTTTGTTGCAGGCTTTGACTTTATTTGCGTTGTGAATGATATCAAGCGTGCGTTCCCAACACGAACGATTGTCACCCACGACCGCTTTGCTACGATCCACCGGCTTGGACGGATCGAGCGGGTTTTGCATGGTCAAATTCCATGCGGGCGCATTGATGTCTTCGACGTAATACGTCAATTGATCCGTATTGGTCATCAATTTGGCAAATGCCTCACCCACATGCGCCACCCCTCCGGACGGCGTGACCATCGCCGGATCCGCAAAGGATTCAATCACTCGCGCGGTGAGTCCCGGACGAGCCGTCATTCGATGCAGAACGTCGGCAATTTCATCCCATACGGGCGTCGCATAAGGAACTTTTGCTTCCTTTTCTTTCCCCTGCGCCGCCAACGCATCATGCTGCGAAGCAATTTCACGGACTTTCAGCATCGCCCCCAAGAGCCGCGCGACTTTGCCTTCGTGGTTTTCCACCAAATCGAGCAGCCCCGCGAGCATCACGTCCGAATCCGGATCCGCCAAAATTTGTCCCATTGCATGCGCCAAATCCGGCAATGGGGAATCTTCACCTCGGAAACGTTTGTAAGGTACACACGAACTGCACGTCGTTCCCGCAGGTTTGATTTCTTCCGTCTCCAAATCGTAAACGGCATCTTCACGATCACCGAGCAATAGATTCGCCCCGGCGACCGCATACATCAACGTTTCGCGTTCGTCTTTCCAAGCATCATCACCGCCGTTCGGAGCATATTGCGTCGAATCCACCAATTTGCCCAAATCTTGCGCGAAAGACCCGACCAGCGTGCGTGACGTGTCGATGTATTCATACGCTTGAGGTTCGGGACGCCCCCAACCATCCGTGCCCGCCGTTCCCGGGATGTTGAACGGCATGGCCGACATGATGGGAACGTTGTTCGACGTAATGAATTGCCCGAATTCATCGATATCGGCATAACCGTCGTTGTTTCCATCGAAAAATGGCGCAGAAACCGTTCCGACTTGTCCGGGAACATTTCCAAAAGGCGTGACGAAACCGCGACGGTCCCGCTTGGCAATCCATGTCGGCGCACCCGCGGGGTCTTTTGCATAAGACGGATGCTGATCGAGCATGATACGCGAAATCATCTCCATCGTTTCCATCGGACGACTCGGCTGAGCCTTCGCCGAATCCACCACAATTGGCGCCAGCGCCGAAATCGTCGATTTGAACGTCGCCATATCGCGACTGACGACCCGCAAAATCTGAATCAGCTCGGGCGCGATTTGTCCTTCGGGCGCCAAAACGTCGAGCAACGCGGTGAGCAGCGGACGCAATCGCGGATATGCGAACAATGGCCGCGTAATTCCGAGCCCCACGTTTGCCGGACGATAACCTTGACGTCCCCAAATGGAAGACATCGCTTTCCGTGCGGGCTCGCTCTTGAACAACGCATCGAAAATATCCGCCATCGCTCGAGTCGACGCGGGCGCGGACGGCGCACCCGTGGGCTCATAAGGGTTTGTCTCGTAAAGCTGCGACAATTGCTGACTGAATGTCAGCAACGCGTCGTGCATCCCGATGGTATCTCCGGACTGCGCCGTCGCTACGTTATCGATTTTTTCGTCGGGGAAAATCGCATTGAATGCCCGCACCAAGTCGCTTCGACGACGCGCCATTGCTTCGACTTTCGCAATGCCGAGTTCCCGCGTCTTCGTTTGCACATCCCCCGCCACCGCGGGAAGATAACTGCGATCCACCGTATCTTCGTACGTCCCCGTGTTGGAATAATGACAAACCGCGTGATACGAAGCGCCTGTGACGTCCTCGGTCAGCGATCCGGCGCCGATCCGATCACAAAGCACGCCGAACATGTCGTCGCCGAGCGTCGCTTTGGGCGGCGCGATACGCGTCGCGTCGAAATCGCTGCACGAAGCAACGGCGCCGACCCCGATCAGCCCCAGCCCTCGAACGACACGGCCCAAAATGGAAAAACGGTGAGTGCGCGTGCGCATGACCAACCCTCTTACCGGCATCGTACACGTTTCCGCAAACTTTGGAACACCTCTTTTTTCAAATTTCGCCGTGCAGGCAGGTGAAAAATTGCTACACCCCGCGCCATGTCGCTCTTGCCTCCCGAACCGGTCGTCCCCGACGAACTTTGCTCCCGAGCCTCATTTCGCGTCCGATATGACGACATCGGTCAAACGGGACACTTGCTTCTGCATGCGTTGCCCATCGCTTTGGGACAAACGGGTTGGGCCGTCGTGTCCCGTATGGTGGCGGAAGAAGTTTTTCGTAAAACCCGCGTCCTGCCGATTTTGAGTCGCTTCATCATGGAAGCCGGAAGCGCCCCATTTTCCGTCAACACGCCGCTCGATGCCGAAGGACGCATTCAATTTGCGCATACGATCGACCCCGAAGGAAATGTCGACCGATTGGTCTTGAACATGTGGTGTTCGGTGCATGGTTTTTCCGGCCATACGCACGGTTTTCCCGTGCCCAATGCCGGAGAGCGACTTTTTGCCGGTCGCATTTTCGCCGAACACGTCCTCACGCGTCCCTTCGATCCGCCCGAGAATCGCCGCGTGACCGAACTCGAATTGCCCGGTTTTCCGCGTATCCCGGAGGCTCGTTCGGAAAGACGACCCCCCGACGACGTGCTGGCATTGCCGAGCGGCGCCGAATGGCTCGACGACGCAATGGCGCTCGATCCCGCGCCCATTGTTTTCGGCAGCGATCGAACCGATTCGAATATGCACGTCAATTCGCTCGTTTACTCGCGCATATTCACCGACGCGATTCTGCGCCGATTGTGGACTCACGAAAAGCGTTTTGCGTTGCGGGCGAATACCTTGAATATCGCTTTTCGAAAACCAAGTTTCTCGGGCGAGCGCGTCCACGTGGCCCTACGCGCGTTCACCCAAGGCGACCAATACGGCGCAGCGGCGGTTCTCCTTGGTGACGAAGATGCCGTCCGCCCCATTGAAATGGTAAAACCGCGCGTCTTTGCGCAAATGTCGTTCGTGAGGGAATGACGTAATCGTTTGACCGATCGTCGCAAAACCCTGACAGCAGTACGTCCTTACCGCCGAACACTTCGGCTTTCTTGTTGCAACGAGACAAACCATCCGCCTGCCGCGACGCACCACGCCGCGTGCGGAGCATCGAGCACGAATTGTCTCGACCAACGCATTGCGACCGGCGACATCACGTGATATTTCTTCGGCATTTCCGTGTCGAATCTCGAACCCACCACCTCGAACAATACAAGCCTCGCTTCACACGCCGCATTTCCACGCGCGCAGGTGTGCATCGATTGTCGCACGTTGCTCGGACCGCGAGAATCATGCGAAGGCGGCCCACGACATCGTGTCGTCGCCCTTGGAAACAAACAAGGCCGTCTTGCGTTGCTCCATGAAGTTTGGGGGGCACCGTCGGTACGTCGCCGCGCCAAACAGCTCGCAAAAGCCGGCGGCGGCGGCGTGGGGATCGGTTCACTTTTCGAAGGTTGCGGCGGCGGATGCGATGGTTGCGGAAGTGCCGCAATGGAGGGCGAAGTCATCGCTGCCATTGCAGTCATCTTGCTCGTTGCCGTCGCCGTCGTCGCGCTGGTTTGGCTGATCATGAAGATTGTCGAATGGGTACGAGCTTATCAAAATCGACCGAAGCCCAGCGGCGGCATACTTCGTCCGGCGTCACTCGGGCGCAAACCGGGCCCCTATGGAACCGTGACGGGAAATCCCGTGATGGTCTCGCCGGCTTCGGCGACCGCGTGTTTGGCGTGGGCCCTCGACTTGCGCAGCGCAAGGTTTCTCGGGACAGACCTCATGTTGCGTGACGCGGAAACGCGAGGGTTCGAGATACAGCTCGACGACGGTTCGACCGCCCGAATTCCGGAAGGACGTATTCGAATCGAAGGACCGCATCGTCGGATCGATCGCGATGAAGCCACGAATTTGGAAGCGTTTGTCAAGACGCTCGCGCCGAACGATGACCCCGAAGACGAAGGGCTCGATCCATTTCCTTACGACGTGGCGGACGAGGTCGTGGTGAAACCTGGTGATCGGGTGCGACTTTTCGGCGAACTTCAACGCGAAGTCGATCCGACGACGTCCGGTGGATATCGAGAAGCCAAGGTGCTGCTCATCCCGAAAGACGTGCCCGCACTGCGTATCGAGCCCAAGTGAACGGTGATTGCAAGCGCAGCGTCCTCGCGATACGCTGCCGCCGATGTCAACAACCGTCGAACTTGCCGCATGCCAAGTGTATGTGAATCCCGAAACGTACGCGTCGGAAGCAAGTTTCGAGGCGATGCTCGATCGTATGGGTCGTCGACTCGAAGATGCGCGTATGGCACGTGGACCCGAGTATGCACATCCGTGTCTGGCGGTTTTTCCGGAAATGATTGGAACGTTTTTGCCGCTGGTCGATCGCTTGGAACGAGTGCGCAATGCAAAAACGACGGACGAAGCGCTGGGTCGCGTCGCACGAAGCGCATTGGGCGATATCGTCGCCGCCATGGTTCGAGGAAAAACGCTCAATACCACGATTGGGTTTCTGCTGGCCGCCGCGCCGGAAGTACGTCGGATTTATCGACAAACCTTTTCGCGTTTTGCCCAGCGATACAATGTGTGGACGGTTGCCGGCAGCGTGCTTTTGCCAAAGAATGCTTATGGGGACTTGGCGGATGATTTTCGACCCGCCGACGGGAAAATATACAATACCTCCTATATTTTCAATCCCCGAGGACGGCACGTCGGAGTCGTGCGCAAAGTGAACCTGGTGCCGACGGTGGAAGACACGATGGGTTTGTCGCCGGGTCATAAGCATGATTTATGGCCGGTTTCGACGCCCTTCGGCCAACTCGGAACGTTGATTTGTTATGATGGGTTTCGTATTGCCCACACCCCGAACGAACCGCAATTTCAGCCGCTGTTATCGCATTTCGATGCCCACGGATGTCGCATCGTCGCTCATCCGGCCGCCAATTTTTGGCCGTGGGAAGATCCTTGGACGTTCCTTGGTTCGAGCGGCGCGATGAAACGGCACGAACAATGGTTATCCGAAGGAATCCTGTCTCATTTGGATCAAGCGCCGCTGTCTTCCCTGCAATACGCGGTCACCGCTCACTTGATCGGTCAAGTGTTCGACAATCGATTCGACGGAAAGTCGCAATTGCTGGAACGAACCCCCGAAGGAGCGCGCATTTTGGCGGAAGCACCGCGCGGTGATTTGTCGCCGGAAGCCGAAACGGTGGTGCTGCGCCAAGTAACGATATGAACGATGATTTGGATGGTTGCCGTTTGCTTTGCTGATGCTCGAGGACGAGAGGTTATGCAACAACCCAATCCGTGGATTTTGTTCATGGGCGGCCTGATGTTATTCCAGGTCGCCGCGATGGTGTACGGCATCAAGGGCGCACCGGAATGGGCGCGCCTCATCGGCGCCGTGACGTGTGTCATTTTCGGAATCTTGTCGGCTTTTTTGGGACTTCAACGGCAATTCGGAAAAAAACCCGAACCACCGAAAAAAGTGCTCCTCAAGAAAGAACGCGCGGCCGAAACGACCGCCACCAAAAAGCGCCCTTCCTCAAAGACGAATTAGCGAAATATGTCTTTGGCCGCCCGGACTTTACCGAAAACTTCGCCGCGGTTTTCCCCGGGATAGTGCTTGACGATGGACGGCTCCGTCACGCGCAAAAATGGGTTCGTCGCCAATTCTTCCGCCATCGTCGAAGGCACGGTGGGCTCATTCCTCGACCGTTTTTCCTGCGCAACCTCGAGCTTTTGCTTGACCGCTTCATTGTCCGGTTCCGCCGCCAGCGCGAAGCGCAAATTGCCGACCGTGTACTCATGCCCGCAATACACGCGCGTATCTCCGGGAAGCTTTCCGTTCTTGTCGCATAACGACTCGGCCATCATCTCCGGCGTTCCTTCGAACAAACGCC
>CAYSYX010000041.1:0-37034 GCA_964435055.1 uncultured Polyangium sp. | reverse complement strand
GTCGGACAGCAGCTCCTCGGGCGAAGGCGCACGGGCGCCGCGGATGTAGTTCGCGCCGATCTTCCAGCCCTCGGCGGGAACGAACGACAGGCCCAGCGCGCCCGACCAGAGATCGAAGCTCCGGTCGAAATCGGCTTGCAGCGCCTTGATCTGCGCATTCATCTTGCCGCCGAGTTCCTCGACGGACGCAACGACGGCGTCCTCCATCGTCTGCAAGATCTTGTGGCATTCGCCCTCGAACGTATCGAGCAAGTCGTTCGCGGCTTTCTTGATTTCCTCGAGCGTCCCCAGCGTCAGATCACGCAGCTGTTCCAACAATTGATCGAGCAACCGATCGAGATCCGCCTTGATCCCTCGCACCAGGGCAAACCCATCGGCGATGAGTTTGTCCACGGTCCCCATGACCAACAGCAACGACTCGTTGAGCATCGCCGAGGTCCGCGCCACCAAGTCTCGCGCCAACTGCGCGATCTCATCGAGGGTCTTCTGGGCCGCATCATCGACCTTGGCGAGAATGTCCTGCGCGCTTCGTTGGATCCGCTCGGGCACTTCACCGACCGTATGTTGCACGTCGGCGAGCGTTTGTTTCACCGTGTCGTCGGTTTGCTGGACCAAGGACGTGAGCGAATTTCGCGCTTGATCGAGCGAATCTTTCGACGCCTCCTTGAGTTCCTCGACAAACACATCGACATTCGCCGCAAGCTCCTCTTTGGCCCCGTCGTGATCGGGAACCAACGCCAAAGCCTCCTCGAACGTGGCTTTGACATCCGCCCCGATTTGCTCGACCTGTTTGTCGATTTCCCCGCCGATATCATCGAGCTTCTTCGCGATCGTGTCCGACTGCGCCTTGACGGCATCGAGCACCGTCGACGCTTGTTCCTCGGCCGCGGCGCCCACTTCGTCGATCTTTTCTTTCGCCTTGCTCGCGGCGTTTTGGACCTGATCTTCGGCGGTTTTAACGAGCGTCTGTTTTTGTTTCTCGAGTTGTCCTTCGACTTCGGTGACGAGCCCGTCGAGTTTTTCCTTCGCCTTGCCGATCGCGTCTTCGCCCAGCTTTTTCAGGTCCGGCGTGACCTCTTTGAGCTGCTTTTCGGTTTCCTTGATGGCCGTATCGATGCCGCCCGAGATCTTGTCTTTCGTCTCGAGCAGCGCCTTGTTCAGTTTGACGACCTGCTCCTCGGCTTTGCCGATGATCTGATTCGTCGAATCTCGAACGGTCGAAACGCCTTTCGTCACCGTCACTTCGGCTTTGTCCAATTGCTCCGTGGCGAATTTGCCGAGTTTGCTGGGAATGCTCTCGGATGCTCCCTCGCTTGATGCAGCCGTCGTCATGCGGGTACGCCTCGTAGTTTGTTCGGACGATACGAAAGGGGAGGGACGAGCCGTGGGTGCAGGGCAGGCCCGGGCGCATGATATCCGAATTTGCGGCGGGGCAATGCGTCCTTTGTGAAATCTCGTTCATGAAAAGTTGTGTATCGTCGCCGCAGGAGGTTTCCATGATTCGACGTTTCATCACGATATTGGCGGCGACGAGCGCGATGTTGCTCGCCCCGCTCGCCAATGCAGCGACCGGTATATGCGACGAGTCGCCGCAAAACGCGCAAGCGTGCATCGACGCCATCCAAAACAGCGGCGGCGTCGTGAACGACATCTTTCGCGACAGCAATGGTTTGACCGGGGATCAGCTCCCGGTCTTCGGAAAAATCATCAATGCCTGGCCCGGATGTCCGCTCCTCAATGCATCGACGTGCATGGGTCAATCGCTGCCCCCCTATGATTGCCCGGGACAATACACCTGCGCGATGCTCACGCCGGATGTGGCGACGGGAGCGACGTACATGAATGCATTGGATCGCTTGTGGATGCAGCCTTTGCGCATCAGCAATCACGCGATCGTCAATGGTTGTCCCGCAGGCTTCGGCGTCGGGGTTCCCAATGGCACACCGGACAACTATTACCCTTGGGAGGGCCTGGTCTTCGACCTCGGAGGTCCGTCGAATAAAGTGGCCATTTTCGCCGAAAATGACCATGGGCCTCAACCCTGCGAATCCACCGAATACACGGTGTTCCTGTCGGACAATCCTTATGCCCGAGACATGATCCTGTCGCCGCAAACGACGGGCGTGGATCCACAAAAATGGAATCGCGCGGTGCTTTCGAAGATCTTCACCAAAGGGTTCGTCGAGGTACGTGCGCCGGATCCGAACAAGGCGGCCACGTGCGGAGATACGACGCAATATTCGGTCGAAGAAGATTCGTTTGTCACGGTGTACGCATTGCCTTGCGGCATCACGTTCCGCTATGCGTCGATCGTGGCGGGCAATGACGGCTTGGATTTCCCCCAATGCCAGTTTCATTCGGACGAAGGCGAAATCGACGCCGTCGCGGGATTGACCGAATCCGGCAGCGCCGTTTGTCCGGACGCCGACGGCGACTTGTACGTCGATTGCAGCTGCATGGGTTCGCCGATGGTCTGCGATTGCAACGACGCGGATCCGAATGTGCATCCCGGCGCCCCTGAAGCGTGCGATTCACCGGATCTCGATTGCGACGGAAATGCCGGCAAGTGTGCCGCGGGCCTGACGTGTCATCAATCCCAATGCCTCATGGGCTGCGACAACGAACAAGCGTTCTGCCCCGTCGGCGCCACGTGTCAATTGACCAATGACGGCAAGCTCTGCGTACCCATGGATTGCGGCGGCGGATGTCCCGCGGGCGGCACATGCGTCGAAGGCGTTTGCGTTCCCGCATGCGACACGATTACGTGCCCGGGCAACCTGGTGTGCATTCAAGGCGCGTGCGTCGACGCGTGCAAAAACATTCAATGCCCGATGGGACAAACTTGTCAATTCGGCAAATGCATCGTTCCGTGCGCGTGTTTCTCCGGGAACCTCGGCTGTGATGCATTGCCGGGCATGGTGTGCGATCCGATGGCCGGTCAATGCGCGACTCCGAATTGCGTCGGCGTCACGTGTGCCGCGAATGAGACGTGTGATCCGGCGACGGGCATCTGCGTCGGGTTTTGCAATCCGAACGTCAAGTGCCCCGCGCAGCAGAAATGCGTCGATCCTGTGGGCTGCGTGCCGCTGTGTGATGGCGTGACGTGCACGGCACCGCAGACGTGCAATCCGCAAAATGGTCAATGCGAAGATCATTCTTGCGACGGCGTGACGTGTTTCGATCCGCTCGTCTGCGTGGCCGGTGAATGCGTGGATATGTCGGGCGGAGCCGGAGGCATGGGCGGCTCGGGTGGTGCAATGATGGGCGGAATGGGCGGCATGGGCGGCATGGGCGCCGCGACGGGTTCCGGCGGAGGAAACCCGGGCGATACCGGGACATGCGGCTGCCGAATGGTGAGCGATACGAAGGAAAATGCGGCGGCATTCGTGTTGGCGCTTGGAGCGGCCATGGCGATTCGACGCCGACGCCGGAACTGAAATGGTTACGGTGAGACGAACCGTGCGTTGATGTATCGACCACGGTTTGTATGTGCCGACAACCGGCTCTCAATTCAACGCCTACGACCCACCGAGCACTTCATCCACGGTTGCCGCCGTGAGCACGCGAAGCGTCATGGCATCGAGTTCATCCAACGTTGCCGATTCGAGTCGCGCGACGGCAGCTGGTGTCAGCCCGCAGAAACGCTGCGTGAGCAAACGTGTGAGCACGGCGCGTTCGCCCTTGAGTTCGCCCCTGAGCTCGCCCCTGAGTTCGCCCTCGCGGTAGGCCCTCTGCGCCTCCTCCAATTGCTTGAACGCGGCCAGCATCTCCGGATGGAGTCGCGACTCGATCAATTCCTGCAAACTCGTTTGCACGTCCGCCTCCGAAACTTTGGCAACTGCTTTCACATACACCAAGAAAACGCGCATCGCAAGCCGACCGTTCGGGCCTTGCAAAACCTCTTCGATCACCGGAACCATCTTGGGCAATTCGTCAAGCAGCACCGTCCGACCATTGCGGGCGACATCCCGGGCAAACCGCAATGCAAACAGCATCAGCTTGACGGTCGGCTGTACCGGACGCTGAATCAAGGCTTCCGTATTCACCTTGCTGATGTCATCCAGGACAATCCCGAAATCCACGACAAACGGCTTCAACAAGCGCGCCAAGTCCTCGTCAAGCCCGAAATACTCCACGAACCTCGGTCGTCCCCGCCAACCTGTTTCGCTGTGGTGCAAGATAACCGTGATGATCGGCGTCAAGCGATGTTGTTTATCCTTCGCCTCCTTTTTCTCCTTCGATTCTCGTTCCCATTGTTCCACCTGGTAGCGCAAGGCTTGCAACAGTTCGAACGGCTTGTCGTAGCTGGAATGTTCGAGCAACAAACGCAGCTTGATCGGTCGCCCGCGGAGCTTTGTCTTGAACAACAGATCCGTGTAATGGTTGTCCAAGTTTTCGTCCGAAAAACGATTCGTGTCTTGTTCGAGGATGTCCCACTCGATCTCGGCCCCAATCTCCTTCGGCAAAACATGCTTGAATTCCGCCGCCGCGAGCGCCGGATCGCTCAGCATCTTGTACACGTACGTGTCATGCGGCGTCGCAAGCGGTTTTTCCGGAGCAACTGGTTCTTTATCGTCCAGGTTTGCCATGACCGGAACCGGTTTGGCGCGAAGAATGAAGGATGTCAAGAAAAACTTGAAACATTTGTTTTTCGCTGTCGTGACCGTACGCGAACCCATCGAAACAGAAAGCGAAAAGTCGCTTGAACCATCCGGGCCCGGGCCTGTGTCGTCCGGGGCCGGATCTCTTAGTCGATGGACAAGGATATCAAGTCATCGTTTACCCGCCAAACTGCGAATTCATCGGCAAAGGTTCGGCCTGGCGCATGCTTTGCCTCGTCGGCGCAAGAACTGCACCGATGCTGAAAGCCACCCCAAATAGGGGGCATGTATCCCGGCTCGGACACCCGAATACCCTGCGCGTGAAGGTTTGGCCCGGCATGGCGTAAATCCCCGCACCTTGCCGCCCGCGCATGGACGTGATACACGCGCGGGATGCGGTCGAATATCCAGGAAAAACTCATCATTCGCAAAGCAAGGCGCGAAGACGTCCCCGCCATCGTGCAATTGCTCGCCCGTGATCCGCTGGGAAAAACGCGCGAAATCGCGACGGATCCCCTGCCGGATGCGTATTATTCAGCGTTCCAAGCCATCGAAGACGACCCCAACCAATTCCTCGCCGTCATGGAGTACGACGGACGAATCATCGGGACGCTTCAGCTTTCGTTCATTGCGGGGTTGTCGCGCCTCGGGAGCATGCGCGCGCAAGTGGAAGCCGTGCACATCGACGAAGCATTCCGAAACCAAGGTTTGGGCGAATATTTCATGCAATGGTGTGTCACCCAAGCCAAAAACCGCCGATGCTCCTTGCTGCAACTCACGACGGACAAAACACGCAAAGATGCGCATCGTTTTTATGAACGTTTAGGCTTCGTCGCGACGCACGAAGGGATGAAGCTCCGTTTGTAATGGGCGAGCATCCGACAGCCGGGCATTTTCATCGCCAATGACAACGCCGCCTGCAACGAGCCGCTGTTCGCTTTGGCGAGAAACCATTTCGTCGCAATCTCCCCGTGCATTCATCACGTGACTTCGGCGCCCCAACACTTCGTCCCCGCTCGACGCCGTGACCATCATGAACCCCCGAGCCGTATTGTTCCGGAAAAGAAAATTCGTTATGGTGTCGAGAATGTACAAACGACGCATTATTTTCTCAACTATCCCAGGTGCATTCGCTTTGGCCTTGCTCCACGGCTGCACCGAGACGACACCTTCGACCTCATCGAACGGCACTGGCGAAACCTCGACGTCAAGCTCCTCGTCAAGCTCCTCGTCAAGCTCCTCGACAGGCGGGGGAACTGGCGGCGGCGGAATGGGCGGCTCCGGCGTTACGTCATCGAGCAGCAGCACTGGAATGGGCGGCTCGGGCGGCGCGAGCGGAGGAGGTTTTCAAGCCGTCGAAGCATGCGCTTGCACATCGTGTTCGGCGCATGGAACCTGTCATTACGACGCCGGGAATATCAAATGTGAATGCGATGCCGGTTATGTCGCCAATGGCGTGGCGTGCATTGAAACCACAACCAATTCCGGCGCAACCTATTACGTGAGCCCCACGGGCAACAACGCCAACGCGGGAACTTCCGCCAATGCCCCATTCAAAACCATTGCGTACGCGCTGGGCAAAGTGGGTCCGGGCGGGGTCATCGTGCTCGAAGCCGGCGCGACATTTACCGAAACGATCAACATTCCTACCGGATTCGGCGGGCAACCCGGAAACCCGATTCGAATCACCTCGGATCCCGCCAATCGCGCCCGATTTACGATTCCAGCAGGAAAGAACGGACTTTACCTCTACAATTCGTCCCACTTGACGTTCGAGCACATGATTTTCGTCGGCCCGGGTGCCGCATTGACGAACAAGGACGGGCTGAGTGCCAATACGGATGGTCAAGCACAAGGTTTGACGTTCAAGAATATCGAAGTTTCGGGGTTTTACCGAGGGCTGTTCGTCGTGAGCTGGAACGGCGCGACGGGATTTGACAACGTATTGATTGATTCCGTCTCCGCGCATGACAATCGCGACGCGGGCATTTCGACCTATGCGGACGTCGTGGGAGGGCACCGGCACGTCGTGGTACGACGAAGCCTGGCGTATGGCAACTTAGGCGATCCCAACGTTGCTCGGCCATCCGGAGACGGCATCGTGCTCGGGGGCGTCGAAGATGCCCTCATCGAGCACAGCATTGCCCACGACAATGGTGGCGCCGGGACAAACAACGCCGGTCCGGTGGGAATTTGGACGTACAACGGGCGACGCGTCACGATTCAATACAATGAATCGTACAGCAATCATGACATGTTCCAAGATGGCGACGGTTTCGATTTGGATGTCGGCGTGAGCGATTCGGTGATGCAATACAACTATGCGCACGACAACGACGGCGCGGGGCTCATTCTGTGCCAAACGGGGAATGTGCCGTGGAACAATAACATCGTGCGCTACAACGTGACGATCAACGACGCGCGAAAGAAGAAAATGGGCTCCATCACGTGGTGTTCTTTCGGCGGCGGCGCGGGCATGAAGAATTCGTTCGTTTATGGCAATACCGTCATGAACGCGTATGCTCCGGCGCTCAATCCGGCGATGGAGGCAGGTTCGACGGGACATCGCGTATTCAACAATATTTTCGCGACGTCGAATGGCCAGCCGCTCGTCTGGGTTTGGGGCTCGGGCACTTCGGCGGGACTCATGACGTTTGCCGGAAATATTTATTGGACCACCGGCGGCACGCCCGACTTCGAAGGGTCGACATCACTTCAAGATTGGCGCACGGCGAAAGGACAAGAAGTCCTCAATGGTCTAAACACCGGCTTTTACGTCGATCCGCAGGTCGTTTCTTGGGGTCCGTCGTGCGCCGCCAATGGTGGAATTGCCGTACCGCCTCTCGCCCCGTATCGCCTTGCGGCGGGTTCGCCGGCAATCGATACCGGGCTTGCTCCAACGCTCTTCGTCACCGACCCGGGCAATCGTGATTTTTGGGGCACATCGTTGCCTCGAGGCGCGAACTTCGATATCGGCGCCGAGGAATATGGCAATTGAATTGCCACACGCGAGCTCGTCCCCGAACAGCCATTGCCGCCCGCGCATGGACGTGATACATGCGCGGGATGCTATCGAAAAAGCGGCATTGTTTTTCGTGGGGTTTCGTTTCTTTTTTGGGAATCGTCGTTTTCTCCGGAGCATGCAGCGATCCGGCACCGGCGACAAAAGATTGCCCCGCCGTCGACGACGGCAACCCCTGCACCATTGACACCTGCAATGAAGGCACCGTCGCGCACGAGCCGGCTCCTGAAAGAACGCCGTGTTCCTCCGGAGGAAACGTTTGCGATGGAATGGGAGCCTGCGTTGCTTGCGTCGTGGAAGCTGATTGTCCCCAATACCCCTGCGGCGAGGCGCTTTGCGCGAGCAATGTGTGCGGCTATGACCTGTACCCTCCAAGCCTGCCGTTCGGACAACAAATCGACGGCGATTGCGCCACCAACAAATGCCGCGGCCTGAATGAAATCGGCCCGGTCGCCAACCTCGAAGATCTTCCCAATGACGGCAATCCTTGCACGGAAGATATTTGTATGTGCACGGATACGGACTGTTTACAAGCCGCCCCCGCTCATCCGCCCGTCGCTCCGGGAACGACGTGCGGAATGTCGATGGGTTTGCCGCTCGAATGCGACGGCAATGGTAACTGTATTGGTTGCACCATGCCAAACGATTGCCCCGGCATCGACGACGAATGCCAAATGCGAACGTGCATCAATGCGATGTGCGGGATGATGTTCACGGCGGCGAATACGCCGATCACCACGCAAACCGGCAGCGATTGTCTGACGAGCGTTTGCGACGGCCAAGGCCACGTCATCAGCATTGCGGACGATCTGGATATCCCCCAGGACGATGGCAATACGTGCACCAGTGAAATGTGCGTCGGCGGAATGCCTCAGCACCCCGGCAAAGCGGACGGCGCAACGTGCGGCGACGGCTACGAACAATGCGTCGGCAATGCCTGTACATGCTCGGGAATGCTCGGACATACCGGATTGCCCATTTTGCCGGCCGTGCTTTGGCCCCGGAGCGAAGTGATCGCCGACTTCGACGGCGACGGCAAGAATGATATTGCCGCGGCAAACCGCGACGGCACGATCGGTATCTATCGCAACCTGGGCAATCACGCTTTTGCACCCGCAGTCAATTACCTCGTGACCGTCAACGCTCGAACGATGGACGCCGCCGATTTCAATGGTGACGGTCACGTCGATTTGGCGATCGGCAGCGAAAATCCAAACAACATGCTGGATATTTTGTTGAATCAAGGCGATGGGACGTTCGCGGCTCCGATCACCTACCCCGCAGGCATGAATCCCATCGATCTCGTGGCGCGAGATGTCAATGGCGACGGAAAAAGCGATGTCGCGGTGCTCAATTATTCCGGCAATTTGCTGCGCATTTTCATCAATCAAGGCAACGGCACGTTCGCCCCCGGCACCACGTATTCGACGGACAGCGTCCCGAAATCGCTCGCCGCAGCGGATTTCAACGGCGACGGGCGATTGGATTTCGTTACGGCCAACAGCTCGAGCGCCAATAACACCGTGAGTATTCTCATGAACCAGGGCAATGGAACATTTGCGCCGAAGGTCGATATCCCCGCCGCCACGGGATCCCTTTTTCCCCAAGCAGTAGCGACCGGGGATTTCAATGGTGATGGGAAGCCGGATCTCGCCGTCGGAATGAGCAACGCGGGAGGCCTCAGCGTCATGATGAATCAAGGCAACGGCACGTTTGGTGCCCCGACGAAGATTGGTTCGGGATTCCCTTACAATGAATTGGCCGCGATCGACATGAACGGCGACGGGAAGCTCGATATCGTCGGCGTATTCGACGTTCGCGGCACGCTCGATGTATTCTTGAACCTGGGCAACGGATCGTTTGGCGCGGTGAACCATTACAATGGTGGAGCGGATGCCTATTCGCTGGCCACGGGAGATCTCGACGGCGACATGGACGCCGATATCGTCGTGGGCGATATCTACGAGAATTACTTGAGCGTCGTGATCAATCGCGGGGATGGAACCCCGGCCGCGTCGCCGAAATATCCGTTCATTCATAACTATCGAAGCATCATGACCGCGGACTTCAATGGTGATGGCCAACCCGACTTTGCGACCGCCAACGACTCGGATCAGAACGTCAGCATTATCTACACGCAAGGGGCGGGAACGCTGGTCGCGCCGATCGATATCGCCGCCGGGCCCAATCCTTCCGCCATTGCGACGGCCGATTTCAACGGTGATTCCATCCTCGATATGGTCGTGACGAACTATACCACCTACACGCTGAGCGTATTTTTGGGGCTGGGAAACAACATGTTCGTTCCAAAAGTGAATTACGATATCAACAATTCGCCGCAACAGGTCATCGCCGTCGATTTCAATGGCGACAACAAGCCGGATCTCGCCGCTGTTTCCTTGACGACGACAAACAATCTCTCCGTGCTGCTCAATCAGGGCGATGGAACCTTCGGCCCTCGAACCTTTTACACGCCGGGAACAAATCCTTGGTCGGCGGCTGCCGCGGATTTGGATGGTGACGGGGATCAGGACTTGGCCGTGGCGAACGGCACCAGCCAAGACTTCGCCGTGTTGATGAATCAAGGCAATGGAACGTTTGGCGCGCCAATCCAATACGCGGTCGGTGTGTCGCTGGTCTCCATCGTCGCCGCCGATCTGTCGGGCGACGGCAAACCGGACCTGGCGGTGACGGATAACGCGTCTCCCGGCGCCGTACGAGTTTACCTCAACCAAGGAACCGGGACGTTCGTGCTTGGCGGGACGCACCCGGTGCAAGGAAATCCGCGCTCACTGGCTGCCGGAGATGTCAATGCGGATGGGCGACTCGATTTGGCCGTGGCAAACGATGGCAGCGGAACGGCGAGCGTACTCATGAATCAAGGTAGCGGTGTATTCGGAGCGGCGGTTCATTATGGCGTCGGCACGCATCCGCGAGGCATTGTCGCGGCGGATGTGAATAGAGACGGCAAAATGGACTTTGTTACGATCAATTCGGAGGGCGGAAGCCTGACCGTCTTGCAAACGACGTGTATTCCGTAATCGACCGCCGTCGATTCCCTCCCCGCGGCCTCCGACACGACTGATCCGCTTCGATATACGGGAGGGGTCGGGTCAAGAAACGAACGGCTTCTTCTTCACCATCACCACCGGCATCCCGCCGGATGTCGAAATCGTTATACTCCGACGCACCTCACGCACCTTCGCGAAATACGGCAATCGCAATTGCGTCCGCGCCAAGATCGTCGCCAACACCATCTTCATTTCGTACAGCGCAAACGCCATTCCAATGCAACGCCGTATGCCCCCGCCAAACGGCAACCATTCATTCGGACCATACTTGCGCTGTAAGAAGCGATCCGGATCGAATCGTCTCGGCTCCGGATACAAATCCGGCCGCCGCTGCACCAAGTAAATCGATGCAATCACGGGCGTTCCCGCATCCAAATCATACCCGCCGATTCGCGCCGGCTTTTGCAGCATTCGACCGACCATCGGCACCACCGGCTGCAAACGCAACGTCTCACGCACCACCGCATCCAATAAGTTCGACTTCACGATGCGATCCGGCGCCAGGTTCGTCAAGGCACCTTCCTTCTCGAGGTCGACCAACAAGCGACTCACCATTCCCGGCGTATCCAAGATCCAGCGCAAAGCCCACGACAACGCCGTCGCCGTCGTTTCATGCCCCGCAACGAGCAGCGTGACCAGTTCGTCCCGCAATTCCAATTCGGGCATCGGCTTGCCTTCATCGTCCCGAGCTTCGAGCAACAAAGACAAAATATCGTCTCGTTTTTCCTTCGAATCACGGCGCTTACGAATGAGGTCGTAAATCATGACGTCGGCCTCGGCCCGAATACGGACAAACCTGCCCCAAGGCGTCCACGCTCCCAGATCCTTTTGAAATTCCGGCAAGAGCAGCAATGGATTCGCCCCTTGATCCAACAGCTGCGACACATAATGGTGCATCCTGTCCAGCTTATCGCCTTTTTCGAGGCCGAAAATCACGCGCAGGATGATATCGAGCGCAATGTGCTGAAGATGCGGATGAATGGGAAACTTGCCCGAATTCGGCCAGGTCCGAATCGCGTCCTCCGTCAACCGAACAATACGCTCCCCATACGAAGCCATGCGTTCGCCATGCAATGGCGGAAGCAATAACTTTCGATGACGCAAATGTTCCGCCCCGTCGAGCAACAGCATCGAATGTTGCCCGAGCAATGGGCCGAGCACCGCATTGACTTTGCCCGCATGCGCTTCATCCGGCCCGAGCGAAAAGATTTCTTTCACCGCATCGGGATGATAAAACACCGCTGCATGATCGAGACCCGGCAGACGCCACGTAAATGCGTCCTTGTAAAACCGCGCGTACGTATCGAGCAATTGATACGGGCGATAAAGCCAGGGAATGAGCGCGACTGCGGGATGAACAAAAGTCGGACCAAGGGGCAATGCCATGGGAAAACCTCGCATACGCCGCCCGGAATCGAAACGTTTGTCGCTTCGATCCCAGGCGATTTTTCAGCGCCGTACGACCCTTACGCCAAACGCTTGATGTTGCCCAATACGCGGTAAAACCCGCCGCCGGAGACTTCGCGCACTTCATCCACGACGAACTTCGCGCCCACTTCCCGAATGTTGCGCGGGAATTGGCAATTGTAGGTTTTCTTGTACCCCGGCGAAATCACGCGCGCCCGCACCTTCGATCCATCCTGAATGCATTCGACGATGACGCCCTTCGACGTATCCCGCGTCGTCTCGAGCTGCGTGGACGGGACTTCTTTGACCGGTGGAGCTTTGATCGATTTCGCCTCGGGCACCTGACCCGCCTGCGCCTTTTGAATCGCATCTTCGCTCGCATCGATACACGTCAGCGATCCATTGGTCGTCACGATGTACAATCGTTCGTCCAGGTATTGCATCGAATACGCCGAACCGCATCCCGTGCCGAGTTTCCACAAGCGTTTGCCCGTCGCATCGAAGCAATAGACCGACGACGACGAATCTCCGGCGAAAATGTATTTGCCTCCGGGAGAAGCCGCGCAGGAATACACGGAATCGTCGCAATCGCAAATCGGGCCGGGTTTTCCTGCTTTCGTAAATACGTATACTTTGTCGTCACCCGTGCCCGCATACACGTCATCGGCTTCTTGCCAACCGAACAAAACCGAGCCCTTTGTTTTTGCCTTCCATTCGACTTTGCCGTCTTTCCAAGAGTATTTGGTCACGCCGTCCGAATGCCCGTGATAGACGCCTTTCTCGTCGCCGCGCACCATCCAGCCGCTCGATCCCGTGCTTTGCTTGCGCCAATTCGTTTCGTTTTCGTGGTCGAACACGGCAATGCCGCCGTTGTCGTCGGATACGCAAAGTTTGCCGCGGTAAATATCGAGCCAATAGATGTTCACGTTGGCCGCGATTTCGTACGCCAAACGCGGAACGTGCCCGCCGAGATCGTACACGTTGCCGTCGTCGCATCCGGCATAACGCCAATCATCGTCCGCAATGAGGCATTTCACTCCGTCGGGGAGCTTGTATTGCTGCTCGACGGTTCCCGCCGCGGTCACCGCATACACCGCGCCCGCTTCATTACCCACCCAGCACAATTTCTTGTCGATGAAAATGCCGAAAGCCGACGAGCCCGACGCGAATGTCCACAAAACCGGCGCTTGTTTCGCCGTCGACGGCGTACTCTTGATCGCGCGTCGCGTGACGGCCCGCTTTTGCCGCTCGCCTTGCACCGCGGGCGCATAACCTTTTTTGGTTTTCTCGCCGATCTTCTTTTTGGCGAATGCTTCCGCTTCCGCCGCCGAACCGAATTTCTGCTCTTGCTTTTGCCCCGGATCCCCAATGCGACCATAGCGAATCGATACTTTGGTTTTATCGACGATCACTTCGTAAAACTTATGCGAACCGCCGCCGTCTTCGGACAATTCGAGGTACGTCCGATTTCCCGCCGCAGCCGGTGCCGCAGGCGCGGGCGCAGGAGCCGCCGCAGGCGCAGGAGCAGCCGCGGGCGCAGACGGAGCGGCAGCAGCCGCACGCGTACGCTTGGGCGCAGGTGCAGCCGCGCGTTTGGCAGCGGGAGCCGCCGCGCGTTTGGCAGCGGGGGCCGCCGCGCGTTTACGCGTGGAACCCGCCGGGGATGCAGTGGTTGCGCGGGACGAACTCGACGAACTTGCGGAGCGTTTTGTGGCCATGGTCGTATTCCTCGATCGCAATACGAAACCACAGATCACTCGCCGTTGTCATCAAGGAAGAAATGATTTCTCGACCGCGGCATAATCCACGGGCACGTCCAGACGCGCCAGAACCGAATAAAATCCAAACTGCAATCGGTTCATGAACAGCATGCCCTCGGGCATCGGGACAAACGATCCATCATTGTGCCGTAACGTTTCGGTGCCCGCGTCTTTCATCTGCGCCACAAGCGTCGCGACATATTCACGCGTAATGCGATACGGCGACGAGAATTGCGGTTCGAAGGCTTTGCGCAAATACCCCAGAACCCGTTTTTCATGCGCACCCCCACGCGTCTCGAGCATCAGTTTTCCCGCTTCGGCAAACGCCGCCTCATTCCGCTCGCACGCCGCGCGATGCAATCGCCGCGCGACCGGCTGCCGCTTCGCCGGAATCGTCTGCACACAACCGAAATCCAAAAACACCACGCGCCCGTCGTCCTGGAAAAAATAATTCCCGGGATGCGGATCGGCATTGAACATGTCCCCTAGGAGCGTCCCCTTGTACACGAATCGCCATAAGGTTTTACAAACCTCGATCCGCTCTTTCTCGGACAAACGACTCGCGTCGTCCAATGAACCGCCGCGCATGAATTTCGTCGTCAACACGCGCCGCGCCGTATGCTCCGAAAATACATGCGGAATGAGGATCTGTTCGTCCCCTTCGTGCACCTTGGCGAATGCGATTTGCCGCTCCGCTTCCGTGCAGTAATCGAGCTCTTCCCGAAAACGCGCCCGAATCTCTTCCAAAACATTCTTGGAATCGAGCCTGCGCGTGCCCATCATCGACAAGGCGCCTTCCACGAGCCCCGCATTTTGCAGATCACTCTCGACCGCCTCCGCAATGCCGGGATGCTGCACTTTCACGGCTACTTCCTGTCCGTCCGGTAAAACCGCGCGATGCACCTGGCCGATCGATGCGCTCGCGACCGGCACGTCGTCGAATTGCGCAAACAAACGATCCATCGGCGCCGACAATTCGTTTTCAATCAATTTCTTGATCGCCTCGGGCGACGACCGCGGCGCCTGCGCCAACAAAGTCTTCATCGACGCCTGATACGCATCCCGATGCTCCTCCGGGACCAAACCGTCGATATACCCCGCCATCTGACCGACTTTCGCCGCCACCCCACGCAAATTGCCCAGAATCTCCGCCGCCCGCTTCGCCGCATCCGTCGAGTCGCGCGATAACAACATCGACGAACCCGTACGTGCACCAAGTTCGGCAAGACGAACCAAACGACCCAAACGACCGGCGGGGAGTTTTTTGTCGGAGGACATGCGAGGTAGTGGCGAGGGAATTAACGCAAGCGACAGCCGATGTCGACGGCTTGATCGACCTTTGCTTCGGACAGTGTCTTCGTGTCGACCTCGACTTGAACGCGGATGTTGACGGTTCCGCCGACGGTCATGCGTGTCACTTGGCGCAGGATGGTCCCGACAACCCCGGAAATCCGCGAACCAATGGCCGAAGCGCCGAGTTCGCTGCACGCGACGGCGCCTTTGAGATCCATTTTGGCGACCGCCGAGAATCCATCGCGCACCGCATTGCCTTTGCCTTCGAGATGCAACGCACCCGCATCCACCGTCGCTTTCGGGAAGCGCACTTCGCTCAAGTCCGGAAGCACTTCGAACGTGGTCCCCAGCTTGGTCGTCTTTCCAAACACGATGCCGTCGAGCTCCCTGGGATGAGGCGGGACCCAACCGTTCAGGACAAACGCACCGGTTCCATGATGCGGCGTCGACGGAAGCTGCCCGTCGAGCGTGAACGTGACCGATCCTTCCACCGTCGACCCCGAGAGCCCCTTTGGAATCGGCAAAGAAAACGCCCGACAAACATCGTCGATCTTTTGAGCTTCGAACGAAACCGTCCCCTTGAATGGAACAGCCGCCGCATCGAACGTCAAATGGATGACGGGTTTGTCTGAGAGCGTTAGGCCAAACCCCATGTCGACCTTGTCGTCTTTCGTTCGGTGAAACGACAGCGCCCCGAACTTCGTTTGTCCCAACCGAACTGTTCCCTCGAACGCGAAGTCGCCATCGCCCGGGCTCTTCACGTCGCCCGACAACGCCACGACGGGATTGTCGCGATCGCCGTAACGAATTTCCCCGGAAAACAAGATCGGAAGACGCACGCTCTTTTCGTGAGCTTTGGCAAAAGACAAGAGCCTCGGCTGAAGCTCCTCCGACGCACCTGTCACATCCACCGAGCCGCCTTTGCACTGCACGCGCTGCGGCTCCGTGTCCTGAAGATCCACGACGAGTTCGTCGCAACGAACATCCACATTCGAAATACCCACGAGGTGAATGGACGCGCGTTGCAGGGTCACGCGATCGGGGATGATGGCGAACTCGGTGAAATCGAGCTCGAACCCGCGCGCCAGCGCTTCACGACGAATGTACCAATTGACGAAGGGTTGATACCCGAGCGCGGCGCCCACGCCCGCGATGACGACAATCACCAGGACGGCGATCGTGATCCTGAGCCAGGGTTTGTCTCGTTTAGGTTCGTCCGGGGCGTTTTTCGGAGGAGCGGTCGGTTCATCCGCCGGTTTGTCCGGGATCGTCTCCGCAGGCTTCGCCGGACCACCCGCCGGTTCGTCCGGGATGGTGTCCGCGGGCCTCGCCGGCTCACGCGCAGGTTCGTCCGAGATGGTGTCCATGAGCCTCCATCGCTAGCATCTTCGCGGCTTACAGGCGACTCATCGGCGGCGGAGGCACGGACTTGGGTCGAGCTTCTTCGGGCAGAAGTTGACGCAAGTGCCACGCCTGCATCGCGCTGCGCGTCTCGGCATCCCGAAGCGCCAGCTGCACGCGGCCCATGATCATCGCGGGAGCGACGATCAAGAACAACGTGCCGAACGTGAGCGCACACAACGTTGGAATCTCGGGAAAAGACACGCCTTGCGGCAGGATCAACAACGCGCCGTTTTCAAAAACGTACGAACGCGGAATGATCCCGAGCAACTCGAGGACCAGCGGGCCGAGAACGGACAAACACCCCGTGCCGATGATCATGCTTCGGAAACGCCACGAATTCGTCATCGAGAACGAGAACGTGAAGATCGAGATGATGAGCGGCGTGAAAAACAACGGGCCGAACGTTCGGCCGATCAGGGTGAGCGCCACGATGTTGAAAAAGTAGGCGCCGAAGCCGAATCCATGCAGTCGCGGGACTTCACTGCTTTGAGCTGCAAGCAATTTGAGCGCCGACGCGATCGCGGTCAAACCCACGACCGCCAACAAGTACGCGTAACTCGTCACGCCCATCCACAACGAGAGCGGCACCATGAGCACCAGCGACGTGATGTCGAACTTCACGCCGTCACGAAGCGCCAAGCGCAATCGCGCCAAGCCGTGCATCCGCACCTCCGCTTTGGCTTCCGTCGGAATCTCCACCGTCGGCGCGGTGACGATCTCCGTCAGAACGCGCATCGCTTCGGTGTTCGTCGGGTCAAACGCGAGCGCTCGGCCGACCTCCCGCATGGCTTCGCGACGAGCTTCCGCCACATCCGCTCCATGCTCAAGGGCCCGTTGAGCCGCAGCGGCAGCCGCACGAGCGTGCGTGATCGACAAACCTTTGCGCACGGTGACGTCGGTGTCGCCGTGCATGAAATTCTCGAGCGCGCGTTGCATGTCCCGCGCGGACGCAAATCGATCTTTCGCTTCGAGCGCGGTGGCTTTGACGCAAATCCCTTCGAGCGCCATCGGGATTTCCAAGTGCGGCGTTCGGACGGACGGACGAGCATCGACGCCGTTGAGCGTCGCCATCATCATGACGTTCCAGTTGTCTTTTGCGTGCAGCGTCTCGAGCGTGAGGATTTCGAAGAGAATCGCGCCGAGCGAATACACATCGGATCGACCGTCGAGCGCCGCGACTTTGCCCATCGCCTGTTCGGGCGACATGTAGCCGAAGGTGCCGAGGATCTTGCCTGCCGCTGTTTTGACGTCGTCTTGCACGTCTTCGAAATCGAGCTGTTCGTCGACGGCGTCTTTGCGCAATTTCGCCAGGCCCCAATCGAGCACATACACTTCGCCGAAGTCTCCGAGCATCACGTTCGACGGCTTGAGATCGCGATGCAAAACGCCGCGGGAATGCGCGAAATCAACGGCGAGACAAACGGAAGCAAACGCTTTCAAAAGCTTCGTACGTGAATAATTTTCGACGATCTCGGGATCTTTGTGCCGTAATCCCTTGATGATCTGCGACAAGGTCAAACCGCGCAGACACTTCATCGTGAAGTACGTCGATCCACCGGCATCCGTGGCCAAATCGTACACGGGCACGATCGACGGGTGTTCGAGCTGCCCTTGCACCCGCGCTTCGCGCAAGAACCGCGCGCGGACTTGAGGTTCGGCCTGGAACATCGGCAGGATGACTTTTCGCGCAACATCGCGGCCGATACGCGTGTCTTTGCACAGATGAACCTCGCCCATCGCCCCTCGACCGATTTGCCGTTTGACGATGTAACGCTCCTGCACGGCGTCCTGAGCGTCCGTGGTCGGATCGACCGGAGGCGGCATGGAATAGGAGCGTGCAGGCGGTACGGAGGGGATTTTATGCGTTTCCGCGTTGCTGTTCCCTTCGGGAATCGATTCGTCGAAGAGGTCAGGTTCCGGGGGGCGCGGAGGGCGCATCATGGGTGCAAGCAAGCCCGAAACGAGCGGAAGGGTCAACGATCACGTGGGGGACGCGCGTGACTCCACGAATTCCGCGGGGATTTCGGCGAAAACGCCAAGGTGCGTCAGTCCGAACGACCGACGTTACTTCTTCGGTTCGGGGCAGTTGATCATCCAGCGGACGCCGTACTTGTCCGCGAATGACCCGAAGTAGGAACCCCAGAACATGTCCATCATCGGCATTCCCACCTTGCCGCCTTCCGAGAGCGCCGCGAAAAGGCGATCCGCCTCGGCCCGCGTATCCGGTTCGAGATTGATGCTGACGTTGTTCCCAAGCTCGAGCTTGTGGCCCATGGATTCGAGGGTGTCGGTACCCATGAGCACGTGGCCGCCCGTAATGGGCAGCTCGATGTGCATCACGAGGTTTTTCTCGGCGTCGGTCAACGTGGGCATGCCGGGGCCCGCGGGCACATCCCCCATGCGATGAATCGGCCCGGAAAGCTCGGTTTGAAACGCTTTCTTGTAAAAGCCGAAAGCTTCTTCTGTTTTGCCCGTGAAATTGAGATACGTGCTGGTCCTGGCCATTGCCGACTCCTCCCGTTTCCTTCACTTGTGTGGTCTTCAGGTGTTTGTCCCAACGTCTCGTAGAATGACTTCCACGTTGTTATGACAAACGGCGTACGCCTTTTATCGCGCGCCCCGACGAACGCAAGAAGAAATTTTCCGTCCCGACAAACAGGGAACAATCGCGCTCCGGTCGGTCGCAACAATGGCCCATTGTCAACGAATATTTTTGGTTCGGATGGCGAATGCGGCGATCCCCTGGAAACGAAAGGTTGTCGACAAACGAGCGTCAAGAAGCCGGCTGTGCCCGAAAAAGGTATTTCGTCGTTCCCGTGAATGGTGTTTCCTTGGAGGTACTCACGCACGAGGTACGACCGATGAGCTACGACATTGCAACTTACGCGCGCAATTACGAACGTATGGTGGGACATCAGATCAGCTACCGCGAGATGGTATGCAACCAATTCGTGCTGGCAGTTCTTCGTGGAACGGTAGCGCCTCACATTCCGAACATGCGCGCCGATGAATTCTTGCATTCGCCCCATTTCCAACGAGTCGACTCGCCGCGCGCGGGCGACCTCGTTCATTGGCCGGGACATATCGGCATTGTGCTCGATCCGGATCACGGCATTTTCATTGGTTCGCAAACGTCGACGGGTGTTGCCGAATCGAACTACAAGCACGGTTACTGGCACGGCGAGTATAACGGCAAATCGCCGGATTACTTCCTCCGCTTCATCGGCTGATCGCGAACGCCGCCGGTATCTTCCCCTTCTTCGACCAGGCTCGCTTTCGTCTCCCGCAAGGCCTGCGACCGCTCACCCTTTCTTCCAAACCGACAAACTCGCGGATTCGCCACGACCCATAGGCCCGGCGCAAGCCGAACGTGCATGCCGAGATCTCGTGCCCTGACAAACGAGAGGCTTCGCAGCCCGGACGCGTACCGGGACAAATTCCCGCTCGGATCGCGGAAGTGAAAATGGGCTTGGACAATGTGTTTGTCATTGTGTAGGGTGCGCCCATGGAAAAACCGAAGATTGGTTCAATGGGGTGGATGGACATCACGGTACCGGATGCGACGTCGCTGAAGGATTTTTACGCGGGTGTCGTCGGGTGGGAAGTCAAAGCGATCAGCATGGGTGAGTACGACGATTACGCGATGAAAGGCGGGGACTCGGCCGTCGGGATTTGCCACGCTCGCGGAAAAAACACCGGAATACCTCCGGTATGGATGCCTTATTTCGTCGTAGCCGATTTGGATGCGTCCCTCGCGGAATGCGAAAAACGTGGCGGCACGCGTGCGGGTGAAATTCGCAGCTTCGGCCCTGAAGCGCGTTATTGCTGTATTCGCGACCCGCAAGGCGCGTATTGCGTGCTCTTTCAGGCGTGAGGATTCGCGCTTGATTGCCATTGCCTAACCAATCGCTCGGCCTGATCGTCGCGATTCACTTCACAGCGACTTCCCCTCCGCAAAGTAGTTTTCCCTTCGCACGTCATTGGGCATAAGGCGCCCTGCAACGGCAAATTTTGCTTGCCCACGCAGATTCTGCACATGCCGACGTGGAGAATACCCGGCGAAGCTCGCGATTCGCCACGAAACGTGATTCGGCGCTCGATTGGCACGTTCTCTGCTCTTCGATGCGTCGGAAATCTCCGGCAATGGATACATCATCTTCTGAATCCGCCCCCTCTGTTTTCGATCGCGTCGCCCGAAAGCTCGGTCCGAATGCCTCGTTCGTCATCAACCTCGCGGTTTTTCTTGGATTGGGATCGCTGTTCCTCGGGGATGTGATCCGCAAATGGCGCGATGGGAAATTCGATTATGTCGAGGCGTCCTTTGCCATTCAAACGACGGTTTTTCTTGGTTTCATTTTGGTTCGTCGTCCTTCCAAAGGCGTCGATCCGGATCTTCGTAATCAGCTCATCGCGATGATGGCATTTGGTTCGGGCGCGTTGTTCGTCACCGAGCCGCGAACGGAAAATGCCTCGCTGCTGCTCGCGGCGAAAATCACGATGCTCGCGTCGAACATCCTGGGCCTCGGGACGATCCTCAATTTGGGTCGTAATTTCGGCATTTTGATCGCCATCCGCGGCGTCGAAACACGAGGCTTTTATTCCATCATTCGTCATCCGATGTATTTCACGGATATTCTTTTGCGCGTCGGCCTGGTACTGCAAGTCCCCGCGGCGCTGAACATCTTCCTCGCCCTCGCCACCGGCGCATTGTATGTCAAACGCGCATTGCTCGAAGAAGCGTTCTTGTCGAAAGATCCCGCGTACAAGGAATACATGCAGCACGTGCGTTATCGATTCCTTCCCTTCATTTTCTGAGGCTCACGATGCTGCTCGGACCCAAATCCGTATACCTCGATCACAATGCCACGACGCCCGTTGCATCCGACGTGCAAAAAGCAATGGCGGACGTGTTGCAACATTCCTTCGGCAATCCTTCTTCGCTGCATACGCTGGGTCGCAAAGCGCGAGGTCAGGTGGAGACGGCGCGAGCATCCGTCGCGAAGCGCCTTGGTTGTCCAAGCAAAAACATTCTGTTTACATCGGGCGGAACCGAAGGCAACAACGCCGTCATCAAAGGTGTTTTTCTTGACGCACGACTTCGCAAAGGTTTTGCCGGGCATATCGTCACGTCGAGCATCGAGCATGATTCGATTCTGGGGGCCGCGGCGCAAGTGGAGCAGCTGGGTGGATCGGTTACGTACGTGCCCGCGCAACGAGATGGCTTGATCCGCGTGGCGGATGTCGAAGCGGCCTTGCGTGACGATACGGTGCTCATTTCGATCATGCACGCGAACAATGAGACGGGGGCGATTCAACCGATTGCGGAAATTGCGGCATTGGCCAAAAAACGCGGCATGGCCATGCACACGGATGCCGTGCAGAGTTTCGGCAAGATCCCTTTTACCGTGGATGAATTGGGATGTGATTTTCTGACGCTCACGGCGCACAAGTTGAATGGTCCCAAAGGCGCGGGGGCGATTTACATTCGCGAAACATCGACGTTTTTCCCATTGCTCTCCGGCGGAGACCAAGAACGAGCGTTACGAACGGGCACGGAAGGCGTGGCGCAAATCGTCGGCCTGGGCGTCGCCGCCGAATTGGCCGGCGATCGAATGCACCGTGAGCTCGAACGATTGTGGGACGTTCGGCGGGAATTCTTGCAAGCCTTGCGGAAAGTTTGTCCCAACGTCATCGTGCACGAAGCCCCCGATGCGCATCAATTGCCGGGAACACTGAATCTTGCTTTTCCGGGACACGAAGGCATTACTTTGCTCGCGGGCCTCGATTGCTGGGAAATTGGTGTATCGATCGGTTCCGCCTGTACAGCCGATCGAATTGCCCCGTCGCATGTGCTTTTGGGTATGGGCATCGATCAACGCGAGGCGCTTTCGACGATTCGTATGAGCATGGGAACGACGACGACGGCGCGTGATATGCGGTATGTCGTCGAAGTGCTCGAAAAGATCGTCGGGCATGCCCCGAAGGGCCTGGCGTATTTGGATCCGCAGCACTTGGATGAAAAACGAATTCGGTCCGCGCACACGTTTTTGGTGGATTTGCGATTGCCGTACGAGCGTTGGGCATCACGGAGCATTCCTGGAGCGCACGAATGGAATGCTTTTTCTTTCGACGAAGAATCGAAGCGAATTCCGCACGATCGGGAGGCCATTTTGATCTGCGGCACGGGAATCATCTCGTATGCGGCGGGTTATCGATTGGCGAACCGAGGTCATCCCGAGGTCAAGGTCGTTTATGGCGGATACTCGGCGTGGCGAGGGCGATATCCGGACCTTTTGGAGCGATTGCTTGGCGAACCATCGGACGAGATGACGAAGTAGTTTTTCCGTGAGCCGAGACGAATAGGTTCGAGAGCTGTCGCAGCGTTGTTCACTTGACATCACGTACTCGTGAAGATAGGACCGCAGCATGGCCAAAGCTGTCATGACCGTCGACTCGTTCCTCGACAACCTCGATCATCCGCTCAAAACAGGCATCATTACGCTCCGAAAAACCATTTTAGCCGTCGATTCGGATATCACGGAGCAAATCAAGTGGAATGCGCCGAGTTTTTGCATCGGCGGCGATGATCGAATCACGTTTCGTTTTCCACCCAAAGGAAAAGCCGAAGTGCAGCTCATTTTTCATCGAGGAGCGAAATCGAAGGACTCCGCCGCATTTGAATTCACCGATTCATCGGGGCTGGTGCAATGGGCGGCCTCCGATCGCGGTGTCGTGACGTTGACGTCGCCCGAGGACATTGCCAAGAAAACCAATAAACTCGCGGCCTTGGCCAAAGCTTGGTTCGAAGCCACGGATCCGCGAAAATGATCGACCATGCCAAACGTGGGTGTTGTTGAATGTTCGATCCTGTTTCCCATACCGTGCTCATCGAGGCCCCGCCCGAACGCGTGTGGATGACGCTGACCAATATCCGGGAGATGATTGCATGGATGGCCGAGCCGGAAATGCAGCTCGAGCTCGACACGAATTGGATTGTCGGCGAATCGATCACGATACGCGGATTCCATCACGCGCACTTCGAGAATCGAGGTTTGGTACGACAATTCGATCCGCCGTATCACCTCGAATATTCGCAGCTCAGCTCCATCTCGGGACTTGCCGATACGCCGGAAAACCACTCGATCTTCGAGTTTCGGCTGGATCCCGTCGGTGGGCGGACGTCGCTCACGATCACGTTGCGGAATTTCCCAACGGAATCGATCTTTCGGCATCTTGACTTTTATTGGCGGGTCACTGTCGGGCTGTTGAAAAAGTTTGTCGAGGAAAAAGAACCGTCGCTGCGTTGACGACGATCGTTCGCGAAATCGGGACTCAGCAACCGTCGATGCGCGAGCGTTTTTCCGGTTTGCCGTCGACGCAGACTTCGTATTGCACGGTCATCGTGGCGTTTTCGCACGCGCCTTTTTTCTCGGATCCGGGGACGATCAGGCCGTCGGTTTCGCGGACGCATTCCGACATCCCCGCTCCATAACTGATTTCTCCGCCATTACATACAGCTTCCGAACACGAGGTTTCCGGACCGGTTTTCGCACAGAATGGCACGTCTTTGAAATCGCAAGCTTCGCATTCATACGACGCGAGCGTGACCTGTTGCAGGGCTTTGTCGCATTTCTGAATGCAACTTGCGACCTTTGTCTTGGCATCCGTCAAGCAAATTCCATCGGGACGACACTTCTTTTCCACTTTGCGATTGCTGCCGGTCTCATCGCATTTGTACAATTCGCCTTCGTGGCAATGCAATGCTCCCGGCTTGCAAAGCTGCTCGGCGCAAACTCCGCGGACGCATCGCCGACCTTTGGCCGCGCAATCCACGAGCGATGCGACCCCGTCTTCGGAGCAAACCTGCGCGTGCGTCGCGTCGGAACAGGCCGGAGCGCACGGCGTCTTGGCGGCTTTTTTGGGAGTCGCGGCCGGTTCGACCGCAGCGGGCGCATTTTTGGCCGGTGCATTTTCACCGCTTTTGGGTGATTCGGACTTGCCACACGCGGTGGACAACAACGCTACGACCACGAGAGCACGAGCGGAGGAAATCATATTGACCGACATACACCCATGATGCGGAAATGACCAGTCGAAAGTTCGGACAATTTCCTCCGCGATGTGTGCGTTGTGGGAGCCGCATTTCGGCATCGCGTCGTGGTGGACATGATGATTCGGACGCCCCAGATGGTGGAAATCCAATTCCCCACCAAGCTTCCCCATTTCGTAAAAACGGAGGACGAGGGTCGCGCACATTTTGTGAATTTCGAAATAACACGCCGTCTTCCCGTCCGACACGCGAAACCATATTGCTCACCATTGCCTTTGCCGGCGCAGGCATGTACGCTAGCCCGATGAAAACTGCATTTCGTTATTCGTCTTTGCGCCGATTCCTCACGTTCTCCTGGCCGATTGTCGTCATGGCGGTCGTCGGCACGTCCGGCTGCGATAGTGGACCGAGCAAAGGTTCGTCCGGCGCAACCTCGTCATCCTCCGGCAATACGGGCGGCGCAGGCGGCGAAGGCGCTGGAAGCGGCGGCATGACGGCCGCATCCAGCTCGAGCGGCATGGGCGGCAAAGGCGGCACCGGCGGAATGGGCTCGGGCGGAGCGGGTGGGATGGGAAATGGCGGAATGGCGGGCATGGGCAACGGCGGCGCCGGTGGAACCGGTGGCGTCACGTGCATGGGCGCGGAAATCGATTGCAATGGGCAATGTGTCGATGTGACAAACCACGCGGAGAACTGTGGGGCGTGTGGTCATTCGTGCCTCGGCGGCGCATGCAATGCGGGTTTATGCCCCGTCACGGATGTGGTCACCGGCGCCAATGCGACGACGCTCGTCGAGGTGGATTCGACGCATATCTTTTACGCGGCGGCCGGTGACCTCTTGGCGCAGCCCAAAGCGGGCGGATCGCCAGTCAAGCTGAATCAGACAGTCAATGGCCTAGCGTTTGGTGCAAATCGGTTGACCCTCGATACCAGCCACCTTTATTGGTCATGCGGGTTTACTCCGAGCAGCGGGTTCGTGTTGAAAGGGTCCAAATCCGTCGCGGGACAAACGCAACTGTACGATCAACTGGGCGGGTTTGGAAGACCATTACCACTCATTGCGGGAGACCTCGATGCAAATGGAAATGCGGGCGCCGTATATTGGTGTGTCGCGGGCGATGGGATGAGTCAACCGTTTGTCGTCAAGACGGGCACGGGGGGTTCGAGCTCCAGCGTCATCGGAATCATGCAATCCAAGTATTGCGCGGGTATCGCGCTCGACGCGACGCACGCGTACACGACGGCGCCGGACACCGGCGAAATCTATCAAACTCCGCTCGCCGGCAACACCGCAACCGTATTTGAAAAAGGTCTCGTCTATCCCACCGAAATCGTCTCCGATGCGGAAAACCTTTATATCCTCGCCCTGGGAACGTATCAAAATGGCGGATATCCCGATGGAAAGGTGATTCGAATCCCGCTCGCCGGCGGAGCCCCCGTCGAATTGGCCACATCCATCCCCAACTTGATCAGCATCGAAGTCGACGCGAAGATGGTGTATTTCACTTCCGCCTGGACCGCAGGCTCGTCGACCGCCGACGGGAAGATCCTCGCGGTTCCCAAAGGCGGAGGCGCGATTCGCAC
Source organism: uncultured Polyangium sp. (assembly GCA_964435055.1). Taxonomy (GTDB): domain Bacteria; phylum Myxococcota_A; class Polyangia; order Polyangiales; family Polyangiaceae; genus Polyangium. Next base: position 10,842 of record CAYSYX010000041.1, on the reverse strand, counting down.
GTATGCGAATCAAGAAGCACAACCGCAAGGAATTGCGGTGGACGACACGCACGTGTATTGGGCCGATTATGGCATTTCGGGTCAAGGCGCCGGGATTCGCAAGACGCCGAAATGAAGGAGGGACGCTCCTCGCCGTTCAATCGTTTATACCGGCCAAACCACGAGGAGCACGAAGAAGGAAATCAGTGCACGACGGCAAAGCCGGCGAAGGACTTCGGTGCCCGAGCTGCACCACGCGCCGTCGTCTTGGAGGGCGCAAAACTCCAATCGCCCGAAGCGCGCCCTTTCAAATCGTCCGCGCCGGACGCGCCAAGCAACGCATCGAGCATATTGCGCGTGTAATCGCCGATCATGCTCCCGTCAACGCGACTCGGCGGAGGAACATCCGCACCGCGCGGGTTTGGCGTGGCCAGCGGGTTCATATCACTGTAACGCGTCCGCAGCTCGTTCATGCCGATCCGCCGGCTCAGCTTGAATCCGCCTTTGCCGACGTCGAGCGCGGCTTCGGAGGCCATGCTCCAGCGCGAGGGTTTGGCCGCCGCTTTTGCCGCTTCTTCGGCAGCTTCGGCGGTCGCTTGACGACCTCCATTGACGAGTTTATTCCATAGGGCCTTACCTTTGGCCGCCATGATGGGCTTGTATTTCGCCATGAATGCACCCGTCACCGTATCAATCGCCATACTCGTGCCGAAATCCTTCAGCGAGCTGCCTTGCGGAGAAATGAAGCGCAAGCCATTGATGACCACGGATTCGAGCATCGAACCGACGAAGGCCCCGGCGAATCCACCAAGGCTCGTGCCAATCCCTGCGGACGCGGCCCCGGCAGCAGCGCCCGCGGCCATTCCCACGTACGTTTGCCAGCTATTCCAGTTCCATTGCGTCGGATTCCACGTGCCATTGGCCGACATACCACCGCAATAGGCACCGACAACCACCGCCACGATGATGACGAGGAAGAAGAAATGCCCGGACGGATCGGTATACGTCACGGGATTGTTGTTCGCGTACGCATAAGGATTGAGCGACGTCGCATCTTGCGCCGATCCACCGCTGAGCAATGAATCTGCGGTCAAGAATCGGCCCGTGAACGGATCGTAATGCCGTGCGTGGTAATCGTAGAGTTCGCTGTCTTTGTCCCATTCTTTACCCGTGAACTTCGACCGGAACATGTCCGCGCCATCGTCCGGGAGCGGAACCATTTCACCGTAAGGTTTGTATTCCACCCGCGCCATGATCGCCCCCGTCGAATCGGTGATGAGGCTCGACGAAGCCAAGTGATTGGCGTGGAAGTAATACAGCCCCGAGACCGGATATCCGGCCCCATTTTGTCCGGGAATGAGCTCACTCTCGGCGACCGCCGTATTTTCGTCGATAAACGCTTGCGGCGCATTGCCACACGCGGAAAGGAACGTCGCGAGCACCACGGGTACGGCCAAGGCAAACAGCGGATGACGACGTGCGTAATCCGTTTGTCCCGGAACAAACAACGAGCGGATTTGTTTCGCCGCCTTAGCCCAGCGCTCGGGGAAACGACGCCGTGCCAAACCCAGGGTCAACGTCGCGATGAAACACGCGAGCAAACCCATTGCCGTGGGACGAGCCCAGGGTTGCAAGGAGAGCACGAGCGCTCGATTGCGGATATACCCGGCCAAACCTTCGACCGTGTTCTTCGCAAACTGCGCCTTCATCAGATCCAGCGTCTGAATGTCCGGAAGCGCCGTCGCACCTCCCGCCGGCGTTTCCGTCGTATTCGCCGCGACGCGTCCCATCGGCGAATTGACGTATCGGGTCTTGAGCTTACGACCGTCGGGCATGAACACGACTTCGTAATTCGGCGTCACGTAATGCGTCACGACATTGTTTGTATCGACTTTCTTGACGCGCTCGCCGGTGAAGTCATACGCGAATTGATTGACGATGACGTTGTTTTTCGTCACCTGCGCCAAGTGCCCGTCGCCATCGTACGAGTAGGCCCAATTGACGCCGTTTTTCGTTTGTCCCGTACGTTGCCCCGAAGCATCGTATGTCGCGGTAAAACCCGGTGCCGAGGTCACGCGATGCCCCGTGTATTGATACGCAACGCCTTCTTTCAAGATCAGGTTGCCAACGTTGTCGTATCCGTACGACAAACTGCCGTACATCGTACTGGATGCGCTCGTGAGTTGACCGCCGGCCGTATAACCGAACGATTGCGTCCGCGTCGCATCCCGAAGATCGGTCAACGCCGTAATGCGTTGATGAGCATCCCACGTGTAAGCGTAATCCAAAATATTCGCGGTATTCGGTTTGGTCACCTTCGAAGTGGTCAAACGCGTCATGCTGTCGTACGTCAGATTCGTCGTCGTACCATTGCCGTACGACACCACCTTGGGTTGGCCTCCCGGCGCGTAAGCTTGGAATGTGGCGTAATCCGCGCCGTCCAGCGTGAGTTTGGCCAGTAAACCTTGCGAATTGTACGAGCGCGTCAGCGTGGTTCCATCCGGGTAGGTGAAACCCGTCAATCGACCTTGCGGGTCGTAATTGCTGATCACCGTATACGGTGTATTGTCGATCCGAATCACGTTGGTCGCGACGCGCCCGTCACGCGTATACGAGAAATTGTTCGTCGACGTAGGCGTCGATGAATTCGCCGGCGTGACCGTCACCCCCGTCAATCGACCGATTGCATTGGCAAACGCGGTCTCGTCGTACCAATACGACGTGGTTTGTTTGCCGACGACGACCTTTTGCAAGACGCGTCCCAAGGGATCGTACGAGTACGTGATCCGTTGCCCATTGGCGAAATTCGTCGCCGAAAGCCACGTCGCGCCCGGGATATACTGGTTCGTGATGAGTCCCCGGTCCGGCGAATTCGACGAAACCAGCCGATCCAGCGCATCGTATTGCAACGTCGTCGTGCCGACCGCATCGGTGACTTCGATTTGGCGGCCGAGTTTGTCATACTTGAACGAGGTCACGCGATTGTCGGAATCTTGTTGCCGCACGACTCGCCCGTCGACGTCGAAATGCCGCGTCGACGTTCGCGCCTGGGCCGTTCCGAATGCTTCCGTCGTCGTTTCGAGCAGAACACAGGCCGCACACGCGGTGTCCACGTTGTAGCCAATGTTTGTCGCGGTACCGTCCGCAGCGACCATTTGCGTCACGCGTCCGAGCAGGTCCCGCGAATAGGTCGTGTAGTATTCGGGATCGCCCAGGTAAAACGGCAGAGATTCTTTTTTCGTTTGTCCGAACGCATCATATTCGCGCTTGACCACGACCGGTTTGTTCGGATCGGTGCTTTGGCTGTCCGTGCGCCATTCACGCCCTTCACCGTCCAGATAATTGCGCTCCCAACGCCACGTATTGCCGGTCCAGCTTTCGAGCTGGTTGGTCAATCGATAGGTCCCGATGCTGTCACTACCGAACGTTGTTTTCGTCGTCGCCGTCAAAATGCCCGACGGCGCCGTGGTCCACAATGCGGCGACCCGCCCGAGACCGTCGTATTGATTGGCAACCGTATTGCCATTGGCATCGGTTTGCGACGCCAGGGTGCCGAAGCGCGGATCGTATTCGAAGTTCGTCGTGTGCGACAAATACGAAGACGCACGGGTTTGCGTCGTCGGGTACGTCTTGTAATCGCTGTCGTACGTCGTCGTTTCGATGATGCGCGCCGCCGTCCCGGAGAGCGACCTGGTCAGCATGTTTCCATGCACATCGTAGGAGTAATACGTCGGGATCCAATACCCGTTCAGGTCGTCGAATTCCCACGTCTCCGCCATGTTGGGCGAACCGTAATAATATCGGTCGACCGTCTTTCTGACGCCTTGGCACGTGCACGCGCCGGCCGAATACGTACAGGAATCGGCAACGCGCGAATACGCCGGAAGAGCAATTCGCCAATTCGCCGTATCCCGCAACCACACCGTGCAACTATCCACATTGTCCGTCACATCATCGAGGCGCCCGAGGTCCCGAGAAATGGCGATATTGCCCATTTCATCGTAAATGAACTCCCGGCGCTTCGTGTAGCTCGGCTTCGGTGAGACGTTTCCTTCGGTGTGGATCGTATCCTCGCGCGTAAGTTGCACGAGGTACGTACCGTAAGCCGTTTGGTTCCCGGTGTACGTCGACAAGGTTTGCACGAGCGCCAAATTCGGACCGAGCGAATCTTTCTCGCGAATGGTCCCCGTCAGCGGAAAGTCCTGATTGTAGCTCGTTTGCGTGGTGCCCGTCGGTCCGTTTTGGACGACGGTACCAAAACCCAAGAATCCACGACCCAGGGTATTCACCAAAGCATCGTAATACCTGTACGTGAACGTATCGGCGTTGGGCGCTCCCGCTTGACCGACTGTCGTCGATTGTACGACGTACATCGACGATCCGCGCACCTTCATATTCGGATATGCCGCGTCGGTCGATGACGCGGTCACCGAATATACGGTGGAATGATTCAATGGTTTGTACGTAACGTCGGTGGTGCCTCCGAGACCATTGGTCACTTTTTTCAAGTAATCGCCGGCATCGTCGCCATTGGCGAAAAACACCTGAAACGTATTGACGGCATCGTCGTCCACTTCGCCCCATTCCTGGCGAATGAAATCGGACTTGCCATCACCATCGACGTCGGCCGGTATGAGGTTCGCTTGCGAGCCTCGGCAACCGCCTTGATAAAAATCGTAGAAATCACCTTGCGTTCCCGGACGAATACGATCGAAGGTGCCATCGCCTTTCGAGATGTACACGTCGAGGGTATTGTACGCATCGTTTTGCCAGGCGCCTTTTTCACGGCGCAGGAAATCCGTTTTCCCATCGCCGTTGTAATCGAGCGGAATGATGTCGACGTTGTCGCCGTTCATGGTCGAGCCGTAAAACGGCGGCTCGCCTGCGGGAACATACGCGGGCTCCGCGGGCGTTATACGTTCGAAATTGCCATTTTTCCCCGTGGAAAAATAGACATTGAAGTTGTTGCCCGGATTTAAGTCCGTCGGGCGACCAGCTTGTTGCCGAATGAAGTCGGTTTTCCCATCGCCGTTGAAGTCGCCGGGAATGATGTTCGCTATGGTGTACCTGGGTTGGTAATTGACGTAATAGGGAGTTACGTCCGCCCGCAGCTGGTCCTGGTAGATGTCCCCGGCGACGAAGGAACCTGGGTAAGAGACGTCAAAGTAGCCGTCGCCGCGTGAATAATACACGCCGAAGGAAAGACTATAATCGTCGTCCCAGTCGCTCTTCTCGCGACGAATGAAATCGGTTTTCCCATCGCCATTGAAGTCGCCGGGAATCAAGTCGACCTTATCGCCGCGCATGACCGAACCGTATTCAGGGCCCGTCGGCGTGACGATGTTGAAATTCCCGCCATTGCCGGTCGAGAAAAACACGTTGAACGTGATATCCGGGAGATTATCCGCCCACGTCGCCGTTTCGACCCGCAGAAAATCGCCCCGACCATCGCCGTTGAAATCACCCGTGATGATTTTCGTTCCACCGTCAGCCCCGAGTAACCCTTGGTAAAAGTCGCCCCAACTGTTTTGCGTTCCCGGGTAATACACATCGAATCCGGGTGAGTTTTTGGCGACGTACACGCCAAACGTCAAACTGGCGTCATTGTCCCAATCCGCCCTTTCACGCCGAATGAAGTCCGTTCGACCATCGCCGTTGTAATCGAAGGGATACACCTCGATCTGATCCGCATTCATGTGTTCGGTGAATTGCGCGCCCGTAGGCTCCCAAGCGTCGAACGCGCCCGTTTCTCGAAAGAAGTATCCGGACATATTGCCCGCTGGATCCGCCACCCAGTCGCCGTGCTCGAGGCGCAACAAATCGGTCAGGCCATTGGCATCGAAATCCACCGGATACAACGATGCGCCCGCGTCGAACCGCATGCGACCTTGATAATCGTAAAGGCCCGTGCCCGTCGGCATGTTCATCGTGAACTTGTCCGTTCCAGCCGCGTTCGAATTGTAGTCGAACGTCGTCGCGGGCAAACAGACGCCAAGGCCATCGCATTCTTTGACCGAATTCAGCAAACTGCGCTTGGTCAAACCCGACGTCCCGTACGCCAATTGATAGTCGCGCACGAGTTTTTCCGTCGTCCCGTACGTGACGTACGTCTTGATCCGCGACAAACGCTGATTCGTCGCAATCTTCGATCCCGCGACGTACACGAATTCCTTGTCCGCTCGATCTTCGTATTCGAATGCGACACGGCGTGTTTTCAGCCCCGGCGCCGAAGCGTGCATCGTGTACAGAACTTGCGTCGGATAAAGCTGACCGGCCGACGCGGAATACGATACCGTCAGGTAATTCCCATTGGGATCGGTCAATTTCTTGAGTGCGTAGATCCGCGGCGTTCCGTCGCCGAAGACGGACACGTTGTTCGTTTCGCCAAACACCGCGACATTGCCCGTCTTGTCCGTTACCTCAATGCGACACGGCCCTTCGCCACACGTGCCATACGCAAAGATACGGCTGAACGATTCGATCTCCGTTCGATACTCCGAACCATTGGCACCGTACGAGCCGGCAATCGCAATCAATCGTTGCCCGTCCAAGCAAAAACGATCATGCGCGTTGCCATTGACGCCACCTTTGACGTTATCCTGAGCCACCGTGCGCGGACAACGGGTCACGGCGGACAAACCACTGAGGTTCCACCCGACACCGACGACACCATTGCCTCCGCCGCTCCGATACGACAGCGACAATTTCGGCTCGACACCGCGAATGCCCGGGGGAACTTGAATCGGCAACGAATACGTCGCCGCTCCTTGTGCATCGACGCTGAAGCTGCCATCAACCGCGCCAAACGGATATGTCGGCGCATCGGCCAATGTAATGGCTTCTGCGGCGCTCGCCGTCACCGCTTCGTCCTCGACCGCTTGCGCCACGTCCAAGTCATCGGCACTTCCACATGCCGGCGTGAGCGCCATGGTAACGAGTGCACCCACCCAAAACGTCGTGCGCAAACGTTCGAGCACCCGTGACGGATGTTGTCCATCGCTCGCGCCCGACACTCGCGAAAACCCTTGATTCGACATACGAATCCTTCCTTCCAGCGCTCAGAGTGCCCTCGCGCCGGGGGCGTGAACATGGCCGAAGTTTGATCGGAGACTCAAAAAAGTTTGAGGTGCGCAGCGCGAATCTCAGAATAGGTATGCACGGCGTGAATCAATGGCCGTACGTCCTGACGTCAATGAAGCCACCGTCGCGCGGCGGCCCGACGTATTGCTATCGGTATTTGTGCCGGCCGTTTGTCAGCCTCACACGCGTCGGCGGAGGTGATGGCATTGATCCGTTTCGCCGATGTTCTGCGTTTGTCGTGCTTATGAGGTCATTTCGGATCGAGGGGCGGGGATTTGCAGAACTCCGAAATGGCGCAAAGCCGGCCGAACCGAACTTCAGAGCTTGGCTTTGGCGTGAAAGATGCGGGAATGCGATTCTTTGTTTTCGCTCACGGACTGCGTCCAGACGACATGCAGTATTTTTGCATTGGGATCGACCGTGATTGCGTAATATTCGCCGTGCCATTTGGTCGTGAAGCGTCCGAAGCTATAACTTGCAAATGGAGCATCGCCGACGGCTTCATTTGGCGAACACGTCTTGCCGCCGCTTTCGCAAACCGCGTAGGCAATGCCGCCCGAGCCACTTCGATCTGCCGCACGGGTCCAAAGCTTTTCTTGACCAACGGTTTCGCATTGCAAACCGGGGGCTTGGGCGAGGGAAAACCTGGAAGTGCACAAGCGCCCCAGGCGGCGTCGCACGTGTACCCTTCGGACGCACGGCAATCTTTATCGGTTTTGCAGGGAGCGGAGCACGATTCGCCGGCCCGGATGGTATCGATCCAAAGTCCCGGACCTTCACAAGAACCGCCCAAACCCCGCAGCGACGTGCAAATGCCTCCGGGGCCCGGACCGCACAGCAACCCTTCCGTGCAATCGCCTTGCTGAAAAGGAACTTCGGTGGAACAAGATTCCCCGAGCTTTCGAGGTTGCTTCGGAGTCGTCTCCGTCTTCGCGTCGGTTTTACCTGGTTCAACCTTGGATCGATTGCTACTGGGGCATCCAAGCAAAACTGCGGGGGCCGGCGCAAGCAATGCAAATGTAAAACGGGTCATGGCAGCTCCCGATCGGTCGCGCTCACTTTACCGAGTTTTGAAAAAAGTTCATGAAGTAAGTGCCTCACGATGGTTTTGCCAGGCCGTATCGAGCGGGCGTTTCATAAGATTTGCATCACGATCGGCATCGACCCCGGTCCCGCAGCAGCCATTTGGTTATGATGTTCCAATAAGAGCGCAATTACCGTCGGGCCAATGTTCGGCGTAATCGTACCCGTTCGTCTTCGAAATACCGTCGGGCGTCCTCTTCTTTGTCGAACATGCGCAGAGGCGAATATTTTCGGCCCAAGAGAGCATTGGCGCGATCCATCATGTTGATCACGATACGCAGCGCAAATGGAACGCCGAACGCCACGTAAAGATCCGCAACATAACGCTCTCGATCCGCCACGGTATAACGTCGCACTTTGGGATCGATACCGGTGCATTCTCGACCGTCGAATAAGACGAAGAGCATTCCGTGCGTGCTTTTGATGCGATATTGAATCTCCATCAGCTGCTTGAGGTCCTCCAGAGTCACGGTTCCCCGGGTGGTAACCCAAAGCGAATCGCCGTCGATGTGCACGAGATGCTTCTCGACGACTTCGAGGTTTTTCTGGTGGTCCATCTTCATTCACCGTCCGGGCAAAAGCGAATGCTCGCGTTGCACAACGCTACGAATACATGGTTTCGAGCGAGAAAACAACGCGCTGGTCGTCGACAAACTACTGGGTTTCGACAAATGCGAGAACGTGCTACGGACTACAAGGTTGGCGAAAGAAAAGATTGCGTTGGTGAGGGCGTGAGGGAAACCATTACGAAGGTTCGGCGGCCTTCCGCTGAGCTTCGAGCACTTCGTCGAGGAGTTCTTGGGTAGTGGCGAGACTCTCCGACGTATCGCCACCTTCTTTGCCGAGCCGCAATGATTCTCGTAATGCCGTTTCCGCTTCGGCAAATTTGCCCTGGTTGTACAAAGCTAAGCCAAGGGAGTGCATTGTGATCCCGCGAGTCGTCGCCGTCTCATTGGCTTCCGCTTGCAATCGCAGCAAGTCGCGAAATATCGTTTCCGCCTCGACGTATTTGCGTTGCCCTTGCAACGTCCGACCTAAGAGCCCCATCGTGATTGCGCGGCCGATCGCAAAATCGCCATGTTCCACCTTCAGCCGCAACGCTGCCCGCAATGTCGTCTCTGCTTCGGCATTTCTGCCTTGCCGATGCAATGCCAGTCCGAGCACTTCGGCCATCCGCCCGCGAATTATGAACTCAATGTTCCCGCGTTCTGCGTATTGCAGCGCGTCCCGCAACGATTCCTCCGCGCGCGTGAGCGCTCCCTCGTCCAATTCGAGCATTCCGCGCACGTAACTGGCATACGCATACACATCAGCGCCGAACACACCCACCTGAATGATACGCTCGGCAGCATCGAAACGCTCTCGAGCCCGTGCCGATCTCCCCTCATTGTCATCCTGAAATGCCCCGAGCAGCTCATGCAGAATTGCATGTTTATGCTTTTCCGCTTTGGCTTCGAACAACGCCCGTCGTCCCGTTTGACGAATCGCCGCCCGAACACGCTTCGCCCATTTCTCCGTCAATTGCGCCTCTGTCGGCAATCGCCCCTCGGCGGCGAACATGCCCTCCCACAAGACGTGGTGCTCCAGGTACTTTGCCCATTGCTGCAATTTCGCATCCCGCAAAAGTCCCTGCGCCTGCAAGCCCGCAAGCAACCCCGACGCCTCCTCGCCGAGTTTCGTTTGCGCCATGTCAAACCCTTTCGTCGCCAACCACATCAATGCGCACAATTCACCGGCCGGCCGCCATTCGAGCAGCCGGATCAACATGCGCTGCAAAATGCGCTTTCGCTGATCTTCGGGCGCATTCGTTTCGAGCTGAATCTCCATCAATGCATTAACGGTTTCCAGGACGTCAATGGGATTTTGCAATGACTGGACGAAATCGGCCACCATCTGCCACCCATCCAAGCGTAAACCAAGCCGCTCCGCGTGTTCATTGTACAATTCTTCCGCTCGATCCCGCACGTCACGCGTGAGCGCGAGCAGCGTTCGCAATGGTTCGCCCCCGCCCGGATGGACATTGGAAATCGCCACGTGTTCGAATGCGTGAATCACCGGATGCTCGATGATATTGCGCAAATCGACACCTTGTTCCCGCACCTTGACGACGAGAAAAACCCCGCTCGATCCCAAATGGCCGAGAAGATATTCCAAATACCGTTGACTCGGCGCGAGCAATTTGGTATACCAATCGACTTCGACGCGCGGCAAGAGCCGTTCGGTCAATACCTGATGATAAAATGCCAGAATGATTTCATGGTCGCCCGTCGGAATGGCCCCGGGCAAAACGAGCGGCGCACCATCCGGCGCATAGAAACGATACTCGGCCGCCGGCAATCCGAGCAAATGCAAGGGGCGCATGGTTCAAGAGCCCCGCAATCGCGTCGCGATGCTCGGCCGCAACAGATCCAACAAGGGATCCATTCGATATCCGGCTTCTTCGCGAAAACGATCCACCGGAATCAGTAGTCCCGTCCGGATGAGAAATTCGAGTTCATCGTCGGTAATGGTTTTTCCATCTTGAACAGCAGCCGTATTGAGCCGCCCTTGAAGTAAATCCGCTCGATGCACTTCGTGTTTTCCGCGTACGGAACATCGATCCACGATCATCGCTAGTCGGATGAGCATTTCATCATCCACACCGGGCACAATCGCCGCGCGCTTGACGACATCGAGCAACGCGGCATCTGCACACCATGC